>JBBECL010000132.1:0-31189 GCA_040881805.1 Terrimicrobiaceae bacterium | reverse complement strand
GGGCGACTGACCTCGACATCGACGCTGGCGGCGGCGCTTGGCCAGCGTGTTGGTGTGCCCCTTGTGCCCATCAGAATATCCACCGTGGGATTTGCCCGTTGGCATGTGTCCGTGGGGCAGCCCATCCCGCCAGGCCCATCCATTGAAAGCACCACCGCCCACATCAATCGCGAGTTGGAAAACCAGATCCGGCAAAATCCTGCCGATTGGTTGTGGACTCACAACCGCTGGAAAACTCCGCCTTTCGGGTTTCTTTTTACCGCCAACCGCCAGCAGACACACCTCCCGCCCGGCTCTGATTTTTCGCAATTGATCCCCTTCCGCATCCTGGTGAGTTCAGTGGATGAACCGGAAGAGGCAAGGCTTGCGGCTCCGGCGGTTCGTGCGATCAAACGCGGGCGACCCGAAGCCCGTGTTTCGATTCTCACGCCGGAAGCACTGGCCACCTTTTGGCTCGACGTGGTCGAGGTGGATGAGGTTTTGGCTTTTGCGGATGGTGAGTCCTTCAGCCACATAGTGACAAGGATCCGGAAGGCAGGAAAATTCGACGTGGGGATTCTTCTTTCCGACAACCCGATGGCCGCCAAGGCGATGGTGGTGGCAGGCATTCCTGCACGCTTGGGATCGCCGAGGCGCAAGGGATTGACGCATTGGCAGAATCCTGCGGGGGTTTCCGAACCTCCGGCCCGGGGTGGGGATCGCTATCGCCGGATTGCCAACGCGGCAGGCGCTGAGGTTTTCTGACGCTCGTTGCGAATGTTTCCACCGGGTTTTATTGCCCAACATAGCCAATGTCATTATGACTTCTGATGGTAAAGGATCCCTTGAATCGTATGAACATTCACCCAACCGCTCTCGTGGACGCCCAAGCTCAGCTTGCGGAAGACGTTGTTGTCGGTCCCCACGTCATCATCGGCGAACACGTCACCCTTGGCGCGGGGTCAGTGGTTGAAGGCCAGGTCGTGATTGAAGGAAAAACAACCATTGGGGAAGATAATCACATCGGACGTGGTGCCATCATCGGAACCCCACCGCAGGATTATGCTTTCAACAAGGCGGTGCACAGCGAGGTCCGCATTGGACGGGGAAACCTCATTCGGGAATTCGTGACCATCCATTGCGGAACGAAGGAGGGATCTGCCACCTTGGTGGGCGACGAGTGCGTTTTGATGACGGGTTGCCACCTTGGTCACAATGCGCGTTTGGGGAATCGGGTGGTGGTCCATAACAACTGCCTCCTGGGTGGGTATGTTGAAGTTGGGGATTGTGCGGACCTGGGCGTGGGTTCGGTGTATCATCAGTTTCTGCGTGTGGGCACTTGGGCGAGGGTTCGGGAATCCACACGCTCCGTGAAAGACATCCCCCCTTATGTCTGCGTCACCGGCTTTAGCACCTTGTGGGGAATCAACTCTCTCGGTTTGCGCAAAGCCGGGTGGACGATCTCCGCGCGACGGGAACTGAAAGAGGCGTTTCAACTCATTTACCAAAGCGAGCTGAACATCAGCCAGGCTCTTGAGCAAGCGCGGCAGCAAACCTGGCGCCCCGAGGTCTTGGCCTTTTTTGATTTTATCAGATCCTCGAAGCGCGGGGTATGCAGCAAATTGACAAAACGCACGCGGGTGGTTGCCTCATCCGATGTCGACGGTTCTTCGTGATGAAGATTTTTGACAGGCATATTTTCGGAGGCGTTTTCTGGGGCACCCTCTGCGGGGTTTTTGTGATCAGCTTTGCTTTGGTGCTTGGTAATGTCATTCGAGAGCTGATGGATTTGATGGTCAACCAAAACCTGCCATTGATCTCCGTTCTGTTTTTTTTGTGGCTGGCTCTGCCATTCACCCTGAGTTTCACCATCCCCTGGGCTCTCCTCACGGCGGTGCTTTTGGTCTTTGGGCGGTTGTCGGCAAACAACGAGCTGATTGCGCTACAAACCGCCGGCGTCAGTCTTTTGAGAATTTGCCTTCCGGCATTGGTGTTTGCCGGGATTCTGGCAGGATTTTGCATGTGGCTGAATGTGGACGTCAATCCCAAGGCCAGGCAACGAATGCTGAATGAAATATCGCATCTGGCCACCAAAAACCCCATGACGCTCTTTCGTGAGGATGAGGTCATAACCACCTTTGCTGATCGTCGGATCTCCATTGGGGCCACCGAGGGCAATCTCATCAAGAACTTGGTGATTTTTGAGGTCAACCGTGAGGGTATTCCTTCCCGGATGATTTCAGCCAAGGAGGCCGAAGTCTCGCGCGATCCGCAGACATTTGAGCTTCTCATTCATATGCGAAAGGTGCGGATTGAGGAAAGAGACAAAGGGTCTCCCTTCGATTTGTCCAAGGTTCGAAACGGAATTTTGATCGAGGAGGTGACGTATCCCCTTTCCATGCAGAAAGTGCTTCTTATGGGAGACCGCAAACGGTCACTGGCTGGCAAAACCTTTGCCGAGTTGACAGAGTTTCTGGCGTCCGGCGCGGAGGGAAATCCGCTTCCGGCTCGTGTGGAATATCACCGCCGGTTTTCGCTCTCATTTGCCTGTCTGGCTTTTGCCTTCGTCGGAATTCCCCTTGGCATCACCGCTCATCGCAAGGAAACTTCGGTCGGGATAGCTCTCAGCCTGGTTCTTGCGTTCGCTTACCTCTTGGTCATCACCTATGCGAGGGTGCTTTCTCAGACACCCGTGGCACAACCGATCCTCATCATGTGGCTCCCGAACCTGATTTTTCTTGGGTTGGGGGGGTATCTTTTCCGTCGCCTGTACCGGCTATGACATCTTTGCGGCTTATGAGGTTGCCCGATTCAGCAACTTGGCCACGCTGGTTGTCAGGCGAATGATGGCCCGCAAAAGCGATGCAATCCACGGGTGTTTGTGATGCAAGGCTTCCACGTGTCCATACCTTGTCTCGATGTGTGAGCGTGTGTCTGCGGAGGGAGGCGGTTCAAGCACATCTTCCACTTCGAAGATCCGGACAGGCTCGGGGATAGGATCAGGGCCGGCATAAAATGTCGCGATGTCCGGCGTGATCGCCATGCCCCATTTGCAGCGGAAAAGATCCCAATCCCTCGCCTCATGACCCAAGGCCTCAGGAATAGGGATCGAGGCGCGATAGATCACACTCTCTGCCACATAAAAGCATTTGTAACCCCGTTGACGCACGCGAAGGCAAAAATCTATCGTTCCCCAGCCATTCACAAAATCCGTGTCAAACCCTCCCATTTCCAGAAACAAATGCCTCCGCAGAAGCCAGCACGCGGCGCTCAAAATCTGAAATTCCTGATTGATCAGAGCAGGCCAGAAGTCCGGAGGTTGTTTGGTGTAAAGGACCAGTGGTCTGCCGTCCGCGCTGAATACCATCCCGGCATGCCGGATCCGGCCGGTGTCGGGATCAAGGTGGCGATTGCCAACCAGACCGATGCGGGGGTCATGGCGCTGGGTGGACACCATTTTTTCCAACCACCCCTCGGCGACGACGGTGTCATCGCCAAGAAAACACAAATACTCTCCGCGAGCCGCATTCGCCGCGAGGTTGTTGTTTTGGGAGAAGGATTCCTTGGAGGCATTACGAAGAACCGTCACGCGGTGGCCCAATGAATGCAGGTATTCGGCCGTGCCATCGGTTGAAGCGTTGTCAATCACGAGAATCTCTCGGGAGATGGAATTTTCCCCGGTCGCGAAGACACTTTCCAAGCAGGCCTGAATCATGGCCTTGCCACGCTGTGCAATCACAAGAATTGAAACGCAGGGGAGCGTTGGGTTGTCATCCGGCGGTGAAAAGGTTGCCACCTCCCCAGTGATGCAACCTGTCGGTTGTTTTGACAAACCTTTCTTGAGGGAACCACAGCTTCCAGAGTTGCTATTCCCAAGAATCACCACTATCAGCACTTGGAACCGTTCCCATGGAGCCGATGTCTTGGGAATCCCTGCCATGCCAGCCCGAGTTTACGTTGACACCAGCCACACCGCCCAGACAAATGCCCGCACTGGCATCCAGATGGTGGTTCGGGGAATGCTTGCGGGACTTGCCTCCCGGGGTTGCGAGGTCTATCCTCTGCGCTGGTCCTTCGGGCGTGACGGTCTGACTCCACTCAGATCTGCCTGGGAGCACAATTTGGGAAGGCCGCCCGGCGCGATTTCCGGTTGGAATCTTTCAGCCGTTTTGCAGCCCCGTCTCTGGCCCACATGGGTTCAATCCCGGGGAATGAATCACAAAACTCCCATTCACCGCCACCCCGACCATCAAAAATCTTTTCACAACGGCTGGCTGATTCTTCCGGAACTGATGGAGGGGTATCACGCGCGCCAGGTGATCACTTATGCCAGGCGGCAGAATATGCGGATTGCCGGGATCTTTCATGATGCCATTGCGTGGTTCCACCCGGAAGTGGTTTGGCACTGGACGAAAGAACAACACGCCGACTACATGCTGGCCTTTTCCGGGTTGGACGTTGTGATCGCGGTCTCCGAATACTCTGCCCGGCATTACCAAGAGTTTTTGCGATCCCAAAATCGTGGGATTCCGACCCTCCGGGTCTGCCCCTTGGCAGCAGAAATCTCAGGAAGCCCCAGAGAAACGCAGCCGTGTGACACCACGGGCAATGTTGTTCGGATCCTCTGTGTTTCCACCTTGGAGCCCCGAAAAAACCATTCGCGAATCCTGAATGCCTTCCACGCCGCCTGCAGCCGTTCGCATGGGGTGCGACTGGAGCTCCATTTGGTGGGGGCTTCCTACGATGGGGCTCCCGAAATTGCCGGCACGGTGCGGGCCCTCACCCAAAAAAATCCTGCCATCATCTGGCATGAAAACATTCGCACGGAAACATTGAGGGATCTCTATCGGGAGTGTGATTTCACCGTCTTTGGCTCATGGATTGAGGGGTTCGGGTTGCCGGTGGTGGAGAGTTTGTGGTTTGGCAAGCCGTGTCTGTGTGCCAATCAGGGAGTCATGGCTGAAAACGCCCGGGGCGGGGGGTGTCTCACCGTGGATGTGCAGGACACCGAGGCCCTCACCACGGGCCTGCTCCGGTTGGCTTGTGATGAAGAACTTCGCAGACGCCTTGCGAACGAGGCCCTGGCCAGGAAGATGAAAACGTGGGGCGACTTTGGTGCCGAGGTTTTGGCAATCTTGGATGAACCCAAAAAAAGCTGAACATGGGATATCTGCCGGGCGACCCCGATGGTCTCAAATGAATCCCAAGCGGGGGTCGATCACCTTCAGCCTGGCCCGCACTTTGCTTAGGACGCTCTCCGGGTGGAAGGTGGCCAGAATGTCCGCTTTGGCGCGCTGGCCAAGGTCTCCGGCCAGCTCGGGATTCTCATAAATCTCTCGCATCAAGATGGCGGCGTGCTGGACATCCGGCTCGGCCCAGACCCCACCCCGCTCATAAACCCCGTGGTCCCGTGCAATTTCCGTGCGTTCATAACGAACGAGGAGGCTGTTGTCGGGTTTGGTGAAATCCAAGTTTCCCGAATAGTTGGTTGCAATCACGGGTTTCCCAAAACTCATGGCTCTTGCCATGCCCAACCCGAGTCCCTCGGCGCGATGGAGGGAGACATAGCAGTCGGCGGTGGAGAAAAGCTGCAACATGCGATTCCCATCAAGGTGCTCATTGATCCAATGGATCCTCAGCCCTTCAGTTGATTGCTTCAGTGCGGCAAGCCGTTCCGGGTAGTCATGGGAATTGATGGATTTCAAGATCAAGACAGCGCGGTTGGTATCGGCTCCGAAAGCCGATCGAAAGGCGGCAATCAGCGCCCCGGGATTTTTGCGTTCGAGCACGCTGTGAAAATCAAAGTTGAACAAAAACACAAAATCCGACGGGTCCACTCCAAATCCTTGATGGTCCGGCTCTGGCTGGGGGACCCGGGGGAGCGGGTATCCGATGGGCACGACAGGAATCGGCGAAACGTCGGCCAGGGCTTTTTGACAGAAACTCGTGCAGGTCCAGATTTCATCATAATAGTCGAAGCAGGAATGCCACCGTGGCGGAAAGGATTCCAACTCCCAAAACCACAGGCCGATATTGATGCGATCTCTAAAATAGCGGCGGCCCTGATCGCGATAAAAACGTCGGGCGTAATCAAACGAAAAGGTCATCAGGTTCACCGAATAAGGATTGGTTTCCGAAAACCGGGAAATGCTCCGATCCTGATTGCGATGGTTCCGGCTCGTGATATTCACAAACGCTGCGGGCAGTTGGCTGGTGCGGATCAGTTCGCAGAGAGCTCTCGAGGAATCGCCAATACCATATTCTCCCTGAAAAAATCCGGCCACGTTCAGGCCGGCGGGTAACCGGTCGGGGGAGGCTGCCTTTTTGTTTGTATGGGCTTTGAGACAGAGGTTTTGGAAATTGCGTTTTTGGCGGAGGAACTGCCCGTAAACCCAAGACACCGGGGCAAAGCGATAAAATCGGAATGCCCCGTGGTGATGGATCAGTGCCCTGCCATCCCGTCGGCCCAAGTGCCGGCTGCTTTTGTGAAAGTTCGCGATAGCCCGGTGCTTCAAGTGGCGCTTGCAAAGCCCGGAAAGGCGAACATACGGTTTGTTCAAATATCTTGCCAGGATGGCCAGGTGATCTTCGCTTTCGGTGAGAGTCTGCTTGTCTTGCTCTGTCTGTTGGGACCCGTGTTTTCGGTAGGAAACGAGCGGCTGCTCCAGAAAGCCCAAACACCCTTGTTCCAGGAGATGGAGCCACATTTCCCAATCCGCAGAATTGAACAAGGATTCATCAAAACCGCGCTGACTCCTGCTCCGGCGGAACATCGTCGCACTTGGCGGGCCAATCAGATTGCGGTTTTCTTTGAGGCATCGTGTGATCACCGCTGTTCCCGTGAGTGGCCTCCCGCCATGAAAATACGAAAACCGCCGGTCCCGGGAAACCCCACCCTGCACGATCCGCATCGCACTTGCCACCAAGCTCATCCCAGGATGGGCCTCGAGCATGGCAACCATGGCGTTCAAGGCGCGGGGGTCATGCAAATAATCATCGGCATGCAGAATCTTCACAAACTCACCCCGCGCCAACCGAAGGCAGGCATTACGATTTTTGATCATCCCGAGATTTATCGGGTTTTGTTTGGCGATGACACGGGAATCCTGTGCCGCGTAGTGCTTGGCAATCTCGAAGGACGCATCCGTTGAGGCGTCATCGACAATGATCACCTCAATATCTGTGAAGTCCTGATTGAGAACCGACTCCACCGCTTCCGGAAGAAATGCCGCGTAATTGCAAACGTCAATGCAGACGCTGACTTTTGGGGTGATCATCGTTTTTGCTTTGCCTGTTCGGCATAGAGGGTCAAAAGCTCCGTGGTTTGGCGATCCATCGTGTGGCTTTCCGCAAGCCTGCGTGCGGCGATTCCCATGTCTTTGCGCATGACCGGATCAAGAATTCGTCTCATTTTGTCTGCGAGAGCCGTGATATCGGACGGGGGGTCCACCACAAATCCCTGTTGTCCATCGGTCATCATTTCCGAGACGCCATTGTAGCTGGTTGTGATGACCGGCAGACCACAGGCCAGCGCCTCCAAGGCCACAAGACTGCAGGGATCATACCATGTGGGATGCAAGTGCACATCGGCGGCGGCATAATACGGACGGACGTCGGGGGTGGAGTCCAAAAAGATGACTTTGTTCCGAAGCCCCAGCTTTTCGGTCAGTCGCAGAAAAGGCGCCGGTCGTTTGCCTCCCACAATCAACAATCGCACGGCGTGACCCGCGAGAGACAATTGATGGGATGACCGGATGGCGGCCTCCGCATTTTTGAGGCGAAGATTATGGGCAACCATCACAAAGACCACCTCATTTTCCAAAATTCCAAGGGCTTGCCGGGTGGAGGCCTTGAGGTCCCGGCACGTCGCCGGTGAAAACCACCGCGTGTCCACCCCATTGGGGATCACACAAATGCGCTCGCGGGGAATCTGATGCAAGGTTTCCAGGTGGTCCCGGACCATTCGCGACACGGCGACGAACACCGCACCGGCGTTCGCCTGCTGGCGTTTTTCAATGGCTTCCTGTTCACGGTATCGTTTTTCCCGCCAAAGCCGGAACTGCCTCCAACGCGGGATCCGCATCAAGTTGTGCTTCCATGCCGCCACGGGGGATCCGCCATGGGGGTGAAAGATGTCGGCCTGCCACCCACACCCCATGTCATGGATGATGTCCAAAGACAGACCACGGAGAACCTGCTCCATGGATTGGGCCCTTCGTATCGGGGAAGGTGAGGCCTCCACCCGGTGCCAACTGACCGGCAACTCCGCAGCAGGGCTCACAAATTCACAGGCAATCACATGCACGTCATGTCCTGCCAACACAAGCTTGGTGGCAAACTGGCATGTCCAGCGCTCCAAGCCGCCCCTCCCGGCGTCAAACCGCTCCAAAACCAGACCGACCCTCATGGCCGGGAAGCCGTCTTTTGGGTTTCCGGGCTCATCCGGGGTGGTTGTCCCTTCTCATGCGTGGACGGGGGATTTCCGAGCATCTGCTCCAGAATGGTGGCCGTGGCCAACGTGGGGGCCTGCGGCAACTCACTCCCCAGATGTTTGCGGATTTCTGTGTAGCCCAGCTCCATGGTTTCCCGGGCTTCGGGGTTGGTGAGCAGATTTCTTATCCCGTCCGCCATTTTTTCAGGCTGACAATTCAAACCCAACAACTCGGGAACAAGTTCTTTTTGCAGAATGATATTTGGCATGGCAATGAAGGGAATTTTTTTCCAGGCCCAAAGCAGAGACCACTCCAAACGTGCGACCCATCCAAAGTCATAGACAGCAATTTGTGGAGCCCCCAACACGGCCGCCTCCAATGTCGCGGAACCCATCTTCACGATGGCTGCATCCGCGGCAGACAGAACTTCGGTGGAACGATCCGGCACGATATGAAAGGGGGGTGGAAAATAAGCGGCGGCCATGGTCACCAAGGCCTCCGGCACGGGAACAAGAAATTTGACGGGGAACTCCTTGGAAAGTATTTGCGCCGCCTTCACCATCCGGGGACTGAGAACCCGGACCTCGGATTTCCGGGAGCCGGGGAGAAGGGCCATCAAAAGTTCCCCGGGCTTCACTCCGAATTCTTTTCTTAAACGCTCCCGCCGACTCCGTGTGATACCGGCTTCCAGCAAGGGATGGCCGACCCAATCCGCGTCGCAGCCCGCGGCTTTTAACCGGTCGGCCGACCAGGAGAAGGGCGTCGCCACACGCGTGACCTTTGACGCAAAGGCCAGGCCCGCTGTGCCGGATTTCTGCCAGGAACGCGGGGGAAAATAGTAGAGACTGGGAATGCCTTGGTTGTTGAAAAACTTGAGCTGACGGCAATTGAAGCCTCCCCAATCACAGAATACAACGGCTTGGATGGGGCGGGATCGGACGAATTTTTGCATCCGCAGGGACATCAGCTTCGCGCGTGCATAAATCATCAACACCGAACAAATCCCGATTGCGCTGCAGTTGGTCGTGTCCGCAATCCAGGTGCCTCCAGTTTTTTTGGCCAATGCGCCAAGCGTTTTTCCGCCGAGCGCGTGAATGACGAGATCCGGATTTCTGGAGGCCAGACATTCTGCAAGCCGGGTTGTGTTCGCATTTCCCGACAAATCTCCGGCGATGAGCAGGATTTGTTGGCGATTGTGACTCATGACTTGTTCGTTGTTTTTACAAGCTCCGGGAGCATGCGGCAAAGGATTTTCAAATCCTTCTCCTGATCTGGGGAAGATCTCCGATCCCGTTTTATCCCATTTGTGCAAACTTCCCGGTCGTTAAGATTTTCGCTTTTGACACTTTGTCAGCGTTACCTTCTTCTACCTTCAGTGAAAACTGTCCTTCTGCTGATTGTGTGCCTTCTCCCCGGCTGTGTGAATCCCATTAATCCTCTCGGCAAGTTTGACCCCACCCCCAAGCTTTCCGGGGCAATTCCCAAACCCAAGGCCTCGGAGCTCTTTGCATGGGGCATCTCGACAGCCAGCTACCAATATGAGGACCCGGCTGTGACACCCGGGACCCCCCCCTGCTTCTCCACGGATTGGGATATCTTGGTGTCACAAGGCAAGGCCCCGCAGAAAGGCAATGCCCTTTATTCGTGGACAGAGTTTGAAAAGGACCTTGAGGCGCTCAAAAAAATCCGGCCAACCCATTATCGTTTCAGTATTGAGTGGGCCCGTGTGGAGCCACGACCAGGGGTTTATAATGAAGAGGCCATTCGTGGTTATGTGCGCATGGCCCGCGAACTCAAGAACCTGGGAATTGAACCCGTCATCTGCTTGTGGCATTTTACGTTTCCGGACTGGCTCTATGACAAGGAAAATCCGGGTGCTTCCAATTGGCTGCATCCCAGCGCCCGGGCTCGCTGGAATGCCTATGTCGACAAAATGGTCAAAGCCACGGCGCCTTATACCAAATTTTACGCCCCGCAAAATGAGCCGAACGGCCAGATCACCACAGCCTATATTGTCGGTCAGTGGCCCCCGGCCATGAGCCTGGCTTTTGGCCATTATTGGAAGGCCATCGACGCCAGCACCGGCATGTTCCGTGACGCGGCAACCCGTATCAAAGCCATCAAACCTTCGGCAAAAATTCTGAGTGTGGAAGCCCTGCCATGGTGGGAGCGTGCCCCGCTTGACCCCGGGGGGCTGATTTATAACACCATGATTCATGGCAACACCGACCATTTGGACAGGATCTACGACGTTTGTGATATCCTCGGTATCAATTATTACTACTCTCAAGCACCAGGTCCTATCTCCTTGTTGACTGGACCTTATCGGAGAGGGCCAAATTTTACGATGATGGGATGGCGCATTGACCCTGACGGCCTGTACAAAGAAATTCAGAGGGTGGCGACCCGGTATGGCAAACCGATGATGATCACGGAAAATGGCATTGCGACTTCCGATGATACCAAGCGCGAATGGTATATGCAAAACCACCTCGCCGCCATTGGTCGGGCCATCCGTGATGGTTATGATGTCAGGGGCTACTTTGCATGGTCCTTGGCCGACAATTACGAATGGCATTATGGATACACCGCCACCTTTGGTCTGGCCACGATGGATCCCGCCACCAAGACCCGCATCCTCAAACCCTCAGCCACAAGGTTTGCAAAAACCATAAAATCCCACCCCACCGTCGGATCTGTAAGATCTATCCAACCTCTGCAAGGATTTTGACAGATGGTTCACACTCTGCGCTCGCCAAACCGCAGGGAACATGAAGGATGCCTTGTGATGTCCACGGAGAAATCGCTTCCTGCAATCCGAAAGCTTGCTTACGGGGCCGGCGAACTGGGTCCGGCCATGGCAGGGAGCACGATGATCTTTTTTCAGATGATTTTCCTGACCAGTGTCGCGGGGCTGGAGGCCGGTCTTGCGGGCAGTGTGCTTTTGGTTGGCAAAATCTGGGATGCGGTCAATGACCCGGTGATTGGCTGGTTGTCCGATCATACCAAATCGCGTTTTGGGCGGCGGATCCCGTGGATGGTCCTGTCATCCGTTCCCTTTGCGTTGTTCTTTTTTCTCAATTGGTGGGTGCCGGATTTTGTGGGGGGTGGGTCCCAGTGGGCACTTTTCACTTATTATTCGGTCGTCGCGCTGTTCTACAACACTTTCTACACCGGGATGGCTCTGCCCCATTCATCCCTGACGCCGGAGTTGTCCCATAACTATGATGAGCGTTCGCGGATCACGGGGTTCCGCATGGCATTTTCGTTGGGGGGAAGTGTCGGGGGGCTGGTGGTGGCGTTGGTGGTTTTCGAATTCATGAAGGCTGCACCGGACAATCTCAAATATGCCGCCATGGCCTTGTCCGTCGCTATCATTGGATTGCTTTCCATGGCAGTCTGTGTGGCTGGCATAGGAAAGATTGCAATCCAAAAAGAAAAGGACCGGCTGGAAGTCGAAGTCCCGCAACCCAAGCTGCCGATCCGGGAACAATTCCGGATCGTGTTTGCCAATCGCCCCTTCCTGATTGTGTGCGGGATCTACCTGTTCTCGTGGCTGGCCATGCAGTTCACGGCTACCATCCTGCCTTATTATGTGGGCAGTTGGCTGGGTCTGCCTGCTTCCCAATTTCCAATCATTGCCCTCACCGTGCAGGTCACGGCCCTCGGTTTGATCCCCTTTTGGGGTTGGGTGAGCGTCCGGCTTGGAAAAAAACCGGTTTACTTTTATGGAATGATTTTCTGGCTCATGGCCCAAGGGGGTCTTCTTTTTCTGCAGCCGGGGGCGGGGGCCTGGATTTATGTGCTGGCGGTTTTTGCCGGGGTGGGCATTTCGGTTTGTTATCTGATCCCGAATGCCATGCTTCCCGATGTGATTGAGCTCGATGAACTCAACACCGGCGAGCGCAGAGAGGGGGTCTTTTACGGATTCTTTGTCTTTCTTCAAAAGATCGCACTGGCATTGGGAACTTTCCTTGTGGGGCAGGCCCTCTCTTTTGCCGGTTATATTTCCAGCGTCTCGGGCGAGGCCATCCCCGAACAGCCGGAGTCGGCGCTCACCGCTATTCGAATCGCCATTGGTCCCATGCCTGCGATCTCGCTTCTTCTTGGAATTGCCCTGGCTGCCATTTATCCCATCAATAAAAAACGTCATGAAGAAATTCTCTCTGAGTTGGAAACGAAACGTAACGTAGTTTCGACAATCACCCGACCGCAGGCTTAGCCCGCATTATTCACAAAGGATTTAGCCGGGGGTCACAAGGTCGGGTGGAGATTTTCCAAGTTTCTCGCACCCGATAATTTTGTTGTCCTTTCATGGTGATCTTGTGTATTTCTCGCTATCAATTCTAACGATGAGAAGTAAGAGAATAAAAGCAGGAGTTAGAATTCTTCAATATTCTACGGCTCTTGTTGCCACTGTTCTTTGTCTTCATTCGCAAGGAAGCATATTGCAGAATATTGCACTGGCATCAATCGTGCCTGTTCTTCGCTGGTTATTTGACACTGAAGATCGCAGGAAGTTTAACAACCACATTCGGAGTGCCTGGAATAGTTTGAAATCATATCCTGGCCACAGCCGGCATGTTCCGTGGAAAGCAATCATTATTTTCGTTGTTATTCCAACTTTCGTCTTTTACAACATCAAATCATCGCTGCATGGGTCGGGAGACAGTCAGCCCGTTTTGATGATAGCTGCGAGCCTGTTGAACGAGGGCAACTTGGAACTTTCTGAATACTTAACGACCGAAGGGGAAATTCCTTATTATTTGACTGAAACCTCCACGGGAATCTACTCCAGCTATCCTGCGGGCATGTTGGGTTTTGCCCTTCCACTTGCAACCGCTTCAAAAATTGTTGGTGCCAAGATTGAAATGCCCCGAGTGCGGAACCGGATTGAAAAACTGACTGCATCCATTGTGGTTGCCGCTTCGCTGGGATTGTTTCTTTTGATTGCGCTGCACATAGTGCCGGTCAAAGCCGCCGGTCTCACGACACTTTTTCTTGGTGTTGGATCGGCCATGTTTTCCACTGTTGGGCAGGGTTTATGGCAACATGGGGGTGTCATTCTGGGATCTCTTCTTGTTCTCTTGATTGAGTTTCGCAGTCAGAGGCAACCAAGGCCGGCAGATTTATGGATTCAGGGCTTTACATGTGCATTCATGATGGCCTGTAGACTTTCCTCAGTCTTGTTCTTGGCACCCTTTCTTCTTTGGGTTTTTGTACGCTCACCTCGCCGTGCAATTGGAATTTTCCTGGTGGCTATAATTTCTTTTTTTCCATGGGGCGCACTTTATGGATCAATTTATCCCAGCATCTTCGGCCCATCGACCGGCCAGATCACTGCAAGGTTATGGAACTCGCCTGCTACAGAAGCCGTTGCCGTTTTACTTAGCCCCGGTCGGGGATTTTTTATTTATCAGCCCTGGGCATTGCTGGCTTTTATGCCCCTTATTCCCATAGTGCGCCGTCAATGGGCAGAATCCACCAACTACCCTGTACCAAGAGGATGGGTGATTTTCTGCGCTGTGGTGATTTTTGCGCACATTTTTCTGGTGAGTTCGTGGGGAATGTGGTGGGGAGGTCATTGCTGGGGATCTCGCTTACTTTCAGAGGCGGTTCCATTCGTGGCCCTTCTTTGCCTGCCTGGCATTGCCTTCTGTCTCCGCCTTCCTCTTAGCAGATTCGCACTTATCTTTCTGCTGGTTGTAAGCGCACTGCTTCATCTCCCCCATATTATGTTTAATGCCAATGTCTGGAATGGGCGGGCCGATGTGGATTCTCATCCTGAGCGGTTATGGTCGTGGTCTGATGCCCCCTTTCTTATTCCTCTGCGCCCAAAACAGCCGATGGCATGGGAAACTCAATCCCATCAGTGAGACCGACAGGGTTCTTGCTCCGATGCGCGTCGAAATCTGGAAGCGTGATATCCGTCTGTCTTGTTTTGAGTCGAAGCGAAAACGGAGGCAGGAAATCGAGATTCCTCTTCTGATCAAACCTGGCATTAACATCTTTTATTTCCGCCCTGTTACCCCGGCTCTGGAGGTCTGGGGGGGACAGTCGCCCATTCGCACCTAGGCGATCATTTGGAGTGAGTTGCAAGATGGACAATCACCCCCGGAAATGTTTTTTTGTGGAATGGACGGATTTAATCGGAGTTATGAAAAGTATGTGATTCCCACGTATGGGCGGTTTGATCTTGATTTGGTCCGGGGGAGCGGCACGCACGTCTATGATGTTCACGGCCGGGACTATTTGGATTTTGGTGGAGGGATTGCTGTCTGCTCTTTGGGTCATGCCCACCCGGTGGTGACCGAAGCCGTCAGTCGTCAGGCAGCCACGCTGGTTCACACGTCCAATCTTTATCGCACGGGCCCCCAGGCGGATCTGGCTCAACGGATCGTAGAAATCACGGGTCCGGGCAAAGTCTTTTTTTGTAACAGCGGGGCCGAGGCCAACGAGGGGCTCATCAAACTGACCAGAAAGTTTGGTGCGGCGACCGGGCGCTTTGGCATGATCACCTTCAAAAACTCGTTCCATGGTCGCACGATGGCCGGGATTTCCGCCACCGGACAGGACAAAGTCAAAGTTGGTTTTGCGCCGTTGTTGGAGGGATTTTCTCATGCTGATTTGGGCGACATGGCATCCGTTCGATCCGCATTAACACCAACCACGGCAGCGGTTCTTGTCGAGCCCGTGCAGGGAGAGGGGGGGATTCATTTGGGATCCGCCGGGTTTTTGAGGGAGCTCCGGGCATTCTGTGACGACCATGATTTGTTGTTGTTGTTTGACGAAGTGCAATGCGGATTGGGCCGGACCGGAGACCTGTGCGGGTGGAAGTCCATAGCGCCGGATGTGCAACCGGATGGGGTCAGCTGGGCCAAAGGCATCGCGAACGGCTTTCCGCTCGGGGCGTTTTGGGCGGCGTCACGGCCTTTGGGCGATGGCACGCTTCTTTGTGATTTGCTTGGTCCGGGGACGCATGGGACGACCTATGGGGGCAATCCGGTTTCCTGCGCGGCGGGGCTTGCTGTGCTGGAGGTGATTGCCGCCGGGCACGTGCTCGAGAATGTGCAAACCATGGGAGCCAGGTTGACCGGGGCTCTGCGGGCGATGATCATCAACCTTGGTTGGGAGAACGCGGCGGTGCGGGGTTTGGGTTTGATCATTGGCATGGAATTGCCTCCCGGAATTGCCGCGCGTGATCTTGTGTTGGCCCTGCAAGAGGAGGGGTTGCTGGTGATCCCTGCCGGTGAGCGGGTCGTCCGGTTTTTGCCGCCTCTCAACGTGAGTTCTGAAGAAATTGATGCTGCGATTGAGATCGTGGAGCGAACCCTGGCTCGCGTTTATTCTTCGACAGGAGCGACACAGATGGCCTAAAATTTTCCTTAATCAACCAACACCGGCGTGAAAAACCTCCTATCCATGGAATCCCTCTCCCGCGAGGAGATTCTTACCATTGTCAAATTGGCTGCCCGGATGAAAGGGAACCGGCGGAGTGAACCGTCGGGGCCGTTGGCTGGACAATGTTGGGCGCTCATGTTTTCGAAATCTTCGACCCGCACGCGCGTGAGTTTTGAGGTGGGGATCCGTGAGTTGGGAGGGGATGTGATGTTTTTGGCGGCTGATGATATCCAGTTGGGTCGGGGCGAACCGATCAAGGACACGGCCCGGGTGATGGGCCGGATGCTCCACGGGGCTGTGATTCGCACGTTTGCCCAGTCGGATGTCGAGGATTTTGCCACCTTTAGTGGCATCTCGACCATCAATGCCCTCACCGACGAAGAACATCCCTGCCAAATTCTTTCCGACCTTTTCACGTTGGCGGAATCCGGGGTCTCGATTGACCGCCTGAAGATTGCCTTCATCGGAGACGGGGATTGTAACGTGGCCCGTTCCTGGGTTTGGGCGGCGGCACGCTGCGGGTTTGAGTTGCGCATCGCGGCCCCGGCCAAGTTTTTCCCGCCCGAGGACCTGCTTGCCCGGGCGGGCGGCAACGTGAAACTGTTTGCGGATGCGAAAGAGGCTGTCGAGGGCGCGGATGCCCTTTACACCGACGTGTGGGTGAGTATGGGCAAGGAGGAGGAGGCGGCCTTTCGCATGGCCCAATTCCGTGGATTTCAAATTGATGACTCCTTGTTGGCGCGTGCGCCCCAAGCCCTGATTCTCCACTGCCTGCCTGCCTATCGAGGAAAAGAAATTTCCGAGGAGACGTTCGAGGCCCATGCCGGCACGATCTTTCGTCAGGCAGAGAATCGCCTCCATGCCCAGAAGGCGGTGCTCAGCCTTTTGCAGGAACCTTAACGATACAGCCCGGCCATCTTGGCCGCTCGCAGGCCGACCTTTTCGCGCAGGGAAGCAGGCTCAAGAACCTCGGCACTGTCCGCCCAACCCAGAATCCACTTCTCAAGATCCGGGGCCAGGCCAACCTGCATCGTCAACACCGCCCCGCCTTCCGGAGTGGGTGCCAGCTTTTGCGATTTGTGCCATTTGCGCTCGGAAACAATGCGCGCGGCAAACGGGCTGAATCGGATTTTGACCCGAACCGGATCCCTCGCCTCAAATGCGGAAAAGCTGTCCTCCAGCATCTGCGTGAGCGAAAAATCCGCAGGCTTTCGGAAAGTGCGCTTCAGATTTTTGACTTTCCGAACACGCGTGAGAGCAAAGGTTCGTTTTGCGGCGCGAACTTGATCATTGGCAATGAGATACCACTGATCAGCAATACATGAGAGGTGAAGGGGTTCGACCCGCCTTCTGCCAGGCTTGGATGCGTGCAGGCCAAGGTAGTCAAATTCCAACACCTCGGATTTCAAAACCGCTTCCGCCAGCTTCTCATAAACTTTGAGTTCGGAAACTGGAACCCCGCTCGGACGAAAAGACACCGCATCCGAAAGTTCATGCAAAGAGATGCTCGTCTCGCTGTCCAAACTGGAGGCCAGCTTCTCAAAAGCGCTGCGCAGCGGGGCCTCGAAGGACGTGCCGCGATATTGCTCGACCGCCTTCTGCGCCACAAGGAGCGCGACCAATTCTCCCTGACTCACGGTCATCATTGGAAACCGGTTCACCGGCTTGGTGTAATGAAACCCATGACGCCCCATATCGTAGTCGATTGGCAACAGGAGCTGATCCCGCATAAAATCGATGTCCCGCTGCACGGTCTTGTATGAGACCTCAAACACGCCCGCCAAGTTGGAGCAGTTCGGGAATTCTCCCGCAGCCAGCAACTCGTGGATTTTCATCATCCGCGCGATCGGGGGGCGGGAGTGTCTTCCCGGGAGGGGAGGTTTTGCCCGGGTTGGGCGGCCAATCCGGGATCTTGAAAAAAGTTTCACTTTTTTAGGCATAGGACAGGTATTGTCCTACTTCATCCCTCAATGTCAAGCCCGATATGAAAACTCTACAAAACATGATCTGGAACCGTGGCCGCCAAAACAAACGTGTCATCCACGAACAACTCGAACTCCGACTCCCCGGCTCCCGCGTCACCCGCGATGAAGTCGGATTCCTGGACGAAATCCGCCGCTTGCGCGAGCAACTTTCCTCAAGCGGGAATTAACGCGAGTCAAGCTCGCGACCCGTTCAAAATGCCGGCGCTTGGCGAATGGGAGGGGTGGCAACATCCAGGTTTCGGGCCGTCCGAGCCTGCCGCCTCCCGTTGAACGGGTCAAATGGGCGGGCAGGGGGCGGGCAGGGGACTGCCCTGCCATCCAAGAGGCGCTTCGCGCGGGCGTCAGCCCGTTCCTTCCCGGTCCGTTTAAGGCGGTCCCTTGCCAACAGCCGTCTGATGACCTATCAAAACCCCGTGAAGCGAAGCCAATATCCGGAGATCCAAACCACGGGCGACAATCTTTACTCGCGGGTGAGGGACTTCTACCTTGCCGAGGAGGCACGGATCGTGCAGGCCATTCGACGGGGAGACCGGCCGGAAGCCGTTGCAGCGATCAATCGCGTTCTTGTTCACGTTTATGCCAAGGGGGGAGAGGATTCCGACGCCCTCAAGGGGCTTCTTTTGGAGTTGGTGGTCATGATGTCCCGGGCGGCGGCGGATGCCGGGGCCTCGCAGGAAGAGATCTTGGGAAACGGCTACGAACATCTTGTGGAGCTCTCGCGCGTTCAGGATGATGAGGAACTTGCCGTCTGGTTGAGACATTCTTTTGACCGAATCATGGCGGCTGTCGGGTCCGGTAAAAAGCCGGATGCTGTTTTGAGCAAGACGATGGCCTTTCTCAGAGACCACTGCTCGGAGCACCTGACACGATCCTGGTTGGCAAGGCATGTCGGTGTTTCAGAGAGTCATCTCGCCTCCCTTCTCAAAGATCGCCTCGGACAATCCTTCACGGAACTCCTCCAGCAAGTCCGGCTGGACAAAGCTCTCGAGCAACTCCGGGGCACGGACGCTCCCATTGCCGATATTGCCGCTGCTTGTGGGTTCAGCGACCAGAGCCACCTCACGCGGATCATGCGTCAGCTCAAAGGCTATACGCCACGGCATTACCGGGCAGCCTCGAGCGCCGGCGGTGACGTATCCCGCGAAGAGCCGGGCGTGTGAATCATCTCTCCATTCCAAAGATATCACCGTCCGTTCAAGAACCGTCATGCGCCTCATGTTAGGATGCGTCCCGTTATGAACACGTTTCCCCTCGCACTTCCTGCCCCGGACAACGCGGGCGCGGTAATCCCCGAATCTTCACCGATTCACTTCCCATGCTCTTATGTCCACCATTGATGATCTAAAAACCGCCGTGATCAACGGCAAACGCAAGGATGTGGTTGTTGTGGTTGATTCCCTCCTCCAGGCGGGCATCAGTCCTCTGGAAATGCTTCAGGAAGCCCTGATTCCCGCCATGGGAGTGGTCGGAGAAAAATTCAAAAACAACGAAATCTTTGTGCCGGAGATGTTGGTTTCCGCCCGCGCGATGAAGGAGGCGATGAAAATCCTTGAGCCCTTGCTCATCGCGGCCGGGATCAAGCCCGAGTTCACGGCGATCATCGGAACGGTGGAGGGGGACCTTCATGACATAGGAAAAAACTTGGTGGCGACCATGTGGAAGGGCACGGGGTTTGATGTCGTGGACCTTGGGGTGAACGTCTCCCCGGCTAAATTCCTTGCCGCCATCGAGCAACACAAGCCCGCCTTGGTCGGCCTCTCCGCGCTTCTGACCACCACAATGCCCGCCATGAAGGAAACGGTTGCCACGATTCGTGCGGCCGGTTTCGACCGTGTCAAAATCCTGATTGGCGGTGCGCCCATCACGCAGGCTTATGCGGAAGAAATCGGGGCGGACGGTTATGCCTCGGATGCAGCCAGTGCGGTGGACGCCGCCAAAGTTGCGCTGGGTGCTTAATCCGAAGATCTCCGGAAAAATGAAACCCCGCCCGGATTGAGCAAACTGACAACGGCCCTCTCACATACCACAAACACCACAAATTGAAAATTGCCACCAAAAACCCATGACCTCCCACCCCGAACTCACTGGAAAAGAAATTCTTCTGAAGGCCATTGCCTCCGAAGTCACTCCCAGGACACCTTGGGTGCCTTTTGTTGGCGTCCATGGTGGTGCGCTTGTGGGCGTGAACGCGGAGACCTATTTAAAATCTGCGGACCTGATCACCCAAGGGGTCGCCGAGGCCGTTCGACGATACCGGCCTGATGGTATTCCGGTCGTTTTTGATCTCCAACTGGAGGCGGAAGTGCTTGGGTGTGATTTGGTCTGGGCTGAGCAAACACCGCCTTCCGTGGCATCACATCCCTTGGGCGATGATTACGATCTGGCGTCGCTGCCCGGGTTTTCTGTCGAAAAAGGCCGTATTCCCGTGGTCATGGAGGCCGTCCGCCGATGCCGTGACGCGTCCCCCGACGTGGCGCTTTATGGGTTGCTGACCGGTCCCCTCACGCTGGCCCTGCACCTTCGGGGCGATGAGGTTTTGCTGGACATGTTTGATGAGGAAGACGGGGTGTTCACGCTTCTCGCGCATTGCACGGAGATCGCGATCGCCATGTCCAAGGCCTATCTTGATGCCGGGGCGGATGTCATCGCTGTGGTCGATCCCATGATCAGCCAGATTGGTGTGTCTCACTTCTCCGGGGTGGTTGCGCCCTATCTCAACCGGATTTTTGATGCCATCCGAGATATGGGCGGTCGCTCCTCACTTTTTGTGTGTGGCAATGCGACAAGAAACCTCGACGCGATGGCCTCCACGTCGTGTGACAATGTTTCGGTGGATGAGAACGTGGACATCAGGGAACTTGCGGCAGCCTGTCGCAAACACGGAAAATCCTTTGGTGGAAATCTTCAACTCACCGTTGTCCTTCTTTTGGGCAATGAGGATGATGCCCGGCGGAATACCGTGCAATGTCTGGATGCGGCCGCAGGCTCCGGCCACATTCTGGCACCCGGGTGCGATCTTCCGTATGCCGTCCCGCCCGCCAACCTCGAGGCGGTCGCGAATCTCGTCCATGACCCGTATCTCCAGCGTATTGCCCGCGCGTTGCCACCAAGGGATGAATCGGATGCCTTCGAGGATGTGATAGTGCCCGCGTATGCGACGCACAGCCAAGTCATCGTCGATGTGGTCACCTTGGATTCCGCCGGCTGTGCGCCGTGTGCCTATATGGTCAAAGCGGCCAAGGAGGCGGCCAGGGTTTTTGATGCTTCGGGAGCAAGGGTCAGCGTGAGGGAACATAAAATCACGGAACGGGATGGTCTGGGCTACATGAAAAAATTGTCGGTTTCCGCCATTCCGAGTATCTGCATCGACGGCAGGGAGTGTTTCGCCTCCCTCATTCCGGATCGTGCCGAACTCGTGGCCTCCATAAAATCCGCCTCGGATCTCAAGACCGTCTGAGGCATTGGAAGGAGGCATGACCCCATGGATAAAAGCAAACCGCTCGGCGTGTATCTCGTCACCGGATTCCTTGGGAGCGGAAAAACAACGCTGCTGAAACAGATCGCCACAAGCCATCCGGATCGGAAGATCATGTTCCTGGTGAATGAGCTGGCCGAACGTGATGTCGATGGGGGGCGCTTGGCCGGGGTGTCGGGCTTCCCGGTACAAGCTATTGTTGGAGGCAGTCTTTTTTGTGAGTGTGTCGCGGCGGATTTTCTTCAGGCCATCCAAAGGGAGGTTCTCCCGCGTCATCGTGACAACGGCTTGGATGCTCTCGTGATTGAAACCTCCGGGATGTCGGATCCCGGTGCCATCGGCACCCTGATCGCACAGTCTGGTTTGACGCCGTTTCTGGAGGTTTGCCAAGTCATCACCGTGGTTCCCACTCCCCGTGCGGCCTCCCTTCTGCAGAACCTGCCCGTGGCCAACGAACAGGTTCGGTTGGCCGGTGTTGTGGTTCTTTCCAAGGCGGATCTTGCCACGGAGGACCAAAAGATATTGGCGGTTGAAACGGTGAGGGCCACCAACCCGTCCTGCCGTCTGCACTGGGCGGATCATGGATGCGTCGATGACGACATCCTGCAGGGACATCGGCACCAGGATTTGAAGGACTCTCTCTCGACCTGCGATGACAACCCTTTCACCGCATGGGTCTTGGAATGTCCCGCCAAATGCTCTCGCGAACTTTTTTGTCAATGGCTCGATCACTTGCCACATGGGGTTTTGCGCGTGAAAGGAGAATTGGACCTCGACCAAGAGCGTGTCGCGGTTGACTGGACACCGGACGCTTGGGACCTTCAGGAGACGCCAGCGGCGGGAGAGCCCGGGTTGATCGCGATTGTGCATGATGACGACGGGGACCTTCTCGTTCACCTGGCCGGAAGCCTCCGGGAACTTGAACGATGATGCAAACTCCCTCCCAACTCCGGCGGGCCGTGATCGCTTGCGACGTTTTTCAGCATGATGCCGCGCTGATTCTGGAGGCCGGGGGACTGCAACCCTTCTGGCTTGAAATGGGGTTGCATGACCAGCCGGGGATTCTGCGGGACCGCATCCAGGAACTCATCCAGCGCCTTGATGCAGATGGGCTTTGTCAGGAAATTCTCCTCCTTTATGGTGCCTGCGGAAACGGGCTTGTGGGCGTGCGCAGTGGAAAAATCCCGCTCGTCATACCTCAAGCGCACGACTGTCTCTCCATCCTCCTTGGCGGCATGGCAAAACATGAGCGCATCCTGCGCGAAAACCCCGGCCTCTACTTTTACTCCCCCGGGTGGGTTCATGGACACCGTGTTCCGGGGCCGGATCGCGAGGCCCATGTCCGGCGGGAATACCAAAAAAAATACCCCGACGACGAGGAACTCGTGCAGGATTTGGTGGAAGCCGATGCGGAGACCTTTCTTCATCACGACATTGCCGGCTATGTGGAACTTCATCCCTGCAAGGAGGCGGAATCCTATTGCCAGCGTTGCGCGGCTCATCTGGGGTGGAAATTTTTGAAACTTGAGGGGGATCCCACTTTGCTCAAAGACTTCCTGCATGGCGTTCGTGACCCCGAACGCTTCCTTGTGGTGCCTCCCCATCATCAAATTCTCAGGACATCCCACGGGCAATTCCAAGCCGCAGCCATCGCAAAAAACGATAACTTTTTCGCCTTGGATGAGAAGACACCAGCCGACGGCGAAGCTACAATTCTCTGAAACCTCTATGAACTCCCGCGAACGACTCCGTGCCTCCATCAACCACCAAACCCCGGATCGTCTGCCTGTCGATTTCGGGGGATCTTTTATCACCGGCATTCACTGCAGTGTTTTGGAAGCTCTGCGTAAACATTACGGCCTGGATGAACGCCCCGTGAAAATTTGTGAACCTTATCAAATGCTCGGGCTAGTGGAGGAGGACCTTCGCAGCGCCATGGGGATCGACACCGAGCCGGTTTTTCCCAACCGGACGATCTTTGGTTTTGTCAACGAGAACTGGAAGCTTTGGCGAACCCCATGGGGCCAGGAGGTCGAAGTTTCCGGAGCTTTTGAGGTCGATGAGCGACCCGATGGCATCTACATTTACCCGCAGGGAGACCGCAGCGTGCCGCCCAGTGGTCATCTGCCCCAAACCGGGTTTTTCTTTGACTCCATCATCCGCCAGCAACCCTTCGACGAGGACAATCTTGTTGTGGAGGACAACCTGGAGGAGTTCAGCCTCATGACTGAGGCCGAGGCCGCCTATTGGGCGGCCGAGGCGCAGGCCCACCGTGGTGGCCATCATGCCGTGATGACCCATTTGAATGGCACGGCGCTTGGCGATATTGCTCTCGTGCCGGCTCCGTTTTCCAAAAATCCTGCCGGGATACGCGATATTGCCCAGTGGTATATGACCGTGGCCACGGATCCCGAGTTTGTGATGGACCTGTTCGATCGACAAATCGAGATCGCGGTTGCGAATCTCGGGCGGCTTCGGGACATCGCGGGCGACGTGATTGACGTTGTGGTGGTGTGCGGCACGGACTTTGGGACCCAGGAATCCACTTTTTGTTCGCTTGCCGCGTTTGATGAAATATGGAAACCGCGTTATCGCCGCATCAATGACTGGATCCACGAGAATACGGACTGGAAAACTTTCAAGCACTCTTGTGGTGCGATCGAAGGGTTTCTGGGCAGCTTTGTGGAAGCGGGATTTGACATTATCAACCCTGTCCAATGTTCGGCCAAGGGCATGGACCCGAAAACCCTCAAAGAACGCCACGGGGATCGCATCACCTTCTGGGGTGGGGGGGTCAACACACAAAAAACGCTGCCGTTTGGCAGCCCGTCCGAGGTTCGGGACGAAGTCCTCGAGCGGTGTCGAATTTTTTCGACGGGCGGCGGATTCGTCTTTAATGCCATCCACAACGTTCAAGCTCTCACACCAACCGCGAATGTGGTGGCCATGGTTGATGCGGTGAAGGAGTTTCACACGGCAGGGAGCTAGGCCTGCTCCCCAAACTTCGGGGAGTTTGTCTCAACGATAAAAAGAATGCCCCACTTGTGCCGTTTCGGTACATGTCCCGTTCCCTCATGATGAGAGTGGATGACCATGACCCGTGGCGCTGATTTCCAGTGAAGGCGTACCATTGCCACGACTCAACAAGCCTCCGGGACGATTTTTAATTATCGGATCGGGGTTTGCACCGAGCAATCGCGAACACAGCAGGGCAAATTCGAAATCTGTCTTCAAGAGCGACAGATTTTTAAAAAATGGTGGAAGAACTATTCGCGGAAGCCGACGGCAAGGGCCGATTTCAGGCGGGCTTTGATGCGGTCTGTTGCCGCGTTGACTTCCTCGGTATTCAGCGTGCGGTCGGGAGACCGGAATGTCAAGGAAATTGCGAGGGATTTTGAGTCGGCGGGCAATTTGTTTCCTGTGGGGTCATGGAAGACATCAAAGGCGTCAAAGCCCGCAAGCAGGGGCTCCGCAGTCGAGGAAATTTCATGGGCGATGGTCGCATAGGCCAGCGTGAGCGGACAAACAATGGCAATGTCCCGGGCGGTTGAAGGAAACTCGGGAATCGGAAGATACGTGACGGGGCCTGACGCGTTCCGCTCGACGAGGGTGCGCAGCCGGATTTCGACAACAAAAACCGGATCGGCGGCATCCATCGCGCGGCCCAACGCCGGGGAAAGTTGCCCGAGCCAACCCACGGGATGGTTGGTCACTGAGATTTTCGAGCGCACGATCCAGCGCCCATCAGCGATGCCGGGGCCAAACTCCAGAGAGAGAAAACCCAGCAACCCTTTCACTCCAAAAAAATCAAGCACCGAAGGATCTGCCGATTGCCAATGAGACGGCTGAACGGGGCCTGTCAGAGCCAGACCAAGCAGGAGTTCCTCGCCCTCCTCGTGAAAGACCTTGCCGATCTCGAAGAGCCGGATGGATTTTTCGCCGAAGCGGAGGTTTTTTGCGAGCACCGCCAGCAAGGCCGGGGCCAGGCCGGGACGAAGGATGGCCTGATCCTCCCCGAGCGGATTTCGAAGTCGGACAATGTTTTGGTAACCTTCGGCTTGTTCAGCCGAGATCAAGGAACTCGTCCGGGCTTCGGAAAAGCCCGATGCCGAGAGGGTGCTGCGCAGGGAGGCCACAAAATCAAAGACCCTGTCCGCGGCTCCCACGGGTGCCGGAACGACAGAAAGCTTGGAGGGGATCCTCGAAATGCCAACATGCCTTGCGACCTCTTCGATCAGGTCAATCTCGCGTGTGAGGTCGGAGCGATAGGAAGGAATCTTCCACAATCCCTCATCGCCAAGCGTCAACCCAAAGGCGGTCAGGGCTTCCACGATGTGTTGGTGGGAAATTTCTGTTCCCAACACATCGCAGCAATAAGAGACCCTCAAAGGAACGGCGGCCGGGGCCGGGGGAAGAATCCCTTGGATCATCATTGGATCGGCTTGGCCCCCGGCGTGATGAATGATTAATTCTGTGGCGCGAGAGGACGCCGGAAGCACGCCTTGGGGATCCACCCCGCGTTCGAACCGATAACTGGAATCTGTGGACAGGCCGAGGCGGCGCGCCGAACGGCGAATCCCGGTTGGCTCAAACCAAGCGCTCTCGAGAAGCAGGGATGTGGTGGAATCAGAAACTGCGGATCCCGCGCCTCCGATGATCCCTGCCAAGGCAATCGGGCCATGGTCATCGGCGATCACCAAATCCTGTCCACTCAACGTATAGGACTTGTCATCCAGCGCGGAAAAGATTTCCCCCTCCATGGCATGGCGCACGCGGATTTTTCCGTGCACTTTGTCCGCATCAAAAGCGTGCAGGGGTTGCCCGAGTTCCATGAGCACATAATTGGTGACATCCACCACGGGATGGATGGGGCGAAGGCCAACTGCCGCCAGCCGACCGGTGAGCCATGGGGGCGCTGGCGGCTGGGGCGGGAGGGTGATCCGTCGCAAAGAATAAAAGGGGCAGGCCTCCGGCTCGCGAACTTCGTGGGATTCATTTTCATTCACCGCCACATCCGGGCTCTCGGGATAACGAACCGGATGACCGGTGAATGCGGAAATTTCGCGGGCCACACCGACATGACTCAAACAATCCGGGCGGTTCGGGGTGACCTCCAATTCCAGAACGGTGTCCGATGGGAAGAGGGTGGAAATCGGGGCCCCCACGAGCGCGTCCTCGGGAAGAATGAGAAGGCCGGAATCATCGCCCGGAAGGAGAAGCTCCCTGGCACTGCACAACATGCCCTGACTCTCAACCCCCCGCAACTTGCCGGTCTTGATTTTGAAATCTCCCGGCAAAACGGCCCCGGGCATGGCCAGAGGAACTTTGTCGCCAACTTTATAATTTTTGGCACCACAGACAATTTGCCGGGGGTGCTCACTCCCGTCGTTCACCTGACAAACACTGAGTCGGTCGGCGTCGGGGTGGGGGGAGGATTCAAGAATCTTGGCAACCACCACAAACGGGTAATCGGCCCCGTGCGTTTGTTTTCCTTCAACGGTCAACCCCGCGTTGGTCAGCAGGTCCTCGAGAGCCCCTGAGCCTTCCGGGAGGTCGATGTATTCAGCAAGCCATGAGAGAGAAACCTTCATCCTGGAAATTGTTTGAGAAACCGGAGGTCATTTTCAACCAGCATCCGAATGTCGGGGATGCGGGCGAGGTTCATGGCCAACCGATCCAGACCAAAACCAAAAGCAAAACCACCCACCAGGTCGGGGTCATAGGCGCGATCTCCTCGCTTTTGGCAAATCGCTTCGAAAACGGCGGGATCGACAACCCCGCATCCCGCAAGTTCCATCCACTTCCCGCCAAGTGCCTCGGCGCGGATGTCAATTTCGTAGCTGGGTTCGGTGAAGGGAAAAAAGTGGGGGCGAAAACGGGTTTCCGTTCCTTGTCCGAACAGCTCGCGAAAGAAAAATTCGAGGGTGCCCTTCAGATCCGCGAGCGAGATCCCGGGGCCAACCGCCAATCCTTCCATCTGCGTGAACTGGGCCAGATGAGTGGCATCGACTTCATCGCGCCGATACGCCGCACCCGGCGCAATCACCCGCACGGGAGGAAGTTGGGATTCCATCACACGGACTTGCACGGTGGACGTGTGGGAGCGGAGCAGCCGGCCATCGGGCAAATAAAAAGTGTCCTGTTCGTTTCGTGCCGGATGATCGGCGGGGGTGTTCAACGCATCAAAACAATGCCACTCGGTCTCAATGTCGGGACCATCGGCAATGGCAAATCCCATACGCCGAAAAATCGAGGCTGCCCGGGTGAGAAGATGCGTCAGGGGATGCAGGGACCCTTGAAAAGGTGCCGCCCCGGGCAAGGTCACATCCAACCCCACAAAGGCCGCTTCGTCCCGCTCGGCTTGAATTTTGGCCAACTTTTCCTCAAGGGCTTGGGTGGCAGCTGTTCGCAGGTCATTCAGAAGTTTCCCAAATTTTGGGCGGTCTTCTTTGGAGAGGCTTTTCATGCCTTCTCCCAAACGCGTGATCTCCCCCTGCTTGCCCAACAAACCCACACGCACAGAATCCAAGGACACGGCATCGGCTGTTGCAATCTGCGACAGAGCCCGGTCCTTGAGTTCTGAAATTTGTAGTTCGTCCATTAGTGATGAGGGCGTGAGACTGACGAACATGCGCGGCTTTCCCGATGACGGAACGACAAGCCGTTACAGAGAAGCCGGTCCCGCAGTGGCAGGACCGGCCTTCTCAAACTTGCGGCATTCGGAAATGCACCCATCAAAAAAACCACTTTAGGCGGCTTTTTTCTCGAGGGCAGACTTTGCCAGATTCACCACTTCTTTGAATGCGGGCTCATCGGTCACGGCAATATCCGAAAGGACCTTGCGGTCCAACAGAATGTTGGCGGCTTTGAGGCCTTCAATGAAGCGGCTGTAAGTGATTCCTTCCGCACGAACGGCCGCACTCAAGCGGGTCACCCACAACGCACGAAACGTGCGCTTGCGGTTTTTGCGATCCCGGTAGGCCCATGTCTTGGCCTTCATCTGGGCGTCTTTGGCGTAACGGAACAATTTCGATCGGCGACCCCGGTATCCTTTCGAGGCATCGATCACTCTCTTGCGACGCGCGCGGCTGGCCGGCGCATTGGTTGCTCTTGGCATGTTGTGTTTCTCTTCGACTGTTTGATGAGTCGTCGAGTCTCCTTGGGAGCGGTTGTTGGTTGGGTGTTGCGATCTTCCGACTCACCGGCTCCGATTTATGCCGCGCCTATCGCGCGACCAGTCGGGAAGATCTCTCGCTTGTCCGATCCTAGTGGAACGGCAGGCAGGCTTTGATCCAGGGAACGTCACTCTCGGAAACCAACGCCGATTTTGCAAGCCTGCGCTTGCGTCCTGCGGATTTGGATTCCAAAAGGTGACGACGACCCGGCTTGGACCGAACCAGTTTCCCGGTTCCTGTGACTTTAAAACGTTTGGCGACCGACTTTCTGGTCTTGCTGCGGGCAATGGACTTTGGCATAAAAATTAGAGCCCGTCAGAATTCACCAAACCGACCCCCCACGCAATCCGAAAATTCATCAATTTTCTCCTTGCAGAAAATTAAGCTATAAGTTTTTCTAATATTTCTACAAAATTATGAAGATTCAAAATAACAACAACCAGGCTGTGGCAGCACTTTTGGTCGCGGGGTTGATCGTGGTGGCGGCAGTGTATCGTGTGGTTTCTGCCACGTCTTTCCCCGACCTTCCCAATTTCTCACCGGTGATGGCAATGGCCTTCTGCGGCGCGTTTTTTCTGCCTGCGGTGTGGGCATTTTTTGTTCCCTTGGCGGCGGTTTTGATTTCTGACATTGCCCTGGCAATGATGATCGGTTACCCGGCGTTGAGTGTTGGGGCGGCGACGGGATGGTTCTGTGTGGCCGTGGCGGTCGTGACGGGACGGTGGTTGGCCACGCGGGGAAACCGGGGGGCCTTGCCTTTGTTGACCGGGCTTTTGGCGAATAGCGTCTTTTTCTATCTGGCAACGAATGCGGCCAGTTGGATCGGAAACCCGGCCTATGCAAAAAATGCGGCCGGTTTGGTGCAAGCCCTCACGGTCGGGCTTCCCGGATATCCGCCCACATGGATGTTTTTCCGGAATTCCTTGATTTCCGATATCCTGTTTGCGGGGTTGATTCTTGGGGTGTATGTCTTGGCGACAAAATTTGTCCCGTCCAAACATGACGCAGCCCACCCCGCCTTCTCAACAAAAGCCTGAGCCGTTACCCATCCCCGAGATCCTCGCGCGAGGTCTGGCCCTGGGTCCCGACCGCCCGGCACTGATCTCTGCCGGGGTTCGCTGGACTTGGCGGGAACTCCATGAGCGGAGCGAGCGTTTGGCCGCGGGATTGCTGGCCCTGGGGCTTGAGCCTGGCGACCGGATCGCTTCACTGATGCCGAATTGTCCGGCCCTTGTGGTCCACTACCTGGCTTGCTTCAACGCCGGCTTTGTGGCGACCCCGCTCAATTATCGCTACACCGCCCCTGAGATCGATCACGCCTTGGATGTGAGCCAAGCCAAGGCTCTCTTGGTGCATTCCGAGCGAATCCCGGGACTCAAGGCCAGCAAGCCCGCCGGCCAGCTTCCTTTGGGGAAAATCACGCATGGGGTTCGTGCTGGAGACGATTCCAGCTACGAGGAACTCGTTCGCTCCGCGCTTCCGACAGAGCCCTTTCCCGCTCCGTCACCGTCTTCTCCCGCCGCCATTTTTTTCACTTCCGGAAGCACCGGCCTGCCGAAAGGCGTCACGCACACCTACCAGTCCACGGCTTGGATGTTCGCCGTGGCCGTTGCCGGGCTGGAATTCACGTCCGACGATTTGCTCCTTGCCGGATCTTCGCTCTCCCATGTCGGAGCGTTTTATCTCACCTTCGCGGCCTTGAGTGTCGGCGCGGGGATTGTCGTTCCACGAACATTTGACGGCGATGAACTGTTGCCCCTTCTGCGGGACGATCGACCGACCGTTCTCTCCATGCTTCCTTCAGCGCTCTTTGCCCTGACGCGGGACCACAATGCCACTGCCGATGATTTTTCCTCCCTCCGGCTGTGTCGTGCCGCCGGGGACAAAGTGGCCGCGGAATTGGAGAAAGAATTCAGCGAACTGAGCGGGATGCTCATCGACGAGGCTTATGGGATGTGCGAGGTGGGACTCGCGGCGGTGAGTCCGCCTTCGGGGCGCATCGTGCCAGGCTCGGTGGGGCAGGCGGTCCCCGGAGTCGCGGTCTCGATCCGCAACGAGAGCGGGGAAGCACTTCCTCCCGGCGAAGAAGGGCGCGTCTGGATCAAGACTCCAGCCGCCACGGTTGGCTATTGGGAAAATCCCGACGCAACCAGAGAGTTGTTCCGCGACGGTTGGCTCGACTCCGGGGATGTGATGAAGGCCGACCCGGACGGTTATCTCTACTTTCGTGGTCGCAAAAAACAAATCATCGTCCATGACGGTTCAAACATCAGTCCTCAAGAAATCGAGGATGTCCTGCTTGAACATCCCGCGGTTGCCAGCGCCGGCGTCATCGGAATCCATGATACGGTTCATGGGGAAAATGTCCGTGCCTACATCACCGTCAAACAAGGAATTGACCGCCCCACCAGTCAGGACCTCATCCAATTTGCACGCACCCAAGTCGGCTACAAAGCCCCCGACGAAATCGTGTTCCTTGAGGAGATGCCACAAACCGCATCCGGCAAAGTCAACCGCACGGAGCTCAAAAAAATGGCTGATAAAAACATCCACCAGCACGGCAAGTGAGTGTCGCCTTTTGTGGCTGCTCTATGTCGAGCCAGCCTGTCTTCATAACCCTGCCATAAGATCACATTGGGTTGATACTCTGCGGTGAATCGTCAAACCGGTCTTCGCCGCGCCGGCCAAAAACCAGTTCACCGCCACCGGCAGCTGACGGCCAAAAGCCGGAGCGCGGAGTCT
>JBBECL010000131.1:0-4980 GCA_040881805.1 Terrimicrobiaceae bacterium | reverse complement strand
CAGCACCAGAAAACCAAGCCGATTCCAGCAGCTCCGCGCACCCAAGGTCCGATGCACTTTACAATGTGACCTGCGAGACCTTCCTTGATGTCAATTTCCGGCTTCGCTCAAGAGCTTTTCACCCTCGCCACTTCATTCAGTTGGCAATCCCTGCGAGGGTCTCAGCCATTGTTGAAAGGTGGGCAGATCAAGCGTTTTGTACCACGACTGCGTCCGAAGCCGATGGGGAATTGACGATTGAACAGGCGGTCATTGATATATCACCCACCTGTGTGGTGCATGTGAACTCCCGGTATCACGACTGGGGATGTGTCGGGTTTGTCCTTGCAACCACAATCGCCGAGGCGGAAGGAACGCATCAACTGATTCTCAACACGTTTGGAACTCCCATGCCTGTGAAATCCCAGGAGCCAACGTTTCGTGTGATTGCCTTGGAGGAAAATCACGTAAGAACCCACAAAATCCCTTTATTGAATCAACCAAAGTTTGAGCCCGACGCCATGGACATGCACTATGGCGCGGGCTTCTCCGAGTGGGTCGGGAATCTGCATCGCTCGCTGGAGCGCAAAGCCAGCAGTTTCACAATTCTGCAGGGACCACCCGGAACCGGGAAGACATCGTTTTTACGATGGCTCATTGCCAACACATGGGAGGAGGTGGATTTTTACTTTGTTCCCCTCACATGCTTCGAACTGCTGTCCAATCCAAACATGACCAATTTTTGGCTGAAAGAATGTGCCTACTCGCGTCACCCCAAAGTGCTCATCATCGAAGATGCGGAAATGCTTTTGATGAGGCGCAGGGCGGATAACGGACACCTCGTTGGAAATCTCCTCAACATCACCGATGGGCTCATGGGTGATGCCCTCCGGTTTCACATCATCTCGAGCATCAATTGCCCGCTTTCAGAAATTGATCCCGCCCTTCTGAGGTCCGGGAGACTTTCTGCAAGTTGGGTTTTTCGTCCATTGGAACCACAAACTGCCAGGCAACTCGCCACCATCCTCGGACGGCCCTGCCCAAACACCAACAAACCCATCACGCTCGCCGATATTTACGGTGCCAAACCACTCGGCCAGATCGAAACCCCAAATGCAATCGGCTTTCACTCAGTAGTGTAATCCCATTGAACGCCTGGCAAGTCATGCGGAAGCGCTTGTGAGAGAAATTGTTCATCTCGGACTGATTTCCAAAAAGAACTTCCCGGTGAGCGGCTCATTCAGCGAGCACTCCACCGAGTGGTTGATCAAAGAAATTGATGGAACTCTGCATTCTATCTCGTTGGGTGCGGTCCAGAATCAGGTACCCCAAATTTCCTATGCGGCGATCTCACTGTTTCATGCATTTCGTGGCGTCAGCCCTGTGTCTGATTTCAAAACGACGGAAAATGAGGGTCAGTGAAACCGGAGCCGGAAACCAAAACAACCTACCAACCAAATCCATAAAAAAATCCGACATCAAAAACAAATTCATGCGGCACTCGTGGAAATCTGAGTCCAGTTTGATGGGCATGAGTCATTGTGATCATGACAAGGGGAGGAGGAGGAGGAGTTTCAAGGCTCGATCAGGGTGAGGTTTGTGAAATAATCACGGTAGTAGCCCCGGTCTCGGGCCAAGAGGCGACCTGCATGGCACTGCGCATGCGCACCGATGAGAAAGTCTGGGAGCACTCGGGTTTTCTTGGGTGTCCGCAGCAGGTATCGGCGATACATGTTCCCAGCTTCGCGAGCAGATTCCTGAGTGGATGGCAGGAAGAGGATTTTCCAGTCCTTGAGGAATTGGTCCAGTTCCCCAGCCTCCAATGCCGGGGCGATTTCTGCCAGAACACACTCCCCAATAATAAGTGGCCCCTGAAGCAGGGCGAGCTTGAGAGCAGACTCCGAAGCGTCCGCCCAGGGGGGATCAGCGGTTAGCACATCAAGAATGACACTGGTATCCAAGGCGGTTTTCATTCCCCGCCTCGAAGAATCTGCAAATATTCGCTGACAGATTTTCCAACCGGGAGCCGACCTCTTCCGCGCCATGCGGAAATCGGATTTTCGGCGATGACCTTACGCGCGACAATCCTTCCGTCCTCCTCTTCAAAATCCAAGACGGAGCCAGGCACAAGCCCGAGCCCGTCACGGATCGTTTTCGGAATGGTAACCTGACCTTTTTCAGAAACCACTGCATTCATACTGTTAAGGTAAGAATTCTTACTGGATTGTCAAATTACATTAAACAGGCTTGGACGAGTTAACATGTGAGGGCGAGGGAAATTCTCAAGGGATGACTGTTTCCATGCGGATCTGCCGCCACTTCTTTATGCTTTTGCAACTTTCGGGCATGCGCCCCCCCGGAATTCCGCCGAGGCTTGCATCTTTGCCGGTTCCTCGGACACTCTGATGCGATGGACATCGATTTTCTTCTCTGCGAAACCCGGGCTCTCAGAATCCGGTTCGAACGATTTCCGGAGTGCCTGCATGCTGCACAGCAACACTATGTTCCCCCGTTTCCCATGTCGGTGGCAAAAATTCTTTCCTCCGACTCATCCTTCAACAAACGCCACGGGACGATTTTTCCGTTCCTTGCGCTTCGTCATGGCAAACCCGTTGGCCGCATTGCCGCCATCATCAACAAGACCCATAACGCCTGCCACAAAGATCGGGTCGGGTTTTTCGGGTTTTTCGAATGTGAAAATGATCCCCGGCTGGCCAAAATGCTCTTCGGCAAGGTGGAGGAGATTTTAAGAGCCAAGGGTCTGGACACTCTGAGGGGTCCCTACAATCCGAGCATCAACGATGAATGCGGATTGCTTGTTGACGGATTTGACAGCCCTCCCTGCGTGGGGCTCACGTGGAATCCCGCGTATTATGTGCCGCTTGTGCTCGGGGCAGGCTTTCAAAAACGCATGGCAAGTTTTGGTTACAACCTGCCACTCCACCGCCTTCCTCCCCCGCCCCGACTGAAGCCGCTTGCCGAGAGGGTTGCCAAGCGCTCCAAAGCCCGCCTGCGGCCCATCAACTTGCGGAGCTTGGAGCGGGATTTGGAAATCATTCGCGAAGTCTATAATGCGACACTCGAACGCAATTGGGGGTTTGTGCCCATTGAAAAAGAAGACCTCGATTCGGCGGCAGATGAGTTTCGTGCCATCGCTTACCCGGAAATGATGCTCATTGCCGAGCAGGATGGGGTGAATGCCGGGGTGGCCCTCACGATTCCCAATATCAACATCCACCTGGCCCGGCTTCGAAAAACGCCATGGCTCCTGCGCCCCCTCCATTTCCTCTATCTCCTCAAAACCCAAAAGCTGCGGAAGGGTCGGCAAATCGTCTATGGGATTGCCCCGCGATTCCGAAACAACGGCCTCCACGCCTGGCTGACCTACGAGCAATTTATGTGTGCGCAACGATGCGTCGATGATGCCGAGTTGGGTTGGATTCAAGAGGAGAATACGGAGGTCATGGAACTCTCCGAGCTCATTGGAGGATACAAGCTCCATCAATGGGATCTTTACGAAAAGGCCATCAGCCCAAAAGATTCCGAAGCATGAACGTTTTAATCACGGGTGCCACCGGATTTGTTGGCAGAAATTTGCTTTTGCGGGCCGTGGATCGTGGGCAGAAGGTTTATGCCCCGGTGAGGGATGAATCAAAACTCCTCGCCCAACTTCAAGCCGAGGGCCTCGAGACCTCACAGGTGAAAGCTCTGCCGGCCAATCCCGCGCAGTGGCCCACCCGCCTGCCGATTGATACCGCCATCCACTGCGCGGGAGCCCTCTTTGAACGGTCCCTGGAACCTTATCTGAAAACCAATGTGGCGTGGACCAAGGCGGTGTTGGCCAACCTTCCCTCCGGTTGCCCCGCCATTATCCTCTCTTCGCAATCCGCCGGTGGCCCGACGCCGGAGGGCAAGATGTCGCGCGAGGAATCCGATGCCGATGAGCCGATCAGCGACTATGGCGAATCCAAGCTGCGGATGGAGCGGATGATCCTGCGATCCGGGCGATCCCGGATGGTTGTCCTTCGTCCCCCCATGATCCTCGGCCCCCGGGATTCTGCCGTCCTCCAGCTTTTCCAAATGGCCCGCGGCCCCGTGCGCACCAAACCCGGATTCCAAAAAAAAACCTATAGCTTCCTTGCGGTGGGGGACTTGCTAAATGCCATCGACGCCAGCATTGAGGCCCATGACAGCCTTTCCGCGCGTTGTTATTACGTGGCATCCAAGCAACAATTTTCCGATCTCACCCTGCTGAATGAGGCGGCCCGCTGCCTGCGATCCAAGGGAATCAACCTCCCCCTGCCGCAGGCTCTCGTCCAAGCCGCTTCCACCGTGGTGGATGCCTCTCCCTCGCTGCGCCTCAAACTCCCCAGCCTCACCCGCGACCGCGTCCGCGAAATTTTGGCCGATCGGTGGGTCGTCAATCCTTCCCTCTTTGAAGCCGCCACGGGATGGACGGCCAAATCCTCTCTCCGGGAGTCGTTGTCCGAAGCCCACCGGCACTACCAATCCGTGGGTTTGCTTTCCTAAAAATTTTACCTCCATGGTCCCTCGCTCGCGAACCTTGACGCGCCTCATCGCCGGTGGCCTCGCACTGGGAGCGCTGGCGTTCTGGCTGTCGAAGCAGCATTTTCCGCAAAAACCCAAGCCGGTGCGCACCGTCAAAGAGGCTGTCAAAGAATTCTCGCCCACCGGCGGTCAGCGGGTGCGTCAGCGCTTTGAGGCGCGCGGCGTGGCCTACCCGCCGGCCCGCGTGCTGATCATCGCCCTCAAGCGCGAAATGAAACTGGAGATCTATGCTGCGAATAGTGACGAGCCATGGACATGGGTTCACACGTATCCCATCCTCGCCTCCAGTGGACACGAGGGCCCCAAGCTCCAAGAAGGAGACCGTCAGGTGCCCGAAGGATTTTACCGTATCGAATTGCTGAACCCCAACAGCCGCTACCACCTCTCGCTTCGGGTGAACTATCCTTCCCCTCATGACATTCAGCGCGCCAT
>JBBECL010000130.1:0-31356 GCA_040881805.1 Terrimicrobiaceae bacterium | reverse complement strand
GTCAGTCGCCCAAAAAATGGCATCCAGGTGCCGGAGATCCCTGCGTGCTGATCGGAAAGCACTCCAAGCACCCCCCCCGACTCCAGAAATGCCACGGATTTCCAAAAATCTTCCTGCCTGTCAAAAAGTTGGACCCCCATCTGTGCACGGCTTTGGTTGAAGTGACGATTCACAGCAGGATTCGACAATTTGCGGTAGAGGGCACCAAACCGGTGTTGGGGAAAAAGTTTTGTCAGGCGGCCAAGCAATTCCCAGTTGCTGGAATGACCAAAAACGGCCACCCAACCTTTCCCGACAGGCTCCTTGGGGATCTCGGGGGCAATGTCAAAGGTGACATGACGCCAGATGGCGGCATCGCTCATAAAGGGAATTTTCAGCATGGAGAGAACATTCGCTCCAAGATTCTGAAAGTGCTGACGCGTCAGATCCCCGGCCTCCTTCTCGGGGATCTTCAGGGCCATTCTCATATTTGAAACGGCCAACTGCCTGCGTTTGGACATCAGGAAAAAGGCGAGAAGACCAAAAGCTTTCCCCGTCAAAAACACCACCGATAGAGGCACCGGACGCACGAGCCACGTCGCCCCGCAATACAGCAGGTAAGCAAAAAAATGCAGGGATTTCATGGGAATCACATCAAGAGTCAGCCGGATAAAATTACTGCGGAGACTGTGGCATATCGTGCGACAAACTGATAACCACAATTTCGTGTGGACGAATCGATCCAAGGGCGTGTATTCAAGAATTGCAATGAGATTGGCGTTCCAAGACGTATGAGTCGTTCCGCTCGGGGACGCACGATTCCCCTTTCGCTTCCCAGGCGCTGGGTTGGGGATTTGTTGGCATTTAGCCAGGCGGTTCCCACGGTGGCCGGCGAGAGAGTTCTCAGAGTGCGTCCGCTTGTGGAAGCGAGGCGGAGTGCGGCACATCGTCCGAGTTGGAGTGCTTTGGTGACCAAAGCATTTGGGATCGTCTCCGCCCGCATCCCCGAATTGAGGCGAAGTTATCTCGGGTTCCCATACCCCCGGCTCTACGAACATCCCTTCAGTGTGGCCGCCGTCGCGATCAATCGGGAGTTCCATGGTGAGTCTGCTGTCTTTTTAGGGCTGATGCAGGCACCCGAGACCTATTCGCTCCAAGACATTGATGCCTGCTTGCTCCAACTCACCAAGGCGCCCCTTGAAAGCATCGGATGTTATCGACGCTTGATTAGGACGAGTCGGTTTCCACGGCCGATTCGCAGATTGTTGTGGTGGTATGGACTTTGCGTGGATGGCAAACAAAAGAGTGCCATCTTTGGCACCTTTTCGGTTAACAGCACCGCAGGGATGCGGTTTAAGGTCCGGCAATTTGTCACGCCAATCACAACCACGTTGTATTACGACTCGGTCTCAGCAAACGGGGACATGGCGGTCCAGTTCGCCATTGACCATCGTGTGTATGATGGTTTCACAAGCGGGCTGGCATTTGCGGAACTGGAGAAGGTTCTCAACACCGTCATGGTGGAAGAGGTTTCTGCATTCACGGCAAAAACTTTGTAGAAAATTACGACCCGGTGTGCTTCGGCATCGAGTCTGCCAAAATTTGGGCGAGCTTTGTGATGCTGGGACCTCCCGCAATTTTCTCGACGGGGAAGCGGAGTTGGAGCCCCTCCTCAAGCCGGTTGACGAGTTCAATCGCCATGAGAGAGTCGAGCCCGGATTCCATGAGTGGACGCGCCGGGTCCAACTTGGCGGCAGGCAACCCAAGGACGCGGGCTGCGGTTTCACGAACAAACAGTTCAAGCAACACGAGGCGTTCTTCCCCGGAGGCCTTCAGGATTGCAGAGGCACTTCCGCCAGCATTGGTTGGCCCTTGAGAAGAATCGACCTCTCTCGCCAAAATCTCGCGATAACGGGGCAATTTGGATAGCCGGGGGTTGGCCTCCAACCACCGGGGCCAATCGATGCGCATGGCCGACACCTGGGTTGTCTCGGCTTGAATCAGCCGTCCGAGCAATTCCACAACTTCTGACGGCGTCAGCTCCGGGATTCCATGACGGTTCAGGTATTCACTCACATGCGAATTTCTTGAAACATAACCGATGCCTCCCAAGTGCCCCCAGTTGATGGTCAGTGCCGGGAGGCCAAGTGAATGACGGTGGGCCGCGAGCGCATCAAGAAAGGCATTCGCTGCGGCATAATTGCCTTGTCCGTGGTTACCGATCACCGAGGCGATCGAGGAAAACATCACAAAAAAATCCAAAGGCAGATCCTTTGACCGCACGTGCAGATTCCATGCGCCAGCGGCTTTGGGTCCCATGACGGTGCGGAATCGCTGGGCATTGAGGTGTTGAAGGACGGCGTCATCAATTTTCATGGCGGCATGGATCACGCCACGAAGAGGGGGGAGGGATGCTTGGATTTCGCGGAACATGTTATCCATGGCCACTTCGTTGTTTACGTCCACGGCCCATGCCAGAATGTTCAGCCCCTTGGCAGCAGCCCCTTCAAAATGTTTGCGGGCGGCCTCGACCGACGATTGCCGCGACCCAACCAACACGAGGTTTTGTGCCCCTTGAGAAATCATCCACTCCGCAACCGCCAGCCCGAATCCTCCAACACCGCCGGTGATCAAGTAGGTGCCATCCTTGCGAAAACGTATTGGCTCACCGGGCCGGGGAAGGACAGGAATGGCTGCGGAATCCCCCAGCGAAAACACAATCTTCCCAATATGTTTGCCTGACGCCATTTCGCGGAATGCCTCGGGGGCATGGGTGATGGGGTAAATCGTTGTTGGCAGGGGCTTCAACCGACCGGTTACAAACTCCTGAAGAAGCCGACCAAAAATATCGGCAAGCAATTGTGGTCGGTCTCGAAGGAGGCGGCTCAGGTCGATGGCAAAAAAGGAGAGATTCTGACGGAATGGCCTGAGCCCGATTTTGCTGTTTTGGTAGATATCCCGTTTGCCAATTTCGAGGAATCGGCCATAAGGGGCAAGCACCGAAAGGCTTTGGGAGATGGCCTCGCCCGCCAGCGAATTCAGCACAATATCCACGCCTGCTCCTTCGGTGATTTCCATGATCTCCCGGGCAAACTCCAAAGACCGGGAATCCATCACGTGCGCGGCCCCGAACCGCCTGACCAGATCTTGTTTGTCTTTGCTGGCCGTCGCAAAGATTTCAGCCCCCGCCAGCTTGGCAATTTGCAGGGCCGCAAGGCCCACACCACCGGCCGCCGCATGAATCAGCACCTTCTCGCCGGGTTGAATTCGCGCCAGGTGGTGCAAGGCATACTGCGCTGTGAGAAAGGTGACGGGGATGGTGGCCGCTTCCTCAAACGTGAGGTGTTGGGGCTTTCGTGCCACAAACTCCGAGGGCAGGATCAGGAATTTGGCAAAGCATCCCGGGGAGATGCCAAGAACTTCATCCCCGGGCTGGAGATCCGTCACGCCAGCGCCCACGGAGGTGATCCGTCCGGCAAATTCATCTCCCAACAGGGAATCAACAGCTTCTTCCAAAGGGTAGATGCCAAGGACTTTCATCACATCCCGGAAGTTTAATCCTGCCGCAAGCACTTCCACCTCGACCTCGCCGGCCTTTGGCGACGAACGCGCCACCTTGCGGAAAGCGATTTGATCGAAAACACCGGGCTTCACGGTTTCCAGCCGGAACGGCGTGGATGTCCCGGACAAACGTTTGGGTTGGGGGGACACACGCGCCAAGCGAGGCACATGACGTTGCCCCCCCCGCAAAGCCACCTCCTCCTCATCACCAAAGCGGAGTTCAGCAGCCAGGGCCTCGATTTCCTCTGATAAGCTTCCCAGGTCAATCGTGCGGCAGCCCAGTTCTTGGTGTTCATTCATGACCACCCGGATCAGTCCAAGCAGGGCACCCTGAGCCGGGGAAACCGCTGTTCCAAGGACTGGCTGAGCCCCGCGGGTGACCACGATCAATCGAAATCCAGATCCCCGTGCTACGAATTTCTGAACGGTTTCCAGAAGAGAAACACACAACTCCTCAGCCGGGTTGGCCCCCTCTCCAGACGTTGTGGCAAAAACAACCACATGGCCGGGATGGGGACAGGATGCCAAGGTGGACTCCAACCCGCCAACACTTGGGACCACCTCACAAAAATCGCCCCCGGCCTTCATTGCCGTTACCGTGGATTGGATCAAGGGCTCGTTGCCACCGATAAAAACCCATGCGTTTTGTGACAAGGCACCAACTTCCAGAGCTTTTTCTGTCCATTCGATACCGTAAAGACACGCATCCAGCTTGTGCTGCTTGGAAGATGGCTGCTCCAAGGCCGTGCAGGTGAAGCCCTCAATGATGGCAATGGCACCTCCGTTTTCATCCATCAAACGAACATCGGCCGTGATAGATTTTTCACTTTGATGGATCAACTCCACGTAACTCCATATTTTCCTGGAAGCTGGTGCAAACACCAGGAGCCTGTCGATCTTAACCGGCAGAAAAAGCCCGTGTGTCATCCCCGTCTCGCTCAATGCCGAAAGAACCACTTGGAGGCAGGAATCCATCAAAGCCGGATGAATATGGTATCCCTCGGTCACGAGGTCTTCTGGCATGGAAATCTCGCCAAGCGCTTCCCCATCTCTTCGCCAAACTTGGGAGATGCCACAAAAAGCCCCTCCATAGTGAAACCCCTTTTCTCGGAACACCTCGTAACAGGATTCCCCCGTTTTTCTCTCCGCGCAGCGGGCTTGAATCGCCGCCAAGGAAAGCCTCTCGGGCACGGCGGCATCCGACTTCCGGATTTTCCCCACACAATGGGAGGCCCAAGGACGGTTTGCCCCGCCTCGGGCATGAACAAAAAATGCTCCTGTGGAATCGCTTCGAAATTCGATTGAAGTGCTCCCGTCACTTTCGGTCAGGAAAAGCGCACGCTGAAATTCCACATCCTCAATCGCCAGGGAAAGCGTTTGTTGAAGATTATGACCCGCAGCAATGGCCATCTCCAAATACCCGGCCGCAGGAAAAACCACATGCGAGTTGAGGCCATGGTCCCGCAGGTATGGCAAAACCTCGAAATGAACAGGCAGTTCCCAGACTGGCTCCGCTGTGCCAAGCGAGCAACCAAGCAGAGGATGGGCGGGGGGAGCCATCCGGCTGAAGGCCGACTCGGGGGTCTCATGCCAAAACCGCTCATGCTTCCATGGGATCAAGGGAAGCCGGACCGAGCACCCCTTGGTGCCCCAACGAACGGGGGTTCCTTTCACATGGAGCGCCCCGAGGGAACTGATCAAGGTCGTCTCCTCCCCGTCGCCCCGGCGCAGGGAATGAGCCACAGTTCCTTCCACACCACCGGCTTTGAGACATTCGGAAACCATTCCCGACAGCGCGGGATGAGGACCCACTTCCAAAAAGTCGGTGAACCCGGCTTGAATAAGGGTCTGGATTCCCTCCGCAAATCGCACGGGTTGCCGCACGTTTTTCCACCAATATTCGGCCTCGTATTTTTCGTGAGTTGAGATTTTTCCGGTGACGGTTGAACAAAAGGGCAGGGTCGGGGGCTTTGATGAAATTTCGCGCAAGGCCGCTTTAAGAGCTTTTTTGACTGGGTCCATTTGCGCGCTGTGAAACGCATAATTCACCCTCAAAAACCGACACCAGATATTGGCTGCCGTCAGCCTGGCGGCAATTTGTTCAAGGGCTGAGGGCTCCCCGGAAACGGTGACAGAGCGCGGGCTGTTGATCGCGCCGATTTCCACGTGACGCTTGAAGCCGGCAAGCCAAGGGGTGATGGCTTCGGGGGAAAGGGCCACCGCGAGCATTTTTCCGGTGGGAGGAACAAGCTGCATGCAACGCCCCCGCTCGAAAATCACCTTGGCAGCGGAGGGCAAATCAAGGGAACCGGCAAAATAGGCGGCCACTGCCTCCCCCACACTGTGGCCAATCACCGCATCCGGACAAATGCCGTGCTCCTCCCACCACGCACACAAGGCCACCTGAAGTGCAAAAATGGACGGCTGGGCAATGGAAGGCAGGTCCATTCGCGATGCAGACTCCTCCCGTGACAATTCCTCAATCAGCGACCAATCCCCCCACTGACGAAAAAGCGCATCACATTCGGCAATTTTTTCTTGGAAGGTCTTGTGGGAAGAAAGCAACTCGCGCCCCATGGCCCACCATTGCGGTCCCTGCCCCGTGAACACAAAAGCCAGTGGCTTCAAAGGACCAGCCACGCCGGAAGCAAGCCCCGGCCGGGTCTCGTTGGCGAGGAAAGCCTCCAACTTCTCAATGACCTCCACCTTGGAATCTGCGGCAATGGCCAATCGGTGGGGATGATGAATTCGACGGCTCGACAAGTTATGGCAGATGTCGGAAAGCACCTCCTGGCTGGCACCGAGCCACCCGGCGTATTGGGTGGCGATGGCGTTTAAGCCCTCCAAGTTTCGTGCGGACAGACAAAAGAGAGCCGGTTTTTCCCTGGTGACTTTTATGGCCGGGGAAGGAAAACGCTGCAAGATGGCATGGGCGTTTGTTCCCCCAAATCCAAAGGAATTAACTCCAGCCAAGGCGTTTTCTTTGGTGAGCTTCTCCGCAACAACAGGCACGCGAAGCTTCCATTTTTTAAAATCAATGTCGGGATTGGGATTCTCAAAATGGAGATTGGGCGGCACCTCGCCGTGATGGAGAGCGAGGGCGGTTTTGATGACCCCGGCAATTCCGGACCCGGCCTCAAGGTGGCCGATGTTTGTTTTGACAGATCCCAGAAGACATTCCTTGGTCAGGCGTTTTTCTCCAATCACAGCGCCAATGGCTGCGGCTTCTATGGGATCCCCCACGGACGTGCCAGTCCCATGAGCTTCCACATAATCAATCTCCAACGGGTTGACCCCCGCTTCCCGGCACGCATGCCGAATCAGGCGTTGCTGCGACTCCAAACCCGGCACGGTGAGGCTGCTTGTTTTGCCGTCCTGGTTCACAGCCGTGCCCCGGATCACACAATAAATCCGATCCCCATCCGCTTGGGCGGTCGAGAGCGGTTTCAAAACGATCACACCCGCACCCTCCGCCCGGACAAAACCATTCCCACTGGCATCAAAAGCTTTGCAACGTCCATCCGGAGACAACATCGACATTCGGCTGAACCCAATGAAGGTGTCTGGAATAATGAGGACATTCACGCCTCCCGCCAAGGCTGTGGTGCATTCCCCATTTCGCAGGCTTTGGCAAGCCAGGTGAAGCGCCACAAGCGAAGACGAGCAGGCGGTGTCCACCACAAGACTGGGACCATGAAAATTGAAAAGGTAGGAGATACGATTCGCCGCGATACTCAGAACCGAACCAGTTGTGGAATGGGTCTCAATGGTCGTTTTGTTGCGGAAACTGGATTGCAACCGATAGTAATCAAACGTGGAGATCCCAACAAAAGTGCCCGTATGGGTTCCAGCCGCCGCATCAACCACGAATCCCGCATCTTCAATGGCCTCCCAAGCCGTTTCGAGCAACAGTCGTTGTTGGGGGTCCATCGTGGACGCCTCTCGCGGCGAAATCCCAAAAAAGGCCGCGTCAAATTGGTCGATTCCTTCGATAAATCCACCCCACCGGGAATTCGTTTTTCCCGGCAATCCCCCACGGGGGTCATAAAACGTCGGAATTTTCCAACGGTCGCCAGGGATTTCGGTGATGGCATCAACACCACGGCAAAGCAATTTCCAGAAAGCGTCAGGACCACGACCACCACCCGGAAAACGGCATCCTATGCCTGTGATCGCAATCGGTTCATCAATTTCCATCGCTCGGGTTGTATCCGTTGCTCCAATCAATTGCACCCGTTTTTGGCTCATTTCCTGAGGTAGGCGGAAAGGTGAAGTGGTTTCCCATTCACCACATTCCATCCCTGTTGAGTTGTCATTCTCTGGAACCCCGGAGGCGGCAATACCATCCCCCCTGCCTCGGATTCGTTCAAAATCAGGGCTCGGGGACCCGGCTCATTCAGCCAGTGCTCCAAGGCCTGAGGGTCATGGATAAAATGCAACTTTCGTGCGCCGAGATAAAAATGCATTCCAGGCTCCCTCCAACCATACGTTGCAACCAAAACATCTTCGGGGAGTTGAGCGTTCAACTCACGCGCCAGTGTCTGCGCCGGCTTGGCAATCCGCTCCAAAACAGGAAGGACGAAGACTCCCACGGCCAACAAAAGCAACCACACGGCCGCCACATGAATCCTGGCTGCTGTTTGGACCTCCCCTCGCCAGAAGTAAAATCCGATTACCGGCACCAATGCGAGAATCGAGACGCCAATCACCAGCCCGGCTATTCGAAAATCGGCGGCGGGAGCCCAAAACCACGGAAAACCAACAAGCCCCAGACCCAGAAAAACTGCGGGAATCCCCATGACCAAAAAAGTGGCACGCAGCCATCGCCGAAGCGATGGAGTCGTGGCAAATTCCCCAGACCTGACGAGCCAAAGTGCCACAAAGATGGCCAGCCAGGGAAAAACCGGCTGAATGTAATGCGGCAGCTTGGAAACAATCAGGGTCATAAGAACCAGGGTCGGAACAATCATTCCAATCAACAAGACTCGGAGTCCGTCCGGGCTGTGCGACCATGACCCGGAATTCTCGCCGGATTTTGGTTGTTTTGGCAGCCGCCCAACCCATGGCAGATACAGGGTCCACGGAAGGAACCCGACCGCAAGGACCACAAGATAATAGGGCAGATGGGTCAAAAACGAAACGAGTCCCTGCCCTCCATGATTTTCCATGGCCGTAAACAAACGTTTGGGCAGCCGCTCGACGATGGCGATTCGCCAATATTCACCCCCGGTGGCGGCATTGGCCGGAATCCCCCACGCGAGAAAGATGAAAAAAGCTATCCCCACAACCGAAGCAAGCTTCCAACCAAACCGCCCGGCTTTGGACCGACCTTTGGCCATGATCAATGCCGTGGAAATGGAAAGCACAGGAACAACCAACCCCACCGGCCCTTTTGTCAGCATGGCAAAACCCATGGCAACCCCCATCACCGGCACATGCCAACGGCGAGGGCCATGCAGCCAGGCATGCACAAAAACTCCTTCGACTATGAGGATAAACAGCAACAACAGGGCATCCGTTGTCGCTGCGGTGCCGGTCAGCAGGAGCATCGGACTTGTGCCGGCAATGGCGGCTGCCATAGTGCCGGTTCCCATCATCTCGCGTGCAATAAGTCCGATCAAAAGGCAGACCATGGTTATGGCCACCGTGGAAACAAGACGCACCGACAATTCACTGGGACCAAAAAGAGAAATCGATGCTCCCATCAGCCAATAAACCATCACAGGCTGAAAAGCCCGCAACTCATGATTGAAGGTCGGATACAGCCAATTCCCTGACTGACTCATTTCCAGGGAGGCCGTGGCATACCGGGCCTCGTCGCGATCCCAAAACGTCGAACGCGAGGACGTAAAAAGCAGCACCGCCCACACAACAGCCACCACAGCAAAAATGCCCCAAGGAACCTCTGATTTTCGGCGGGAAATCATCATGACAATCTCCCTCCATTCGAGACACTGACTCCCCGGATTTCCCGCTTTCGCCAAATCATCCACCGCACCGCCAGCAGATCCAGAAATCCACAAATCCCACGGCTCACAACACCAATATGGTATTTGGAATGGCCCGCAAATCTCGGACGATGGTCCACCGAGATTTCCCGAACCTCCCCACCATAAAGCCGGATGAGGCAGGGAATAAACCGGTGCATGCCTTCAAAGTGGAGAGGCAGTTGCAGTGCCATCTCGCGGCGAAGCACTCTGATCCCACACCCCACATCCCGCACCGTGTCACCCAGAACAAGCCTTCTGGCAACAAAGCCCAACCTCGCCGCGCATCGCTTGGCCCACGAATCCTGGCGGTGAACCCGGCACCCCTGAACACCGGCCAACTGAGATTCTTCGCGCAAGATCCGAATCATGGGCCAGAAGTCCTTGGGGCAATTTTGGAGATCGGCATCCATCATCCCAATCAGAGAACCCATGGAACCGGAAATCCCGGCAGCCAACGCCGCACTTTTTCCCTGCCGGGTTGGCAGCCCCACAATCTTTAAATTTTTGTAGCGTTGCCCGGCTTCCACCAAACGATCCCGGGTTCCATCGACCGAACCATCATCCACCACAATCACTTCCCATATCAGGTCGTCAACTGGCAACACCTCGGCCAACTCTGTGATAAGAGCGGCGATATTGCCCTCCTCATCCCGCGCGGGAATGATGACGGACAATTCAATCGGCGATGGATGCATGAACGCGGAGAATCCGCCAACTGGCCCGTCTTGAGCAAGAGCGATTTCGCCTCACGGGGAAATAGAGAGATGGGACTTATGAACGATGGTGGAAAAACGTCGTCATACCGCGACAGGATTCCAAACCTCAACGAAGCCGAAGCCTTTAAAGTGCTTCACGTTCACAGTGGCAAGGCGTCTCACACCATGATGGAGCAGGGTGAAGGCAATGCGTGCATCAATGATCTGTCTGAACCCGGCCTTCGTTTCCAACGCCCACATCCAAAGTTTTGCGGAGACCAGCGGGTCATAATCGACGCAGCGCCATGCGGGATTGCTCCTCAAAGCCGCACAATAAGCAGCGGATTCTCTCGCGGTGTAGGGCTTGGCGAAAATAGCTGGATTCCGAAGCTGCATGTAAAGCTCAACCATGACCAGTTCGCACAGAACAAACTCCTCTTTACCCCGAGCAACAGCGGCAAAAAAGGCCACAGCCGGTTCGTGGCGAGGGGAATCAGGGTCTGCAGCATGAATAAACAGATTGGTGTCCGCAGTCAGCATGTCAGCCTGTGGTTTGACGGCTTTCAACAGCCTCTGCCTCGGCGGAAATCGTGGCGGGATCAACAAGATGGCCTCCGCTTCCGCGCAGCACCGGCATGGTCCATGGTGTTGGAGACTGGATGTCTTCAGGACAAGTCTGAACGTAGGTTTCCATGCCACGTCGTATCAATTCAGCAACAGACCAGTCCCTGATTGCGGCGATTTTTTTAATCCGTCGAAAGAGTGGCTGGGGTAATTGGATTTGAGTTCGAGTCACACATACAATGTAATGTTGCCAACAAGATAATGTCAAATTGATCCAGACATCATTCAGGAGGAACGGTGCATCTCGCCCGTTTCAAGTTTGATCCCCCACGCTAACCCAATACACACGGTCGGGACGACCGTGCCCCCTGGCCTGCAGAGCAATATGACTCACCTATCAAATCGGGCAGGGCTCCAGGTGCCAGATCTCGCTGGCGTATTGGGAGATGGTTCGGTCGCTTGAGAATTTGCCCATTCTTGCAGTGTTGAGAATGGCCATTTTGGCCCACCTCCGCTTGTCGAGGAAGGCGGCGTTAACCTGTTCTTGCGCATCGCTGTAGGAACGGAAATCCGCCAAGCAAAGAAAGGGATCGCTGAAATACAGGTTGTCACGAAGGGGCGTCAGGACTCCGGGCGCTTCATCCGGGGTAAAATAATTGGAACCAACCCAATCCACCACCGCCCGGAGTTCTTCGTCCGCCTCATAAAACTCCTGCGGTTTGTAGCCCTTCGCAAACAGCTCATGCACCTCTTCAACCGTCATGCCAAAAATAAAAATGTTCTCCTCCCCGACTTCCTCGCGGATTTCCACATTGGCGCCATCCAGAGTGCCAATCGTGAGTGCCCCATTAAGAGACAGTTTCATATTTCCGGTGCCGGAGGCCTCTTTGCCTGCCGTGGAAATTTGTTCGGACAAATCGGCTGCGGGCACAATGCGTTGAGCCAGCGAAACCCGGTAGTTTGGCAGAAATACAACCTTCAGTTTTCCTTTGATGCGGGCGTCGTTGTTGATCTTTGAGCCCACCGCATTGATGGCTTTGATAATCAACTTGGCAAGATCATAACCCGGTGCGGCCTTCGCGGCAAAAATGAACACCCGGGGAGCAATATCCAAATCAGGGTTTTGCAGGAGCCGACGATAAAGCGCCAAAATATGGAGCAAATCAAGGTGCTGACGTTTATATTCATGCAGCCGCTTGATCTGAACATCAAACATCGCCGAAGGATCGACCTCAACTCCACACTCCTCGCGGATAATGCGCGCAAGATCCACTTTGTTGGCGTGTTTGACCACCATAAATTCATCTTGAAAATGTTCATCATCAGCAAACGCCTCCAAAGCACGCAACTTGCCCAGATCCCGTTGCCACTCGGTGCCAATCCGCGAAGAAATCAAATTTGACAGCCGGGGATTGCAGGCCAGCAACCACCGCCGCGGGGTGATTCCATTGGTCTTGTTGTTGAATTTTCCGGGATAAAACGTGTCAAATTCCGGAAACAGGTTGGAGCGTAACAAGCGGGTGTGAAGTTCCGCGACACCATTCACGGAATAACTCCCCACCACCGCCAAGTGGGCCATGCGCACCATCTGGGTGCCCCCCTCTTCAATCAGTGACAGCACCTGCTTTTTCTGAAGGTCGCCTGGCCACATTTTTTCCACCTGCTCGAGGTGGCGCTTGTTGATTTCGAAAATGATTTGCAGATGACGGGGGAGCACTTTGTGAAAGAGCCCCACGCTCCACCGCTCCAAGGCCTCGGGCAGAAGCGTGTGGTTGGTATAGGCGAACGTGCGTGTCACGAGTTCCCAAGCCTTGTCCCATGGCATCCCAAACTCATCATGAAAAATGCGCTGAAGTTCGGGAATCGCCACCGAGGGGTGGGTGTCGTTGAGTTGGATCGCCACCTTCTCGGGGAACTCATTCCAATCTTCGTTGTTTTTGCGGAATCTGCGAAAGATATCCTGCAGGGAACAAGCCACAAAAAAGTATTGCTGCACGAGCCGCAATTCTTTGCCGCTTTCCGTTTTGTCATTCGGATAAAGAACCTTGGAAATGGTTTCGCTCAGATTTTTTTCGCGAACCGCCTCCTCATATCCCCCGCGATTGAAGGCCTCAAAGTCAAAATCCGTGTGGGCCCGCGATTCCCACAGTCTTAAAAAATTGACGGTGTTTGTGCCATAGCCGGGAACGGGAATATCGAAAGGAAGTCCCACAACCCGCTTGGTGCCCGTCCACTTCGGCACGGAATTCCCCACATCATCAAAGACGTTTTCGACATGACCATACACCTGGATTTCGGTGGCGTGTTCGGGACGCACAATCTCCCACGGTGTGCCGAACTGCATCCAGGCGTCCGGGGTCTCAACCTGATACCCGTTTCGGAATTCCTGTTTGAAAAGACCAAATTGATAATGAATCCCATATCCCACCGCCGGCAGATCAAGGGTTGCCAGGGAATCAAGAAAGCAAGCCGCGAGTCGCCCGAGACCGCCATTCCCGAGCGCCATGTCGTATTCCTCACCGCGAATCTCCTCGTAATCGAGCCCCAACTCCTCAAGGGCTTTCACCATGTCATCATGGACCCCGGCGCTGTAGAGGCTGTTGGAAAACAACCGGCCCATCAAAAACTCCAGGGACAAATAATAAACCCGCTTCACATTTCCATGGAAATGATCCTCCTGCGTGGCCATCATCCGCTCCACAATCAGATTTTGAGCGGCCTTAGACGTGGCCAACCACCAATCCCGTTTTGTCGCCGTGTCAGGATCCCTCGCCAAGCTGAACTTGAGGTGGCTGAGGATGAGAGCTTTCAGACCGGAAACCGAGGTATCAAGGGTGCTGTGAAAATCGGAAGTGTTCGACATGGGTGCAGATAATTGGGCGAGTTTGCCGGATTACCAGCAATTTCCGAGCCGAATTGGAATGTGACGGTTGATTGCCAAAAAAAACCCGCTCACATTCTGGAAAATCCCCAGCGCAGGAGGTTCTCCGCATCATCAAATCAGACTTGGGGGTCAGTCCTTTTTTCTTGCTTTTTTTGGAACCCCAAATCACTTTCTCACCATGGCAAGAAAAGCACGCGTCGAATATGCGGGGGCGGTGTATCACGTGATGTGCCGAGGTGACCGGAAGGAGAACATTTTTGAAGATGCTGGTGATTATCGGCGTTTTATTGAAACAATGGGGCAAGTCTGTAACCGCACGGGCTGGCGTATTCACGCCTATGTTCTCATGCCCAACCACTACCACTGGCTTTTGGAAACCCCCCAGCCCAATTTGGTTGCGGGAATGCGATGGTTTCAAACCACCTACACCGTGCGTTTCAACAAGCGGCATGGGAAAGTTGGTCATGTGTTTCAAGGTCGCTACAAGGCCATCCTGGTTGATTCGGAAAATGGAGGATACTTCAGAACATTGTCGGATTACATTCACCTCAATCCGGCCCGGGCCGGTCTCCTGGAAGGGGAGGACCCACTCGCAAACTTTCGTTGGAGCAGCTTACCGCATTATCTCAGCCCTCCAACCAACAGACCGAGCTGGCTGGAAGTCCATTCTGTCCTTGGGGAAATGGGACTGAGAGATTGTGCGCGGGACCGAAAAGATTATGAGCTTCAGATGGAAAAACGGGCCAAAGAGTCCCAAAACCCCGGAGAATTTCAACCCCTCCGAGAGGGCTGGGTCTTGGGTGATGATGACTTCCGGGATCGGATCTTTGATCTCATGAAGGAAAAAAAAGACGTGGATTTTCAGCTCCCAAAACGCGAAGAAACGGATTCAAGACATTGCCAGCGACACGCTGAAGAATTGATTCTCCTTTGCCAGAAGAAGATCAAAATCACCAATGAAGAAATGACGGTCACGCGCAAAGGGGATTGGAGAAAAAGAATTTTGGCCCATGTCGTCCGCAGAAAAACCAGTGTGAGCCTGGAGTGGCTTGGCGAGCGATTAAAGATGGGAACCCCGGGATATCTCAGCCGCATTTCGAGTCACGTGGATGACTTGGCCTCCCGCTCCGAATGGCTGTGGGTCCAAAAGCATGTCCTGTAAAAAGCAAGAAAAAAGGACTGACCCCAAGGCTGGTTGCAAAACACTTGCAGCTAGAAGTGAATCCCGTCAGATTGTTTCCCCATGAAACATCCAGTATTTGTCGCAATTTTTTGTGTTGTGGGACTTTGTTCCGTTTTTGCCGAGGGGGGCGCGGTGGGGTCAGAGAAGCTGGTGGTTGCGTCGTTGAGCACGGTTTTGAGCGACTTCGCGCGGCAGGTTGGCGGGGAGCGGGTGGAGGTGGTGGAGGTTGTCAAAGCGGGGGATGATCCTCACCTGTTTGAGCCCGGCCCCGGGGATGTGAAGACCATTTCCAAAGCCAAGATTGTGCTCGCAAACGGGCTTGGTTTCGAGGGGTATCTGGACAAATTGAAGGCCGGGGTGGGCAAGGGTCCGGTGTTTGTGATCGCGGGAGATGCGGTGAAGCCTTTGATGATGGCGCATGACCACGAACATCACGATCATGACCACGATCACGGGGACGGGGCCGACCCCCATTGGTGGCACAGCGTCTCGAATGCGAAGCTTGCGGTGCGGGAAGTTCGCGATGCGTTCATCAAAGCAGACCCGGCCGGGGCCGCGACTTACCAAGCCAATACGCAGACCTATCTGAGGGCCTTGGAGGAATTGGAGCAGGCGTGCAAACTGGAGGTGGCCAAACTACCCAAATCCCAACGTGTCTTGGTGACTTCGCACGATGCGCTCGGCTACTTTGCAAACGACCATGGCTTCACGGTCCTGGCAGTGCAGGGCGTCAGCACCTCCGACCAACCGTCTTCAAAAAAAATCAAGGATTTGATCGACAAGATCAAAGCCCTTGGTGTGAAAGCGATTTTTGCAGAGAACATCGAGAATCCCAAAGTTTTGGAAGAGCTCACGCGGGAAACCGGAGCCGTGATGGGGGGAGTCCTCTACGCGGATGGGCTGGGGGAAGGTCAGGAGGGAACCTATGAGGGAATGGTCCGTCACAATGTGACAACCATCGTCAGAGCTCTCAAATAAGAGCTTCCGAGCTTGCCATCCCCGACGCCTTGGAGAATCTGAGACCTCTGTGAAAGGAAATCCCCGCTTACGACTGGCCATGGTTGCCATTGGCATTGTTTTATTGGGTGTTCCCGTGTGGAGCGTCACGCAACCCGGCGAGGCCCCTCCGGTTTTGCAGGTTTCCCCGGCGGTTGATACGGTGATGGATATTGATCTCATCATAGAAAGCAGCGTCCCGTGCCGCGTGGAAATCAAAAATGCGGATGTTTCCATTGTTTCGACACAGCTGGAGTCCGCGCCATCCGAAGCCACGGTGCCAATTCCCAAGCACGGGGCGGACCTCGTCATCCGGGCCATTGCGAACCAACCGGGGCAGCGCTTGGCTGTTCGTGTGCGGGCGGGGCATGATGGGTCACAGCTTGCCGAAGCCTCCTTCTGGGGGGATGGCGAAGTTGCCGGAGTCTTGATGGTGGCAGACCCCACGGAGGCAAGGTAGCCCATGGATCCTGCCGCCCGTTGCCTGGTCATTGAAAATCTGACGGTTTCCTACAACCGAATCCCGGCCGTTCATCATCTCAATTTGTCGCTGCCAGCCGCCACCTCGGTGGGGTTGTTGGGCCCCAATGGTGCTGGCAAAACCACCTTGCTGAAAGCGATTGGCGGTTTGCTGGCCATTGAGACCGGGAAGGTCACATTCGGGGACGCGGCCTCGGCCCATGCCGTCGCCTACGTGCCACAGCGGGAGGCCGTGGATTGGGATTTTCCCATCACCGTGCAGGCCCTGGTGGAGATGGGCCGGTATTCGACACTGGGGCTTTGGAATTCCTACTCCGACGAGGATGCCCGGGTTGTCAAAAGCGCCTTGGAAATCACCGAACTTGAGTCCCTCGCCCATCGTCAAATCAAAGCGCTCTCCGGTGGCCAGCAACAACGTGCCTTTCTTGCCAGAGCCCTTGCCCAGAAGGCCTCGGTCTATTTGTTGGACGAGCCATTCACAGGCTTGGATGCCAACGCCCAGGCGGCTTTTGCAGATGCCCTTCGCCGGTTGCGCGATCTCGGCAAACTCGTGATCGCCTCCCATCACAACCTGGCTTCCGTGCCGGATCTTTTTGATGAAGTCATTCTCATCAACGGCGAACTGGTGGCCAGCGGCCCCACGGCCACCACTTTCACCCGGGAAAATATTCGCAAGACCTTTTCCACCTCCATTTTTTCGGGTCACACCTCATGAACTGGCTTCTGGAACCCTTCTCGTTTGAATTCATGCAGCGGGCGATGCTGGCCTGCGTGATCATTGGATTCACCAACGGATTTTTGGGATCCTTTGTGGTGCTGCGGCGACTTGCGTTGGTGGCGGATGCCCTCTCCCACTCCCTGCTGCCGGGCCTGGCCATCGCGGCCATTTTTGTGGGATTAAACCCTGTGGGTCTCTTGCTGGGCGGGCTGCTGGCAGCCATTTTTGTGGCTCTCGGCGGTCACCTGCTGGCCCGAAACTCGCGAATCAAAGAGGACACCTCCATCGCGGCCCTGTATGTCATCGCTTTTGCCCTCGGCATCGCCATTATCAAGTTTGCAAAGGTGAAAGTCAGTTTGGATCATTTCCTTTTTGGCAACATCCTTGGTATTGCCGGCTCGGATTTGTGGATGTGTTATGCCGTGGGAGGGATCACGATCTTTCTCCTGACGGCCTTTGCCCGTCCTCTTCAATTGGCTCTGTTCGAGCCGTCCGTGGCGAAAACCCAAGGCGTGCCCGTGGATTTCCTGCTGGCGGGTTTGGTGGTGCTGATTGTTCTGACGATGATTGCCTCGCTGCAGGCGATTGGGGTTCTGCTTTCTTTGGGGTTGATGATTTTGCCCGCTGCTTCCGTGTATCTTGTGTCGGACCGTTATGCTGTCCTGCCCTGGGCGGGCGGGCTTTTGGGGGCGGTGGGCGCGGTGACGGGATTGCTGATCTCGTTTCATGCCAACGTTCCTTCGGGTCCGGCCATTGTCATGGTTCTTGGCATCGTCTTTGTGGGCGCTTATCTCTTCAGTCCCACATACGGGGTTCTGAGCTTGCGGCTTCGAAAAAAACATCTCCATGAGGAATCACTGAAACGATGGGAAAACAATCCCTGATTCTCCTGACGTCCTTGGCGTTGTCATTCACGAGTCTCGCGGAGAATCCCGCCGAGACGTCTGAAAAAACGTCCGGTGCGGTGCTTCGAGCAATGGCAGATTCGAAGACCTTGGAGGGCGTGCCGTTCCGCGAGGTGGTTTTTGCGGCCACGGGGTGCAGGGTGCTTTCGGTGGATCCTGCGAAGGATCAGGAGTGGCTGAAAAAGTTGGGGCAGGTTCTCACCCGTGTTTTGAAAACCCTGAATGATCCATCTCATGCGGTGCAGGATGGTGGTCGCATCAACGAAGCCAGCCGCTTCATTGAGAATGAGTTGATGACAGAGCTGAACGCCATCCCCGGTTGGCGGGGCTCCATCCCCCCAACCGCCACCCAGACCCGGCAACGAAGCGGGTATCCCGACCTTCGCCTCGAACTGGAGGACAAACGTGTTGTTTACCTTGATCCCAAACTGCATGCCGCAGATAGCCGTACGAGTTCCTTCCGCGCATTCTATTTTGAGCCGAAGAAGGAGACTTTGAAAATCACCGAGCATGCGATCCACTTGCTTGTTTCGGTGAGTCATTCCCCGCACCCGCAGGGTGGAATCCGTTTTGAATCCTGGGAACTCATCGATATTGCCGACATGCCCCTTCGTCTGAAGGCGGAGTTTCAGGCAAGCAATCGGGAGATTTTTGAGAAATCCCGCATTGTGGCCAAAAGCCAAACCCAAGCAAGCGAGCCATGATATGAGCCTTGCCGGGCTTGGTAAAAAGCAGAACAGCCAATCCAAAATTTTCGATGGCACATCGGCGAGGCAAGGACCGGTTAACAATACTCACTTCCGCCGCGCAAAAGATTGCCCGGCTCACCACCACCGCTCTGAAAAAGAAGGACTCCCTGTTCAACCCCAAGTGGGAGGACTTCCTGGAAATTTGCGACCATGTCGCGGATTGGCAAATCTAACGGTTGGGAATCACTTCTCCGGCAATCAAGTCATTTGCGACTTGGCGCTTTCTGATGACATGAAAACGATCTCCCTCCACGAGGATTTCCGGGGCCAGCGGGCGTGAGTTGTAGGTGGACCCCATGACGGCTCCGTAAGCTCCGACGCTCATCACGGCGAGAAAATCGCCGGACACCAAGCGGGGCAACGCGCGGTCTTTGGCCAAAAAATCCCCGCTTTCGCACACCGGTCCCACCACATCCACTTGGATCAAATCGTGGGTCGGGGGCTCTTTGAGTGGCACGATTTCGTGGAAGCCCTCATAAAGCGCGGGGCGGATGAGATCGCTCATCGCGGCATCCACAATGACAAATGTCTTTTTGGGGGTTTCTTTCACATACTCGACCTTGGAAAGCAGGACCCCCGAGTTTCCGACCATGGAGCGCCCCGGCTCAAAGAGAATTTTCAGCCCGAGGGGTTGGAGCAATGGCACAATGGCTGCCGCGTATTGTTCCGGCGTAAAGCGGGGCGATTTGCCGGATTCCTGCCACCACTGCGAATGACCGCTGGCCAGGGCTTCTTCGTAGCAGATGCCCACGCCTCCCCCCACGCTAAAAAATTCAATGCCGTAGGTGTCCTTGAGCCGGTTCACCAGCGGAAGCAGCTTGGAAACAGCCTCGGCAAATGGCGCAGGATCAAGGATCTGGGATCCAATATGTGTCTGCACGCCTTTCACCGACACGTGGGGACAGGCCGCCGCACGTTCGTAAACCGCATCCGCCCGGTCCATGCCTATGCCAAATTTGTTTTTGCTTTTGCCCGTGGAAATGAATTCGTGCGTCCCGGCATCCACGTCGGGATTCACCCGCACGGCAATGGGAGCTTGGACACCCAATCGTGCGGCAATCTTTTCAATGCGGTCCAATTCCGCCTCGCTCTCCACATTCAGACAATAAACACCCTCGCGAAGCGCGGTTTCGATCTCCCCCCCGGTCTTACCCACGCCGGCGAAGGTGGTTTTTACGGCCCGCCCGCCCGCAGCCAGCACACGAAAAAGTTCCCCCCCGCTCACAATGTCAAACCCCGCTCCTTCTTTCGCCAGAAGGTCCAGGATCGCGATGTTGGAATTCGCCTTCATCGCGTAACAAATCATATGATCCAACCCCGCCAATGCCGCATCCATGCGTCGGTAGTTGTTCAAAATCGTCGCCGAGGAATACACATACGCCGGTGTTCCGACTTCAATGGCCAGGGACTCAAGGTCCACGGCTTCGCAAGCGAGCCGTCCGTTCTGATAAGTAAAATCGTGCATGGGTCGGAAAAGATGGAGGCTGTTCCTCCGACACTCAAGGGAAAATCTCAGCTCCTCGTGATTTGCAATCCCAGATCGGACACCGAAAAATCCACAAACCGTGCGGAGGGATTGGGCGGCGAGGACTCCAACTCGCGCTGGATGCGACGGGCGGCCTCGTCATCCTTGGCAAGAAACAGCGCGTAGCCACCACCCCCCGCGCCAAGCAACTTCGCACCGGCCGTGAAATCCGCCGTGCGCCGAAAAATGTCTTCAATCGGAGCCGGATTGGTTCCTGCATCAAGGCGGCAATTCAATTTCCAACTTCTGGCAACCGCCGCCGACACCTCATCCCATTGGCCATGAAGCAACGCTTCAAACGTGACATCGGCATTGCGGCGAATGTCCCCCACGATGGACAGATGGGTTCGGGAATTCAAAAACATCCCCCGCACAATTTCTCGAAGGATCCCGGAGGCCATCCGCGTGATGCCCGTGTAATACAAACGCGCCGAAGCCAGGGCATTGGCAGAATCGAAGAGATGGTCCGGCAGCCAACGCAAGGACACCTGCTGGGACAACCCGGGAGATGTCTCCAGAAATTTGATGCCCCGATAAATCGCCCCGGCTTGGTCCTGCCACCCACCGCCGGTGGTTAACATTTGCTCGACGGCGAGCGTCAGTTTCACGATCGCCGAGTGGTCCCATCCCAACCCGCAGGCATTGGACACGGCTCCCAGCAGCGTGGCGGCGAGGATGCTGCTGGTTCCGAGTCCGGAGCCCTTGGGGGCAGCCGCCAGAAGCGAAATTTCCAGCCCCCCACCCAGGGCCTCAAGCTGTTCCCGCAGACTGCGGAAGGAAAAGCCCTCCTGAAATTCAGGATGAAACCCCGCCAGGCAAAGGGCCGCCTTGGCCAGGGCAAACCCGCTGCCCGGTGCCGCATACCGCGCCAACTCGTCATACGTGCCAATCCGTTCTTCAACGCCCAAATCGATGGACTTCAGGACAATGACCGGGCTGGCCGCCGTCTTCAAAAAGACTTGGATCGGTGGCTGCCCGTTCACATCCACGGCCAGGTTCACGACACCTCCACCCCGTTTGAAGCAATACGGAGGGGTGTCCGACCAACCCCCCGCAAGGTCAAGACGCACCGGGCTGCGCCCCCAAACAATTTGATCATCCAGCGTGCACCGCGTGGGACGACCAAGCAGGGGCCGCACCGAGTGGATAATGGCTCGCGCGAGAATCTGAAACGCTTCTGCCTCTGCGGCGGCCGCTTTGACAGATTCGGTCCTCTTAAAAACTTCCGCCCTCAACATGGCATCATGAACCGCAATCATGGGATCACGGGTTTCCGCAACAGCCAACTCCGATTCAGGAAACAGCCTCGCCGCGGACAAAAGATCCAAACGGTAAAAGGGGTTCACGCGCGCGTTGGCCCTCATGCGCGGGAGGGTGCGGGAAATCAGCATCCCACGCTGGGCTTCCAGTCGCCCCACCTGACAAAATTCGGAAATTTCCATCGCAGAAAGCCGCGAGGCTAAAAACAGAGCACGGTGGCCGGCCTCGGCCACGGGTTCCATCGCAGTCAACCACGCAAGAAACCCCGAAGTGATCGCATCTCGGGGCACGACCGGAAAAATTTTGGCAAGTTGAATGTCCGTGCCCGCCTCAAGACCTGCTTCGCTCAGGGATATTTCCCGGCGCTCGAACCACTCAAGGGCCGGCCGGCCGAACCAGAGGGTCGAAGGGTCACCCAGTTGACCGGAGAAGGCATCATCAAAACCATAAGCCCTCACACAAAACTCCGCTTCCCCCATGGGTGCAAAATCAAGGCAGGTCCCCGGTCGAAGCTCCAGCGTCAAAGGCAAGTCGGGAACCCCGGTGATCACGTGATCATAAGCCAGCGCGAGATCGGCAGGCAGGGTGGAATTTTCAATCCAGATGTGATGATTCTCCGCACTCCGTTTCAGAAAGGGGAAGTCCGCATTCAGAACATAGATGTCGGGATGCGGCTTCCGGTCCATGGGCCCGCTTTGGAGTTGGTCCAACCGACTGTTTTGCAAGGCCGAGAGGGATTCAATCATCTGACGACTGGTGCCCAGATGATAAAACTCGGCACCGGTCAGCGGAGTCACCACCGCCGACAACTCCGAAATGACCGGATCCGGCCGGGTGGGCATCTCACCGAGTGCCGGACCAAAACCCGCATAAATCTCATAACTTGCAGGCCTCCCCCCATCAAAGTCCTGAGTCCCGGAATTCCAGCCACATTGGCCGAGCAACACTTGCAGAGCCTTGCTCCCCAAAAGCCAGGTGCCGGTATCCACCATGCAGAGAAAATCTGACGAATGCTCGCGGATCACCTCGGGAGCGGGCTTCTGCTTGAAAAATGAGAGCGCCTCCGGAGCCTCGCGGCGGGAGAAAAACACACCAAAATCCGAAGCCGTCTCAGGTGCCACCCACATCCCCAATCCCAAAACATCGGCTTTGGGGAATTCTGGCAAACGATCCGGAAAATTCAGCACGACGTCGCCGCTGCAAATCATGACCGGATAATGACCATCCACCGCTTCCAGCACCCTTTCGAACGCCGGCAACATGAAGTCCAGCAAGGTGCCATCAATGCTCTGCCCCAAAGACCACCGCAAAACAGGCATGGGAGTGAAAATCTTTCCAACCGGCGCGTAAGCGGGGAGGCGCCGGCTCTGCCCCCCCGCAAGCATCACCAGCTTCGGAAATTCAACCACCCATTGCTCAAATTTTCCGGGCCGCCCACACGCCTTCCAGTCTTCGTGCAAAATATGAACAACGCCCCCCCCCGACCCAAACTTCACCCCCGGCGGGTCACAGGCCGCAAACCATTCCGGAAATCGCCTGACAGGGTCATTCCCAAAAACTTTTGTCATCGCAGGAGGAAGCGAAAGCAGGATTTGTCGCGGGGGAGAAACCATGAAAGAAAAAAACAAAAATGTTGGTTAGCCGAGCATTTGACGAAGCTGATCAAGGCCCTGACAGATCACGGGCGGTCTGGCTGGCAGAAGCTTTTCAATGGAGTCAAAACCCGTCAAGACGGCAACACCCAGAATGCCCCCATGACGCGCCGTCTCGATGTCATGCACCATGTCCCCCACGAAAACGGTCTCAGCAGGGTCCAGCGTGTGGTCATGCAGGATTTCCCGGATCTTTTCCCGCTTGTCGGCGATACCCACATATGCGTGCTCAAAGTGACCCCTGACACCCAATCTTGCGGCTTGAAGCTCAAAGTGGGCGGGCTTGATTGTGCTTAAAAGAAACGTTCTCCGCCCGGTTTTCCGGCAGAACTCCAAAAATTCCCAAGCGCCGGGAAGCAATTCCACCTCGTCATTCAACTCATGAAAAAATCGCTCATAAAGCGCCTCAAGTCCCTCCTCGGTTGCCTCGGGGAGCAACTCGGCATAAAAGCCGGAAAACGGCAGACGGAAATGTTGGCGGAATTCCTCCCGCGTGAGCTCACTCCGCCCGTAATGACGGAAGATCGCATTCGTGGCAACAAGCACCGGGCCGAGGTCATCGGCCAGCGTGCCGGACCAATCAAGGAGAATATTTTTTATCATCGAAATCTGACGTCACGGATGACTTTCTCACCAAACTTGGCCCGCAATTTGCGGAGCACCTCGGGTTTCCATGTCCGGTCCAGTTCATAACGGATGGAAGGCTGGAGCACTTGGACCATCAGGATGCCACGCTGAATCGAAACAGGCGCGGAATGGGTGGACAAAAAATCTCCCACAATTTCCCGCCATGCCAACCGGATTTGCTCCTCGTTGAGAAAATCGGACAACCCCAGCTTGGGCAATAATTTTTTGAGGGCCTCACCAACGGTGACGCAGCGCTCCGGTTTCTCCTTTCCGTCAGGCAGACCCCGCCACTCCTCGAGAACCAATCTCCGAAGACTCTCAACACGCATGACCGAGGCTGCCGGTGTCGGCAGGTCTTATTCCCCGTCGCTGCCGATGGCCTCCACCGGACAACCTTCGAGCGCCTCTTTGCACTGGGCCTCTTCCTCGGGAGTTTCCGCCTGCTTGAAGACGTAGCTGTGGCCCCCATCGTCGTCCCGCGTGAAATTGTTCGGGGCGGTCTCACGACACAAATCACAGTCGATGCACTGGTCATCCACGTAAAATTTCCCCTGAACATTTTGAGCATACTTGTTTGCGACGTCGGCCATAAGTGATAATTCTTTAGAAACCGAGAATCAGACACCTCTGCGTGGAATGCAACCGTTTTTTCGGAATGTCCTCACTTCCCACCAATAAATTTTCATGCCAACCGTCAATGAACCGATCCTGCTGCGGGAGGGACGCCATGTTCTGCATCTCTTCCTCAGCATTGAGTATGGCCAGTGGGACCTTCTGGACCCCCGTTCCAAGATTGAGGCCAAAACCGCGATGGCTTCTCTGGTTCAGGAAATCCGGGCCGAGCCCGACACACAACTTCTGACCTTCAGCGTGGTAACCCCCAAGGCTGACCTGGGATTCTTGCTGGTGACCCCGGATCTTCACGTTGCCGACGGTTTCACGAAGCGACTCGCCCAGTCTCTGGGACCTGACATTCTCAGCCCCGAATTCGCGTATCTCTCGACCACCGAGGTCGGTGAATATGAGAGCGCAAATTTCGGGGATGCTGCCAACCTGAAAAATGAAGCCGACCGAGAGCAGAGACAGAAAGACAAAAAGGACCTTCTGGAGCCTGAGTTGCCCGATTGGCCGGTGATCTGCTTCTACCCGATCAGCATGCGTCGCTCGGAGGGGCTGAACTGGTATGCCTTGGACTTTGAGTCACGAAAGCAGCTGATGGCGTCCCATACCAAAGCCACCGCGAGCAACAATGACCTCGTGCGAACCCTGATCTCGGGGTCCACGGGCTTGGATGACATGGAGTGGGCCGTGACGCTGTTTGCGCACTCCACCAGCTCCATCAAAGACAAGGTCCACCAAATGCGGTTTGAAGAGATCGATGCCAAATACAGGGAATTTGGTGCATTTTTTATTGGCCTCCAACTCCCCCTCGATGCGCTTTTTGAGCGCTTGGGGCTGTAATATTCCGATGACGCTCCTCCAACAACTCCAAGCCCAAGGCCTCGACGAACTCGCGAACAAAGTTGCCAAGCTTGCCGTGTCCCTCAACACCCGCAAACCGCTCCTGGTGGCCTACTCGGGTGGTGTCGACAGCTCGTGCCTGCTCTCCCTTGCTCATCAGATCCTGGGCAACGAGGTTCTCGGCATTATCGCCGACAGCCCGAGCCTGCCGCGCCGCTCCCTTGCTGCCGCCATCGAGCAGGCCAAAAAAATCAACGTCCTGCTGGAAATTTTGAACACCGGGGAGTTTGAGGACAGCAACTACGTGGCCAACCCGCCCAACCGCTGCTATTTCTGCAAAGCGGAGCTTTTTGATCAAATGAACCACATCGCGGCGCAGCGTGGTTATGCCGCCATCGCCTACGGAGAAAACGCCGACGATCCCCCGCACCTTCGGCCCGGCAGTGCCGCCGCCCAGGCATTTTCGGTGGTGGCCCCTCTTCGGGAAGCCGGGCTCGGCAAAAACGAGGTGCGCACCCTGGCAAAACTTCTCGGACTTTCCTCCGCCGAATTGCCCGCCCAACCGTGCCTCTCCTCCCGCATCTCCCATGGGATTCCCGTGACCAGGGAGGCCATTGCCATGGTCGAACGCGCGGAAGAAGCCCTTCATGATCTGGGTTTTCAGATTGTTCGCGTTCGGCTGATGTCGCCATCTCCCGCCAAGGCCCTGATTCAAGTGGCCCCGGCGGAACTGCCCAAACTCCAAGGCCTCAAAACCCTGGCTTTCTCCGCCCTGAAGACCGCCGGCTTCGAAGACATCGCCATCGATCCGGAGGGATACCGGGGAGCGGGCCTCCTGTGAAACGCCTCGAACAGGACATTGCCCGCGGCCTGCGGGAGCATAACCGTCATTGCTGGTTGGCTGCCGCAACCAGCCTGTTTTTTGCGTGGTTGGCGTGGGTCTTTTTCTACGGGATTTTTGGAGCAATGGTCCTGCTTTTTGAAACGATCACCCAAGGTGAGACCGCCACATTTCCCAAGTGGCTGAACCCGGCGTTTGGAGGCCTCGCGGCCACGCTCCTCCTCTGGGGCGGGATTTCCCGCTGGGTGAAACGATTCCGCCCTCCCCCCGACCGCCCTGTCATTGGTTGGCATCTCCTCCCCGACGTCCTCCTCCTTCCCGCAACCCTCACCTTCGCCGTCGGTGAACACCTCGATGCCCGACTCCGGCTTTCCCACCACGAAAAATCAGAAGCCGCAAGACTCCTTGCCATTCTCAGCGAGATCGGACGCACCACCGTTTCCGAACTTGGCTTCCACTTCTCGCAACCAAAAACTCTCCAAAAACTTCTCACCACCCTGCAGTTTTTGGGCTGGATCGACCTCCACCGCGGAGAAGACGATTTTTTCTACCGCCTCCGCAGCGACCGCGAAGAACCGCTCGCCCAACTCCTCGACCCATCCCCCGACCCCCCCACGGAATAAGTCGTCCTGAAAATTCCCGCCCAAGCGCTTCACCTGCGTCACTCAAACGGAAGGCGGCTTCGACCCGCCCCCCCCACGCCGCTCTACAAAAATCAGAACTGAAGCATTTTCCCGTCTACATGATCCACCTGGATCATATAGACGGATGATATCCAATTCCGCTGGTGCGAAGGAGAAGTGTTTGCCACTATGTTGACTGATGCATTCTCTTTTTGATCTTTCTGGAAAAGTTTCGGTGGTGATTGGGGCGACGGGGGCACTCGGGGGAGCCATTGCCGATGCGTTGGCGGCGGCGGGGTCCCGGGTGGCGGTGTGTGGCCGGAATGCCGATCGCGGCGGGGAACGTTGTCAGAAGATTCAGAAAGCTGGTGGGGAGGCCGCGTTTTTTGAAGTGAATGCCTCCTCCCCGGAAAGCGTCAAGTTCGTGGAGACACAGATCTCGGAGGCACTCGGTATCCCGTCCATTCTGGTTAACGCGGCAGGGGGCAACGATCCCAAGGTCACCGTCACCGCCGACCATCCCTTCGAAGCCATCACCCTCGAGAATTGGGGGGCGAATTTTGACTTGAACTTGGTGGGTGGGGCTTTGGTTCCTTGTCAAATTTTTGGTCCGGGTTTTTGCGAACGCGGAGGAGGCAGCATCATCAACATCGCGAGTGTTTCGGCTCATCTTCCGCTTTCCCGCGTGGTGGCCTATTCGGCGGCCAAGGCGGCGGCCCTGAGTCTGACGCTGTTTCTGGCGCGGGAATGGGCTCCCCATAACGTCCGGGTGAACTCGATCACCCCGGGATTTTTTCCTGCGGATCAGAACCGGGCCTTGCTTTTTCAAGCGGATGGCACGCCGACGCCCCGGGCGCAGTCGATTTTGGGGCACACGCCGATGGGGCGATTTGGAACACCCGGGGAATTGGCAGGGGCGGCCGTTTTTCTGGCCAGCGACGCCGCGAGCGGGTTTGTGACAGGCACCGATTTGCGCGTGGACGGAGGGTTCCTATCGCAGACGATATGACCCCGGTCTTTTCTGCGGTGAGCTTGCCCGGGGCCTCCTTGGAGGCTTCCGCTGTGGAGGACGTCATTGTCAAGACATTGGCACCGCTTGATTTGGAGAGAAAAAACGTGCTTCTGATTGTTCCCGACAGCACCCGAACGGCACCCGTGGGGCCGGTCTTCAAACTGATCCACCGTCACCTCAGCCCTTTGGCATCGGCCGTGGACGTGATGATCGCCCTGGGCACCCACCCGCCCATGACCGAGGCAGCTATACGTGAGCGCCTGGAAATCACCGAAGAGGAAAGATTGTCCACCTACGCTTCGGTGAAGTTTCTGAACCATGCATGGAATGCCCCCGAAGAACTGCAAAACTTGGGGATCATTCCCGCAAAAGAAATTGCGGGGCTGTCCGATGGGCTCTTTTCCATGGACGTCCCCGTGGAGATCAACCGCAACGTGTTGGCCTATGATCAGGTCATCATCATCGGACCGGTGTTTCCGCACGAGGTGGTTGGGTTTTCCGGGGGGAACAAATATCTTTTCCCGGGCGTGGGCGGGCCTGCGATTCTGAATTTTTTTCATTGGCTTGGGGCGGTGATCACAAATCCGATGATCATCGGGCACAAATGGACGCCCGTGCGAAAGGTGGTGGACCGGGCGGCAGCGATGGTTCCGGTGCCCAAGCTCTGCTTTTGTCTGGTGGTGGAGGGTTCCACCTTTGCCGGGATCTTTGCGGGCACTCCGGAAGCAGCTTGGGATGCGGCCAGTGATCTCTCCGAGCGGACGCATTTGGAATACCGGGATGAGCCCTTTCACACAGTCCTGTCCTGCGCGCCCGCGATGTATGACGAGCTTTGGGTTGGTGGCAAGTGCATGTACAAGCTTGAACCCGTGATGGCGGATGGGGGGGAGCTCATCATTTACGCTCCGCATATTCACGAGATCAGCATCGCCCATGGCCGGTTGATCAGCGAGATTGGCTACCATTGCCGTGACTACTTTTTGAAGCAATGGGATCGGTTCAAAGATTATCCCTGGGGGGTGCTTGCCCACTCCACGCATGTGCGGGGTGTCGGCACATTTGAGGATGGGGTGGAGCGGTGCCGTGTCCGGGTGACCTTGGCAACCGGAATCCCGGAATCCATTTGCCGGAAAATCAATCTGGGCTACCGGGACCCGGCAGGAATCAGGAAAGATGACTTTGCCAACCGGGAGGACGAAGGCGTTTTGCTTGTGCCCAAAGCCGGCGAACGTCTCTTCCGCTTAAAATCCCAAAAGGTGGAACCTTAAATTTCCACCATCGCGACGGCCATGGCGGCAATCCCCTCGCCTCTTCCAAGAAATCCCATCCCCTCGTTGGTCGTGGCCTTGATTCCCACGTGATTCGCCGAAATATCTATCGCGGATGCGATGGCATGTTTCATGGCGTGGAGATGCGGGGCAATCCGCGGGGCCTCGGCAATCAAAGTGGCGTCCACATTTTGAATATTCCCTCCCTGTTCGGCAAGGAGGTCAGCCACCCGCCGGAGGATGACGAGGCTGCTGATGCCACGGATGGAGGGATCACTGGGGGGAAAATGATGACCAATATCCGGCAAGCCGGCAGCCCCGAGGAGGGCATCGGCGATGGCATGACTCAACACATCCGCATCGGAATGGCCTTCAAGGCCGGTCTCGTGCGGAATCTCCACGCCGCCAAGAATCAACCGTCGCCCATGGGCAAAGCGATGGACATCATACCCAATGCCACACCTCGTCATTCCTTGAAAAAATCAATCTTCCCAGCCGTTGCCACAATCGAGAATTTGGCTTTGGCTGTGGGGTGGGGGGTGAGTTGGACCTTGCCGCCCGCCCGTTCCACAATCAGCCACCCGGCGGCAATATCCCAAATGCTGATCTGGCCCTCAATATAGGCATCCAATCGCCCGCAAGCGACATAAGCGATATCAAGCGCCGCACTTCCCATCATCCGGCACTTTTTGGCGGATTTCACCAGTCTCTTGAAAAGCACGAGGCCGTGTTCAATCGATTCCAGAGACTTGGCGACTCCGACAGAAACAATGGCATCGGACATGACAGTCCGTGTGCTGACATGGATTTCCTTGCCATTCAGCGTCGCCGGGCCATCGGCTTCAGCCGCCCACAGTTCATCTCGCATGGGGTCATAAATCACCCCCGCCACGATTTTGCCGGCATGCCGCAAAGCAATGGAGACGGCAAAATGGGGGATGCCATAAAAAAAATTCACAGTCCCATCAATGGGATCCACGATCCATTCGTAGGGGCTGCCCGTGGCCCCGCGAATTCCCTCCTCGCCCAAAAAGGCATGGGTGGGGAATTGACCGAGCAACAAATTTTCAATCAGCTCTTGGGCCCGGCGATCCAACTCGAGCTTGATGTCATGCGCCTCATTCGCGTCCACGGCAAGGGGGTGCTCAAAATGTGCGCGAATCAAACCCCCGGCGGCTTGGGCGGCTTCGCTTGCCGCGATCAAATATTGTGTCATCGAAGCCCAGCGTATCAGCGAGCCATCGTTGCCCTCAAGAGAAACCTTGGTTTTAAGGCACCGGTGCTGCGGCTGGCGGGGCAAGGAGCTCTTTCAGGCGCGCCACCCATGTTCCAAAATCAGGGTGCTGGGGATAAGCCCTGACAAGACCGAGAATTTCCGTTGTTCCCCGGTTTTTCTGCCCAATGAGGACCAGATCATTGGCCCTCGAAAACTGCATCTTGGGACGGTTGACCGTATTGAAGCTGTCCGCCGCGTGGGCCAGTCGTCCGGTCGTGACACGATCAGCCTCATATGTCATCTCATAATCCCATGTCTCGATCACCTTGGGAGATTTCTCCTCGCGAAGGACGACCCTCACATTTTTTTCCAAGATCCCCCGCAGATTTCCCGGGTTGGCCTCCCACTGCTTCCCATCCGGCAACCACGACCCGAGACGCAACCACTTTGTGAAGACGCTGTCATTGATCCCCTTGTCCATGAGGTCCTTGATGGGATCCGGCACCTTGTCCAATTTTTCCAAACTTCCCAAAAACTGCCGAAGGTCTTCGACATAATCCAACGAAGGTTGCACAAATTGCTTTCCGTCCTCCGCTTCATTGCGCTGGATCGAGAGCAACAGATAACGGATATGGAGTCCCAATGCCGTCTGCATTTCGGAAGAGCGCAAGAGATCGGAGTTCTGCTTTTTCCAGTCAATGAAGGCGGTGACCTTATCTTTGAGTCCTTCGAACCGGGTGGCCTCCACCGCACTCTGGTAGAGGGTGGACGCCGCCGCGCCACCGCCGGAGCCGGGTCGCAGCGTGTTGATGGCCGAGGTCAGGGCCTGTTGATGGGTTTGTTTCTGTTTGTCCTCCAAGGCGGCCAGCTCGCGCAAAACTAATTCCGCATTGATGGGTGGACCGTCCTGCTGAGCGCAAAGCGAGGACAAGCTGACAGTTAAAACGCAGAGGGCAAGAGGGGGACGAAACATCACCTCAAAGATTTAATACCACCTCCACCTATACGCAACTCAAACATTCCCACTCAAACATTCCCATTGACCTTGCCCAACAAAAAACTCAGCCCACGGCATGGCCGATCAGCATCCGTCTGCATGATCCAGGTGGATCATGCAGACGGGAGAGGGCGGCTTTCGGTTTTATTGGTTTGCAAGGATTTGCTTGG
>JBBECL010000129.1:0-5020 GCA_040881805.1 Terrimicrobiaceae bacterium | reverse complement strand
AAACCTTTGGGGTCAGTCCTTTTTTCTTGCTTTTTGCTTCCTCGCGTCAACGGTAAATGACAAGAAAAAAGGACTGACCCCGGTAGTATTGGTCCGGATTCCGGGGTCAACCTCACCCCTCCTTCGCTGTCCATTTCCAGACATTGGGTTCGACTTCGATTTCGATGAGTTCGCCTTTGAAGGCACGGTTTCTCCAGAGGGTGGCTTGTTCTTTCTGGATTTCCGTGAGCGGGACCTTCCGGGTTTCGGCGATTTCTTTCATTTGTTCGAGGCGGTCGGCATTTTCTGCGTCGACTGTTTTGCGGACTGTGTCCCCGTATTCGCCTTCCGGGAGTTTTTGGATGGAGACAAGGCCGTCGCGTCCCTCGCCGACATAACCGGAATTTTTGAAAGTTTGGATATCCGCCATGCGGTTTCGGCGGCGGGTCGCGGGGTCAGCCGTGGCGACTTGGGGGGCCGGCGATGCTTGGGTGGCGGGCTTGGATCGGTCGGAGTGTTGATAAACGTCCAGACGCATGTCGATATCGACTTTGATGGGTTCGGCTGTTCCGAGATTAACCGTCGGTGCTTTGCATCCGGCGACCCAAGCCAGCAGGCCCAGACCCAGCGCAAGATGTCTCAATGCAGGATTTTTCACGGGGAGTTGGGTTTTTGTTTTTTCCATTGGCCGGCGGATGAATTTTCAGAGTGAAGCACGATCTCAAAGTTGCGCGAACCGGCAGGACCTTGCAATGCGAGATCAAAAATTCCTTGGGAATCCACAAACCAGAAATCTCCCACGCACTTGTCAAAATCAAAATCCCGCAACGTTTCGATGGCAATCCGGGTGGAGTCTTTCTTCAGGCCGGGCCAGGTGTCGGGAATGCGTGCCAGCATGTCATCGAGCTTGCTGATTTTCAGGCGTCCGGGCTTGGTGGTTTGCAGATGGCCTTTCACGCGTTGAATGAGTGCACGTTTTGCATCGACCTGCAATTGAAAGTCCAGCGGTCCTGTCATCTGAAAGTTCTGCGGGGAAATGACATCGGTGAGTTGGCGGAGGTCGAGGCCCTTGCCGGAGACCCAGCCAATCCATGGGGCCTCGGTGTTGAAAAAGAAGCTGAAACCGCCCGAGGAATATCCTTTGTAGGTGGTTCCGCCGAAGGATCCGTTGATGCCCGATTGGTCGAAGGTCACCGACAACCAGGCTTCGGCAGCCCGGTATTGGCGCCATCGGATGGTATCCAGTTGAACCGTGCCAACGAGATTGTTCTGGTCGGGGGGATAGGCGAGGCGAAGTTCCCCGGCCTGACTGGTGAACTCCAGTTGGTATTGTTCAAAGCTGTATTTCTGGGAAGGGATTTCCAGCACAGCTTGGGCACGAAGGGATGCCAGGTTATCAAGCGCGACATTTTGAGCGCTGGTTCGGAAGGTGAGAGGAAGTCCGTAAGTCGATCGGCCTCCGCTGCCAAGGATCAGGCTTCCCCCGGTGAGGGTGAATTGTGACACCGTCCAGCCCGGCTGACCGGATGGGCTGTCCCCGCCAGTGGTATCGAATCGTTTTTGCGCGTCCTCCATGTACCAAAAAAGGTCAGGGCTCACGTGGATGGAAGGACCGCTCACGTGAATGGCCCGGATTTCGCGTCTTAGGAGACCGGCAAGAGTGAATTCAAAAGCGAGGCTGCGAATGGTGAGGACCTTGGCGAGGGGATCATGCGGGGAGAGAATTTCCAGATCTGCAATTTCGATGTGTTGGATTTCTTCACCGAGTGTGGAGGCCGCTTGGGAGAGGGGCAGATTTGCGAGCGTGGTATTCACGGCGAATTGAATGTCCGATACAATGTTCCGATCATCCTCCAAGTTGACGCTGAGGCGGTTGATGGCGATTTTTTCGAAGACAAGATTTGAGGTGGGAGATCCCCCGCGGTCGTTGCCCTCAAAAAATGAAAGCAGACGTTTGCCAACATTCAGAGAGCCACCATCCAGGGTGAGGGAGGTGATCTTGCCGGATTTGATTTTGGCAGGATTCACGACTGCTGTGACGAGGTGCAAGGCAAGCACGGGGGGGCCGTCCTTTGAGGCGGTAACCACATCCCAGAAGGTGAGGATTTGCTCCTGCCCGTCTGCTGAAAAAAGTCCGGTGAGGTCAAAAGCAAACTTGGACGTGATTTTCAAGTTTTTGGGGCCGATTCCTGTGACATTCAGCTCCCCGTAGTTGGAGAAAATCCGGCCAATTTCCCATCTTCTGTCATCCGGTTTTGCGGCTTTGCCGGTTGGTTTGGCGGGGGCAAACAGCGCAAGAAATCCGGGAGATAAATCGATGACAGGTTCCACGAGTTCGATGGACGTGAGTTTGCGGGACGCCAATTTCTGGAAGTCAAAAGTGAGTGACCCACCTTTGAGGGAAAGGAGACGTTCACCGGTTTCCCTTGAGTGCAGGGTGAACTCTTTGACGGTGACGTGGTTTGGGAAGTGGATCGTTATGTCCTTGAGGTTGACTCTTGCGCCGGGCAGGGACCGCTCCATCGCCCATGTGGCGATTTGGGGAAGGCGTTGCCAGGCATAAAATCCCCCACCGGCAATCAGGATCACCGTGAGGGCCAGGGCCATCGCACCTCCCTTCAGCAACCGAACCCCCAGAGGTTTTCTGCTTTTTTGGGTTTTAATTGATGAGGGTGTCGGCAAGGGTTCCAGCTACAAAAAATATGCCCACGGCGGCATTAACCTGAAAAAAAGCTTGGTTGAGGGCCTGGGTATCCCCGCGACGGGCAAGGCAGTGTTCCCACACGAGCAGGGCCGCGATGCCGATAAGCGATACAAAAAAAAGGCCCCCCAACCCTGCCACCCAGCCAAATCCGGCAAGCAAAACAAAAGATATTCCATGGAGGAGAATCGCGGCTTTCCGTGCCCGCGAAATGCCCAGAGCGACCACCATGGAATGAAGTCCCTCCATTTGGTCCACCTCGTAGTCCTGCATGGCATACACCATGTCAAATCCCGCCACCCAAAACAAAACCGATGCCGCCAACCAAAGGGGTGCCCAAGCGATTTGACCGGTGACGGCAATCCACCCTCCCACGGGCGCCACCGCAAGGGCCAAACCAAGAAAAAATTGAGCCAAGTGGGTGAATCTTTTGGTGAAGGAGTAAAAAAACACAATCCCCAGCGCGACGGGAGAAAGCGCCAAGCACAGCGGATTAAGCCATGCACACACCCCAATAAAAAATAACGAAGAAACCCCGCAGGCGAGCACCGCCATTTTTTTTGAAGCGAGTCGATGCCGCCCCATCGTGCGAGGATTCCGCTTGTCGATCTCCCAATCCGCCAGGCGGTTAAACGTCATCGCCGCCGTTCGTGCAAAAATCATGGCAAGAAGGGCCAACCCCAAGACATGCCATGAGGGAAGCCCGTGCGCAGCAACCACCATGGCCCCCAAGGCAAAAGGCAGGGCGAAAACCGTGTGCGAAAACCGGATAAACGTCAAAAAATCCGCGCTCTTTTTGGCCGCAGATTTCAGGGATTGCCCCGGTTCAAGGTGTCCTGCCCCGATCATCCGAATCTAGGGACGTTTTTTGGCGGCGTCATCGAACAGTTCGACCAATCCGTCATCGACCCGCAGATCGACCAGCTTCCATTCGCCTCCGGTGCGGTAAAAATAAAAGCGCCAGCGGAGGGGAAGGTCGGAGTTCAGGGAAATGCTGGTCCTGCGAAACAGGCTTTTGCCGACGGCATGATCCTCGATGACTTCGTAACCCCGGATCGGGCCATAGTTGTCAAGTGCTTCGGTGGTTCTTGCTTTGAGGGCGGTGACGTCTTCGGAGCGCTCGGCGATGATCGTGTCTTTGACCAAGGAATCGTAGGCATTGTCCACCTTGTCGGCTTGGAGGGCCAAAAAGAACAAATCAATAATTTTTGCGGGATCCTGAACCTTCGGCTCAGGTTTGTCATCCGGGGTGGCCTGGGGCTGAAGCTCTCCCGGGGGAAAAACCAGCTTCTTTCTCTCAGGTGGTTCTTGCGCCCCAAGAGGGCTCACCAGAAAAACACACAAAATAGCAAAAGCAAAACGAGGAATCATTTCAGCGACTATCGACCACGGGGCACACGTTGGCAACCGCCATGTGGGTTGGGGTGGTCGGTTGTTCCATGCGATGGGGCCTCCTCTTCAAATGCGGGGGAAAATGAGGTTGTCTCAGGATTTGCCGTCGTTTTGATGAGAGATTTTCTGGAGCTCGATGGCTTTTGAATAAGCTTCGATCAGGCGCTGACGGAAATGCTCCCATGTGAATCCTTCGAGGAAGCGTTTGCGGGCGGCGAGGCCCATTTGACGGACGAGGCCGGGGTTGGCGTGGAGAGTGGTGAGGGCTCGGGCGATGGCCTCCACATCATGGGGAGGAACGATGATGCCATTTTCGCCGTCCTTCACAATATCCCCGGACTCGCGCGTGGCGATTTGTGGTAATCCGCAGGCGGCGGCTTCATGCGGGGCTTTGGCACCGCCCTCGCATTCCGAGGGAAAGATGTGGAGGGTGCTGCGCCGGAGTTCTTCAGCCACGTTGGGGACGTGACCGATCGCGTGGACATTGGGAGGGGCATCGCGCAGCAGGGGCGCGATTTCCTTGGTGATCCCACCGCACAGCACCAACTCGGCGTTGGGCAGGGCCAGTTGTTTCCATGCCTCGAGGATCAGGTGAACGCCTTTTCGCCGGATCAGCGAGCCGACAAAAATCACGCGAAACACCGGAGGAGCGGTGTCTGCCGGATAAAATTCTTCGGGATCCGCACCCCGCCCGATCAAAAAGATTTTTTCATCCGGGAGGCCGGCGATTTGGAATGTCTCCCTCGCCTTTTGGGATTGCACGAGAATCAAGTCGGCAAGGTCATATTCCTCCATGACCTGCTGTCTGGTGACCAAGAGCTTGTTGAGAAGGCTTTGGGGAAAGGGGGCTTCATCCCTCTGGATTTCACTCCAGGTTTTATTTTTTTTGATCCGCCCCTTGTTGCGATGCCATGTGGGGATTTCAATCATGGAGGGGATCCCCAAATA
>JBBECL010000128.1:0-5054 GCA_040881805.1 Terrimicrobiaceae bacterium | reverse complement strand
AACTCGTCAAACTCCAGGCCAAAGATCCGGAAAATCTGGCGATCTGGAAAACCTGTGTGGAGCTTTCATGGAAGGAATTTCAGAAGCTTTACGATCTCCTCGGGATTGCGTTTGACGAACATCTCGGAGAGAGCGCCTACAATGAGGCTCTCGCACCTTTGTGTGAAAAGCTCATCGAGATGGGCCTCGCTGAAGTGAGTGACGGTGCCCTCTGCGTCTTCTTTCGGGACATCCCGGAGTTGGAGGAACGTCCCGCCATTGTGCGCAAGGCGGATGGGGGATTTCTTTACGCGACCACCGACCTGGCCACCATCGAATACCGGCTGAATCGTTGGAACCCTGACGAAATTTGGTATGTGGTCGGCTCTCCGCAAGCTCTCCACTTTCAACAGATTTTTGAAATTGCCAAACGCATGGGGTTGGAAGCGGATCTGCGTCATATCCCCTTCGGCAGCATCCTCGGCGAAGACCGGAAGATCATGAAGACCCGGTCCGGCGAAAACGTGGGACTCTCGGAGGTGTTGACTGAAGCGCTCTCACGAGCGGAGGTGATCATCCGGGAAAAAAATCCTGAGATGCCCGGGCAGGAGAGGGAAGCGATTGCCCGGGCGGTGGGGCTCGGGGCCGTGAAATATGCGGAACTCTCCCAACATCGCATGACAGATTATGTGTTTTCCTGGGATAAAATGATGGCGTTCCATGGGAACACGGCTCCCTATTTGCAGAACGCCTATGTCCGGGTTCGTGCGATTTTTCGCAAGTCCGGCGAGGCCGCTGTTCTGGGCGATATTTTCCCCAACCACCCCGCCGAGCGGGCTCTGGGCATGAAGCTGGCCCGTTACCCCGAAATCCTGCCCCTCCTTCTTGAAGACTTTCGCCCGAATCTCCTGGCCAACTATCTCTTTGAATTGGCGGAGTCTTTTCATTCGTTTTACGAAGCCTGCCCCGTCCTCAAATCCGAGGGGTCCGAGCGCGCTTCCCGCTTGGCTCTTTGCGCACTTACGTCACGCGTTCTCGCCCATGGGCTCGGTCTCATGGGAATCAATTGCCCTGAGCGGATGTGAGGTCTCGGATGTTTTCTTTGTTCTTGGAAAAATCTGTTGCCGTGAGGAAGGGGAATCGCCCGCGCTCGGCGTTGGCACCTTTCCAGAAGAGGACCAAGGTCGTGGGGACAGCAATGATCAGTGCGGAAAGCAGGTCCCACCACGAGTGGTAGTCCATCCACACAATCAGCCACCCATAAAGGACCGCCAGCGGCGCGGTGACCCAAAGCGACCGTCGTTGCAACAAGAAAAATGCCGTCGCGACAGTCAGCAAAAATGCCATGTGGCCACTTGGAAAACCGTCTTGATTTCTTAACACATGAATCCATTTGTCGACGTGGGTGAGCAGCCACGTGATCAGAATGGCCAGCCAGAAACGCACGGCAAACGGGGCCGCACCCCGAAGGTTCCCGGCAAAGGCCGCATAGCTGAACGCAAGAAAAACAATCAGTAAAAGCGGATTCACCGCGTCGGCCACCAGATCCCATTGGTCATGCGTCATATCGTCGCGCACATTCTCTCCTCTCTTTTCCAAAAACTCCATATTTGAGTTGAGCCTGCGGGTTTTCACTGACAAAACTCCCCCTCCGATTTCCCATGAGTCCCACCGCAACCAAAGGCCTGACGCAAAAGCTTCACGATCTCGGGCTCCAGAGCCGGGTCTTGCTTGGATATCCCTTCGCGGCACTCTATCTGATCTTTGCACGGCCCCAATCGCTTGAACTTTTTTTTATCATCACCGCCCTCGTGGCCCTCGGTTGCTGCCTGCGTGGTTGGGCGGCCGGTTACCTTGTCAAAAGAAAACGCGTGGCCGTGGGGGGGCCCTACGCCTATGTGCGGAATCCCCTTTATTTGGGGTCGGCGATCATAGCCCTCGGTTGTGGCCTGGCCTTGTGGGGAGCCTCCGTGTCCTGGGTGTCAGGGATTTTGTGGGCCTGCTTTCTGGTGGTTTTGGGTGTGATCTACCCCGCAAAAATCAAAGCCGAAGAGAGGGAACTCGTGGGGCTCCTCAACGGTCCCTATGTCGAATATGCCCGTCAGGTGCCCTCCTTTATCCCATGGAAAGGCCGTGTTCCGAACCTGGGAAGCCAATCCTTCAGCGTCCACACCTACCTGGCCAACCGCGAATACCAATGCCTGCTCGGCAGCGCCGGGATTCTGATTTTTCTTTTTGCGAGGTATCACCTTGGTTGGTGATCTGCCACCCCGACTCTTGTTAACCTGAACTTCCAGCGTCGCGGCGAGGTGCGGACGAGGAGCGGGGATGGAACCGTTGATGCACAGCCCGCAGGCGGCTGGAATCCACATGGGTGTAGATTTGGGTGGTGGAGATATCGGCATGACCCAACATCTCTTGGATAATCCGCAGGTCCGCACCCCCGGCCAACAAATGCGTGGCAAAGCTGTGACGTAGCAAGTGGGGGTATACACCCGATGACAGTCCTGCGATGGACGCGTATTCCTTGACGAGTTGCCACACGCGCTGCGGGGTCAGTTTTTTTCCACGGATGGAAAGAAAAATCTCAGCGCCGGATCGCTTCGAAATGAGTTCAGGACGCCCTTGGGTGAGATATCTCTGGATGGCAGCCAGGGCCTGCCTTCCCACAGGCACAATGCGGGTTTTGTTTCCTTTGCCAACCACACGAATAAACCCTTCCTCAACACTCAGGTTCTCAAGCCTGGCCCCACAGAGTTCCGAGATGCGCAGGCCACTGGCGTAAAGAAGCTCAAGCATCGCCCGATCCCTGAGCCGCAGTGGGTCATCCCCACGAACACTGTCCAACAAACGGGCGGTCTCCTCTTGGTTCAAGGTCTCCGGTAGGTATCCCTCGATGCGGGGAATCGGAAGGTGTTCCGCCGGATTCCCGCGAAGAATTTTGCGGCCCAGCAAATAACGGAAAAAAATGCGAAGGGCGATGGCCTCCAACTTGATCGACGCGGCTGCCAAGCCGGCCTTCTTTCGCCAAGCCAGGTAATCGGTCAAATGTTGGGGCTCAACCTCTCCGGGTTGCGATTTCCCCTCCTTCCCGGAAATCCACTCCGCAAACGTTTCCAACGACCGTTGGGTCGAAAGTTGGTAGTTCGTTGAAAGCCCCCGCTCCACCGCCAGAAATCTCAAAAACTCGTCGATCTGAGATTTCATGATGAGGAACATGATCGCCACCTGTCCCCAAGACACAACAAAAGAATTTTCTGCGATTGGGGACTCAGAAAGGAGTTGTGCAATAGGTTGTTTCTTTGGTTGATTGATTAATCGATATGGTAAATTCAGGGGAAGAGGAATTGATTGGCGGCCGTTACGTCTTGGGACGCGAACTTGGGAGGGGTGGCATCGGGGAGGTTTTCCTGGCTCATGACAATCAGTTGGAGCGCTGGGTTGCCGTGAAGCGCATCCACGTGGACGCCGACATCGCAGAAAAGCGGACGCAATCCGCATTATCCGAGGCCAAACGCCTGGCGTGTCTCCAGCACCCCAACATTGTCACTGTCTTTGATGTTTTAAATCACAACGGCGACGTGCTTATGGTCATGGAATACCTCCACGGCTACACCTTGGAAGAGCTGGATGCTCCACTCACGCTGGAAGATTTTTTATCTGTCGCCGAGCAGGCCTTGGAAGGACTGGGGGCAGCCCATGCGCTGGGCATGATCCATCTGGACATCAAATCCACGAACATCATGCTCACATGGCTCGCCACCGGCCAGTTGCAGGTCAAACTTCTGGACTTCGGGCTGGCAACTGTCATGAACCAACCTTTCCTGCAGAGCCTTGACTCGAATGCGAGTCTCCTCGGCTCTGTGCACACGATGGCACCTGAACAACTCGAACAGCAACCCGTGGGCATTTACACCGATCTCTATGCCCTGGGCTGCGTCCTCTATCATGCATTGACCCGACATGACCCGTTCCAAGGAAAAACGGTGGAGGCGGTTATCGATTCGCATCTGAGACACCGGCTTCACTCCCTGGTTTCACTCCGCCCCGATCTGCCCGAAGAGATCTGCGGGTGGGTGGAGCAACTGATAGCGCGGTTTCCCGAAGACCGGTTTCCCAGCACCTCGGAGGCCCTCTCCGCACTTCAGGCTTTCTCCGCACCGAAAAGCTCCGAGACCGTCAGCGACCCGAATGACAAAGCCCCGCGGCGAACCGGTCTCCAGGGAGCCCTTCACGCTGCCGTCTCATTTGCCGGCAAAATCCGGCAGGTTCAGAATCCGCGGGCAAGGAGTTCCAAACAGCGCATCGCTGACACGTATTTCGAACCCATCGCTCCCACCGATAAAGCCAAGCTCCTGGCCTGGCTCAACAAACCCGCTGCCATTGCGGGAAAAGTGGAGCGCGTTTGGGCAAACAGGAATAACACCATCCACTTTGTGAATTTTGAAGGAATCAGCCACAACGATTTTTCGTTGGTGTTTCCTCTGAAAGCCGGTCACCCCGAGTTTTCCAACGAGAGACTTCAGGAATTGGTTGGACAAAAAATCCTGGCCACGGGAACCATTTCCGAATTCCACGGTTCCCCCCAGATCACCATTGAGCTGCCATCGCAGATCGCGCTGGATTAATTCCCGGAACTTCCTCATCATCGCGCACAATGAAGGTGCTGCTCCTCCTCATGATTCTTGCCGTCGGGGCTCTGATTTTTGTTATGATCCAGGCTCCAGAATTGGGGGTTAAAAAACTTCCGGGTCATCCTGCGGTGCAAAGCATTCCGGCAAAAGCTCCAGATCCTCCCGGCACTCCAACTCCCAAGCCGAGGTCCACTTACTCTATTGAAATGTACGAACGCTGGGCCAAAGAGACGCTGGCCAACAAGAGTGCCTCCAAAGCGGACAAGGAAAAAGCCCTGAAGTATCTTCAGGAAGCCAACAAGCTCCGAGCGAGCCAGTAGCTCAAGGCCGGCCCCGGATCGGTCTTGTCCTTGGGAAAATTCTCATCGCCGAAGATGACCCCGGAATCGGTGATGTGCTGGAAGATTCCCTCGCCGGTGCAGGCCGCCCGATCCGGCTCAC
>JBBECL010000127.1:0-5090 GCA_040881805.1 Terrimicrobiaceae bacterium | reverse complement strand
CGCCCCAACCTTTGAACCGGTAGGGCGTGTCAGTCCCTTGACCGCCGACTTTTTGGCTCGGGCAAGAGGCCTCAGGCCTCGTATCAAAAGCATCAAACAAGTGGCGGCTGTGCCGCATAAGCAGCCATCGCGCTCGGAGATCGCGATCCACCGGCTTCGCTTCTTTCTTGGTAGGGCCGGGCAGTCTCCACCTTCGCCGAGCTCCCATCTTCTAAAATACTACGGCGGGGCAAGCTGGCGAGACGAGTTGCCATCCGGTGCTCACAACCTATGAGTCGGCTCATGCCTAAATTGTCCGCGTCTCCGGCAGAGAGACGGTCAAGGCACTGTCTTATGGGATACCTTTTGCTTTTGTTTCACTGACACGTGACCTTATCAGCCATTCGCATGGCCACGCCGTCTCGGCACCATTCCCGTAAAACGTCCGGACAAAGATCAAACCCATTCGGCCATTGGATCGTTGGGTAACCCTTCGGGACTGAAACTTTTTGAAATAATGCATCATCCTCCAAGGGTCGGGACATCGGCCCGCTATTAAAATCCCATGCATCGAAATCCACAACGCCCTCAAAGCCGTCGCGAAACCGAAGCCCAAGACGCTTTCCACCGAGGACGTAAACATGAGTGACTTGTTCCGGCTCTTTCATGATTAAACCAGTGGTTCGACCGTTCCTGGAGACTCGCGTCGGGCAACTCTCGCGAACGCTTCGGTCAACTCCCCCTCATGGAGTAGCGTCCACTCCGCTAAGAGTGCCAAAACCTTCGGCGGCAGCTTCCCTGCGACGAGTGCAAATGGCACAATCTGGATCTTCGCTGTTTGACCCGCATACGTGGCATGGTCATGCGGTGCCGGGTTATCCCCCGAAATACATCTGCACCGTGATTCCGAGGAAACGGGAAATTTCGGGCATACCGGAGAGATACACCATGGGAGCATTTTCGACAATGAGGAAAAGGAAATCGAATCGATCCCCAGTCTTCGCACGTCCATAGGGAAAGGCACTTCTAACATTTTATGGCTCCCTCGGCTGCTCCCGAGAATCCAACATCCAACATCACCCCCCCTCTCCGGTCTCCGCCTTCCAGTTTCCGGTCCTCATGGAATCCTGTAAATCCTGCAAATCCTGTCAAAAAATTCTTCCGCTTTCCGCTTTCTGAAAGTGGGGAATTATAAGTTATGGGATCCCATCGGCTGTTCTATTGGGGTTGCCTCTCGAGACAATTGGATATAATCAAGAGCTATGACTCTAACCGCTGTTATCTATCGTGATTTTGAGAGTGATTGGCTCGTGGCATTCAATCCAGAGACCGGAACCACCACGCAAGGCAAAACCTTGGAAGAGGCAGTCTCAAACCTGAAGGAGGCCACGGACCTCTATCTTGAGGAGTTTCCGACACCGCCGAATTGTCATCCGGTGCTCACCACCTTTGAGGCGGCTCATGCCTAAATTGCCCTGCGTCTCCGGCAAAGAGACCGTCAAGGCATTGTGCCGTTTGGGATTCGTATTCGTCAGACAAAAAGGAAGCCACGCCATCCTCCGGCGAGACACTTCGGGTTGTGTCGTTCCCATGCACGATGAGGTCAGCCAGGGAACATTGCGCGGGGTGCTGAAACAAGCCGGGGTGACCGAATCAGAATTCCGGGACGCTCTCTAATAGCCTGAAAATGAACGCATTCCCGAGCGACTAACTCGCACCACTCGCTTTTTGCTTCAGCTCCATATTTTTGACTCGCCCCCGTCAGATTCCAAATTATAGGACTGCTACCCCATCGGCTGTTCTAAATTATAGGCCCGACCCCATCGGCTGTTCCTGATTTGATCAACATTTAGCAGTTCACCACAAAAGTCCGGGCCTCGCGAGAGTGCCCGGCCTTTTTATCTTGCCATGGGTAGGGCGTGTCAGTCCCTTGACCGCCGACTTCCTCCGCTTCATGCGACGGCGGGCAAGGGACTGTTCGGCCCTACCCAGGGTTTTCGCACACGCTGGTGCGCCAGCGCCCCGCCCTTTTAATTGGTAGGGCAGGCTCGCCGAGCGTGCCCCCTCATGGAGTAGCGTCCACTCCGCTAAGAGTGCCAAAACCTTCGGCGGCAGCTTCCCTGCGACGAGTGCAAATGGCACAATCTGGATCTTCGCTGTTTGACCCGCATACGTGGCATGGTCATGCGGTGCCGGGTTATCCCCCGAAATACATCTGCACCGTGATTCCGAGGAAACGGGAAATTTCGGGCATACCGGAGAGATACACCATGGGAGCATTTTCGACAATGAGGAAAAGGAAATCGAATCGATCCCCAGTCTTCGCACGTCCATAGGGAAAGGCACTTCTAACATTTTATGGCTCCCTCGGCTGCTCCCGAGAATCCAACATCCAACATCACCCCCCCTCTCCGGTCTCCGCCTTCCAGTTTCCGGTCCTCATGGAATCCTGTAAATCCTGCAAATCCTGTCAAAAAATTCTTCCGCTTTCCGCTTTCTGAAAGTGGGGAATTATAAGTTATGGGATCCCATCGGCTGTTCTATTGGGGTTGCCTCTCGAGACAATTGGATATAATCAAGAGCTATGACTCTAACCGCTGTTATCTATCGTGATTTTGAGAGTGATTGGCTCGTGGCATTCAATCCAGAGACCGGAACCACCACGCAAGGCAAAACCTTGGAAGAGGCAGTCTCAAACCTGAAGGAGGCCACGGACCTCTATCTTGAGGAGTTTCCGACACCGCCGAATTGTCATCCGGTGCTCACCACCTTTGAGGCGGCTCATGCCTAAATTGCCCTGCGTCTCCGGCAAAGAGACCGTCAAGGCATTGTGCCGTTTGGGATTCGTATTCGTCAGACAAAAAGGAAGCCACGCCATCCTCCGGCGAGACACTTCGGGTTGTGTCGTTCCCATGCACGATGAGGTCAGCCAGGGAACATTGCGCGGGGTGCTGAAACAAGCCGGGGTGACCGAATCAGAATTCCGGGACGCTCTCTAATAGCCTGAAAATGAACGCATTCCCGAGCGACTAACTCGCACCACTCGCTTTTTGCTTCAGCTCCATATTTTTGACTCGCCCCCGTCAGATTCCAAATTATAGGACTGCTACCCCATCGGCTGTTCTAAATTATAGGCCCGACCCCATCGGCTGTTCCTGATTTGATCAACATTTAGCAGTTCACCACAAAAGTCCGGGCCTCGCGAGAGTGCCCGGCCTTTTTATCTTGCCATGGGTAGGGCGTGTCAGTCCCTTGACCGCCGACTTCCTCCGCTTCATGCGACGGCGGGCAAGGGACTGCCCGGCCCTACCCAGGGTTTTCGAACACGCTGACGCGACAGCGCCGCCTCCTTTGAACCGGTAGGGCAGGTTGTTCTCGGGGCTTTGCCACTGCGGGTGAGCCGTAGTGTTCGCCGAGCGTGCCCACTTCTTGGCTCGGGCACGAGGCCTCAAGCCTCTTATCAAGTCGGCACCGTCGGCGACGCTGCCCTACCAATTGTTTTCGAACATGCTGACGCGACTGGGGGCGTCCTTCGATTGGTAGGGCGCGTCAGTCCCTTGACCGCCCATTCTTTCTGCCTCCTGCGACGGCGGGCAAGGGACTGCCCGGCCCTACCGATTATTTTCGAACACGCTGGCGCGGCAGTGCCCCGTCCTTCTAATTGGTGGAATGAATTCGCCGTTCCGTCATTTCACAAGCTCTGCCAGGGAAGAGCGGTAACGCCCGGGCAAAGTAGCTGGGGCCGCAGGCAGCGACAGATCACAAACCCTTCAGGGGCCGAAGAATTATCAGCGAGAAATGCCGCCACATGTCGTGCGTCACTGCGTGAGGGACGATCCGTCCATTTTACCTCAATTGGAAATAACTTCCCCTCAAGTTCCACAAGGAAGTCAATCTCCCTTCCGTCCTTGCTCCGCACATGATGCAGTGCCCCTCCGAGGTATTGCAAACGTTTCCAGAGCTCGATTCCCACCCATTGCTCGAAGATTGGTCCGGGATTGGCCATCACGGTCTCAGGCCCCGGACGCAGCCCTGCCGCTGCATGCCTCACACCCGTGTCAAAAATGAGAAACTTTGGGTTGGATACCAAACTTTTCCTCGGACTTCCAGACCAGCCTGGAACCCGGATGCCGATAAACATGTCCTCCAACAGTTGATAGTGGGATTTCACTGTCGGAAGGCTCAAACCAACCTGCCTGGAGATGGACGCATAGTTCAGTTCTCCACCAGATTCAGCCGCCGCCAAGCGAAGAAAGTTCACAAAAGCCCCCCAGTCCTTGACCAGACCCTCACGCCGAATCTCTTCCTCCAGATAGATTGTTGCGTAGGATTGTAAAATGATTGCGCGATCCTCCTCAGCCACCGTGACAATGCCCGGAAGCTCGCCATACGAAAGCCTCTCGATCAAGTCAGCGGGCGGAAATTTGTTTTCCCCCTCCGCATGCAAAACGACAGGAGAAAGACAACGTGCTTCCGGTGTTGCCGGTCTCTCTCCAAGGACAAGTGGCATCAGTCGGTGGAAAAGCGCACGGCCCGGGAGCAAATTTGCGCCCGTTTTCCGCAGCTTCCTCGCCGAGCTGCCTAGCAACACGAATCGCCACCGCGTCTTATCCCGGTCATAGAGGTATTGCACCGCATCAAAAACAGACGGCACGTTCTGAGCCTCGTCAACCACCACAATTTGCGGGTCAGGCTTCTTTCTTAACGCTTCGCACTCCCTGATAAACGCTCCCGTGTCGGCCAGTAGTCTGGTCCGTTCTGCGGGGTTTGAAAAGTCGTAAGCCAAGGCTGGGGTCGGAATCAGATTGCGCAGCAAAAAGGATTTACCCGTCTGTCTGGCTCCAAAAAGAATATGAACAAACGGCTTGTGCAGGCTCTTTCTTAATCCGGTTTCGATGAATCGCTGAAATAACACTTTATTTATATCGTCCTTTTATAAAATAGGGTTGTCAATAAAATATCTGGGGTCACCGCCCCTCAAAATTCAAAAATCCAACACTCGGCAGTCGTCAATAATTCTTCAGCCTTGGGGGCACGAGGCCTCAAGCCTCGTATCAAGTCGGCACCGTCGGCGACGCTGCCCTACCAATTGTTTTCGCACACGCTGACGC
>JBBECL010000126.1:0-5181 GCA_040881805.1 Terrimicrobiaceae bacterium | reverse complement strand
CTTTATTCCTGGCTGCACCTCTCCGGCTACGACCTGCCTCTGGAAGAAGTTAAAAATTTCCGCCAACTGCACAGCAAAACCCCCGGGCACCCGGAGTTCCATGAAACCCCCGGTGTCGAAGCCACCACAGGACCTCTGGGTCAGGGCGTGTCCAACGGGGTGGGTTTCGCCATCTCCTCAAAAATGGCGGAGGCAAGGTTCAACACGCCCGAACACACAATCTTTGATCATCATGTGGTTGTTTTGGCGGGAGACGGCTGCCTGCAAGAAGGCGTCGCCCAGGAAGCCAGCGCCCTGGCAGGCCACCTCGGCTTGGACAATCTCATTCTCTTCTATGACTCCAACAATGTCACGCTGGACGCCATGGCGAATGTCACCCAGAGCGAGGACACGGCCGGACGCTACACCGCCTACGGGTGGGAGGTTCAGCAAATTGATGGGCATGATCTCCACGAAGTGATTTCCGCGTTTGAAAAAGCCAAGGCCACCACAAGCGGGAAGCCCCAACTCATCATCGCCAAGACCCTCATCGGCAAAGGCATCCCCGAGGTTTCAGGAACCAACAAGGCCCATGGAGAAGCCGGGGTCAAATTTGTGACCGAGGCCCGTCAGGCTCTCGGCCTTCCCGCCGAAACGTTTTACGTCGATCCCGAAACCACCGCCCATTTTGCGGAACACAAAAAGTCCCTCGAAGTCGCGCACGCCGCATGGGAGAAAACCTACAAAGCTTGGAAAACGCAAAACTCCGGCCTCGCTGCGGAACTTGAAGATGCGGTTGCCGGCAAAGTTCCAGACCTCCTCGCCGCCATCCCTCCCTTCGACCCGTCCGCCTCCATCGCCACGCGCAAAGCTGGCAGTGATGTCCTTCAGCCCATCGCCGCAAAAATGCCTTTGATGGTCAGCGGTAGTGCCGATCTGCATGGCTCCACTCTGAATTACATAAAAGACGGAGGAGACTTCAATCGTCAGAACCATGAAGGCCGGAATCTCCATTTCGGAATCCGCGAGCATGCCATGTGTGGGATTCTCAATGGGCTCGCCTATGACGGCATTTTCCGCCCCAGTGGCGCGACGTTCCTGGTTTTCAGCGACTATGGACGGCCCTCGATTCGATTGGCCGCCCTCTCGAAGCTGCCTGTTGTTTATATTTTCACCCATGACTCCGTGGGTGTTGGCGAGGATGGTCCCACGCATGAGCCTGTGGAAACCGTGGCCGCCCTCCGTGCCATCCCCGGCCTGGATGTGATCCGGCCTGCTGACCCTGAAGAAACCGCAGGGGCTTTTGCCGCAGCCTTTGAGCGCACCGACGGACCCACCATGCTCGTGCTTTGCCGTCAAAACGTGCCCACGCTCAACGCAATCTCCGTCGAAGATCGGCGTCAGGGCGTTCTCAAAGGCGGTTACATCGCCAAAAAAGAAACCGCCGCTCTGGACACCATCCTTCTCGCCACCGGCAGCGAATTGCAACATGCCCTCGCAGCCGCCGAAACCCTCGGAGGCGGAACCCGCGTGGTTTCTCTTCCCTGTTTCGAGCGCTTCGAACGCCAGGACGAGGCCTACCGCGAAAGCGTCCTGCCATCGGCCATCCGCAAACGTGTCTCCATCGAAGCAGGCATCACGGATCCCTGGTTCCGCTTTGTCGGGTTGGACGGAAAGGCTGTCGGCATCGATCGTTTTGGCCTCAGTGCTCCCGGTGCCAAGGTCCTCGAAATTTTGGGCATGACCGCTCAAAATGTTGTCGAGGCCGCCAAAAGCCTCGGATAAGAGCCCGGCGACTACGACAAATCTGCGGTCATGGGACTGGAATGCTCTGCCGGGGGTTATCACGTGGCCCATCTTTGATGGCAATATGTGGCGGCTTCGCCGCGCTGACGCCCCAGCGGAGTGGGGCGGCTACAACGAGCGCAACCTTGATCGGCACACCCAACGTTGTAGCCACGTCACTCTGCTGACGTGTTCCCAGCTTCCGCACACTGTGCGCAATCTCCTCAGAGAGCAGCGCCAGATACCTCCAAGCTGCCAAATTCCCGATTGCAATAACGACTGACCAAGTCATGCTTAGTCTACAATGATTGATTCCCGCTTCAACCCTGAAGAAATCCGGCGGAAGTCGGCTGCTTTTGAAGGAGCCCCTCTGGAGGACATTCTTGGCTGGTGTTGGGAGACCTACGGAACGCGGGCAGCCATTGGTACAAGTTTCCAAGGGGCGGGATTGGTGGTTACAGACACGGCTTACCGTCATGGGTTTGCTTTTCCGTCCTTCACCTTGGACACCGGCCTGCTTTTTCCCGAGACCCTCGCTTTGAAGTCCAAAATTGAGCAGAGGTTTGGCATGGAAATCGAATCCCTGGTTCCCGAGCAGACCGTGGACGAGCAAGCCACGGAACATGGGCCCGAACTCTGGAACACAAACCCCGACCTCTGTTGTGCCTTGCGGAAGGTTCTGCCTCTCCAGAAAAAACTCTCCGAATTGGATGTGTGGATCACCGGGCTGAGGCGTGAGCAATCGGAAACCCGGGAGACAATCCAGATTGTGGAGCTTTACCATTTTGACGTGTTGCGCGACCGCCACATCCTCAAGCTGAATCCGCTGGCCAATTGGTCACGTGATCAGATTCACGCGTATTTGGATGAGCATGACCTGCCACGCAACGAACTCGCTTCGCGGGGTTATCGATCCATCGGCTGCATGCCCTGCACCCGCCCCGTGGGGGAGGGGAAGAATGAGCGCGCCGGACGTTGGACAGGATTCAACAAAAGCGAATGCGGCATCCACACGTTCTTGGGGAGTAGCATCTAGGCTCGTGACCGAGCCAAAAAGTGGGAACCCTCGGCGAGGCTTCCCTACCAATGAAAAGGACGGGGCGCTGCAGCGCCAGCGTGTACGAAAACAATAGGTAGGGCAGCGTCGCCGACGGTGCCGACTTCATACGAGGCCTCAAGCCTCGTAATTCAAAAAATTGTGTTCCTCAAGTTCTCTGAGCATCTCCGCGTGAGCCCGGTATCCGAAGTGGCCCTGATTCACCAACAGCAGCCGCGAGCCAATCCAGTTCTCATTCAACTCAACCAGGCGGTCCGGCGGAGAAACGGTGTCATACAAACCCGCTGCAATCACGACTTTCTCCGGTCCACAGAGCGGCACCCCGTGCAACGGAGATGACAGATGGGAGTGTTTAACTGCCACCTCATTTCCCACGCCAGACCGGGTCAGTTGCCGCCGCAATGTGCGGGCCGAGGGGTTTTTCCAAATCGCGGCATGAGTGTCCACAATCGGCTGAACCAGCCCGATAAACCGAAAATCCGCTTCCACAAAACTTAAGAGGGCCCCCGTCCACCCACCGTAGCTGGTTCCAAGAATTCCAAAGTCCGGGCAGCCTCTCTGACGCAATAACTCCATCAACTGACGCAGTTCGATCACACCCTGACGCAGCGACTCCACGTTGCGAATCAAATGGGAAGAGATGGCCAACTCCCCATTCAGCGTGCCTTTGGGCACACGCGAATAATGATACGGCAGATGAGGAAACGCGGCATTCCACCCCCGCTTGTTGAACCATGATGCCATGCGGCGGTAACCCACATCGCTGGCGCTCATCAACGCATGAAGAATCAATACCGTCGGAGCGGAGGGGCCTCCGGGTCCAAGAAACAAATGAGCTCCCGTGCGGTTATTTTCCGCATAGGGACCCTCGACCGGGCTCTTCCACCCCAAAAACCCCGCCTTTTCCGTGATCTCTTCGGCGGGAGGTGCCTCATAATATTCCTCCCGAGTGAGCTTTTCGCACCGCTCCAAATACGTGCCCAACTCCGCAGGCCGGCTGACTTCCCTGCGCTGACGCAGCTGAATCAGGTTCATCATCTCGCACATCCCGGCATCCACCACCCCGGATAGGAGTCTCTGAATTTTCATTTTGGCGGATGGCATGGGTGGAAAAGAATCCACATGGATGTCGTGACGCGCAAACTATTTTGATTCATGGAGAAAACGTGGAAACAAAGGAAGGCAGGAGAATCCGAAGCAAACCTTCAGTGCCGTCCTTCGTTACCTTTGTTTCCTTCTGTAAAAAAACTCCGGAAATTCTGAACAGAAGGAAACGAAGGAAACAAAGAAAGGCAGGAGAGTCATGAGCCAACCTTCCGTTCCGCCCTTCGTTATCTTTTTTGCCTTCTGTAAAAGACCTGTTGGCTTCGCCGAAATTGTCACGGTTGATTCACGCCGCCGGCATCACCCTCGAAAGGAAAAGAGGAACCACGGATTTCAGGATATCCACGGATAATCGATGAGTTACAGTGACCAGGAGGCCAACCCTCCGTGTGATCGGGATGCACTTCACAAGGCATTTTTAATCCGTGCTTTCCTGAAATTTGATTCGCTTTGCTCACCCTTGCGGGCTGCCTTTTGACAGTCTGTCTCCCGTTGGTCGGCTGTGGTTTTTCCAGTGAAAGCCGCTTCGAAAGACCGCTACTCGTAGACGTCTCGGCGGTGCCCAACGGCCACCACCAGCACGAGCAACTCACGGTCTTTGATCTGACAGAGAATCCGGTAATCGCCGACGCGGTAACGCCAAAGCCCGGCCAAGTCTGCTTTGAGTCCTTTGCCAAAGCGGCGTGGATCAGCGTCGCCTGCAACTCGTTCGTCAAGGTAGGCGATAATGTCCCGATGCGCCGAGTGTCCGAGCTTCTTGAGTTCTTTCAAGGCCCGTCCGTCAAATCTATAGGCCCAGCTCACGCTTCACCTCGTTGGCGGAGTAGGTCTTGCCCGGACGACGCAAGCGCTGGGTGGCCAGATAGACGTCCTCCAAGTCCCCGATATGTTCGAGGATGGCTTCGCGGGCATAGAATGTCTTAGTTCGTCCAGTTTTCTTGGCCAAGTGGGTAAGGCGTTTTTCCGTGTCGGTGTCCAGTCGGATGGCAAGCATTCCGACATTCTGCCGCTGTTATACACGTATAGCAACCTCGAAATCATGCGGGTCCACTTCCGTGGCGTGCGGTTCCTCGGGTCTTATCCTGATGTGGTGGCGAAATAGACCCTTTGGCAATCCGAAATCTAAAACCAAGATTCGCCAAGCGTGCTTTCGAGCTCGGCGATTTGATCTTCAAAATACGTAACTTATTTTCTGGCCAATCTAGTGGACTACCGATAAGAGACCTGAAGTGTTGTAAATTCTTTGCCCAACAAAC
>JBBECL010000125.1:0-5225 GCA_040881805.1 Terrimicrobiaceae bacterium | reverse complement strand
ATGACATTCAGCGCGCCATCGAAGAAGGACGTGACCCCAAAAACCTCGGATCGGACATCATGATCCACGGCAAGGCCGCCTCCGCCGGATGCCTGGCCATCGGGGATCCTGCCATCGAAGAATTGTTTTTGCTCTGTGCCGACACGGGGTTGGATGCCATCGAATTGATCATCGCCCCCTGCGACCTCCGCACCACAGAAGCCCTCCACCCCGACTCCAGCCCGCCGTGGACCACGCGTCTCCACCAGCAAATCAAGGACCGTTTGCCGGGCGTGATGAAAAGTGGGTGAGGTCACAAGAGGCACCCTACAAAACTGTCACTGCCGCCACGCAGTTGTTGGGCCCGGGGGACCGTGTCCTCATCGCTCCCGGGATTTATCGGGAGACGGTGGGCCTAAGTGGTGCCGGGACCAAAGAGAATCCTGTCGTGATCGAATCCGAGGACCCGGCCAATCCGGCCATTCTCAGTGGAGCAGATGCCATCACGGACTGGAAACCCCTGGCGGGATCCCCGCTGCCCGAGGCAAATCATCCCCACGCAGGTGATATTTTTTATGCGGAGATTGATTGGGAGCCGGGCCAGCTTTTTTTTGGAGCTCATCAGCAAAAGATCGCACGTGTTCCTGTCACGGGTTGGTTTTCGGTTTCGAGCACGGATGGTCAGACGGTGAACTCCGACCAACTCGCCGCCATCCCGGCAGAAGATCTGACCGGCGCGGAGATCTTTTATTTCCTGGCCAAGGGCGTGGTCCAGACGTTGGCCCCGGTGAAAGGATGGTCACAAAAAGGAAGCGCGTTGGAAATCGAGCGGCCATTGTTCAAAGAAAATTTTGCGACGTTCACCGAAGCCGATCGCTTTTACCTTCAAAATCATTCCAGCTTTCTAACGCAGCCGGGGAAATGGATTCATCAACAGACCGAAAATGGCACCCGCCTTTTCTGGTGGCCACCAACCAAGGAAGCCCTCGCCTTGGCAGAGGCTCCCCGCCGCGAGGAGGTGGTTTCCCTGGGAGGAAGCTCGCATGTGGTTCTTCGCGGATTGCAGGTGCGTCATGGGGCCGCTGGGCCTTCGGGCTTCGGAATCGGCGGCATCGAATCCAAGGGCTCGGTTGAGGCAGGCAAGGGCCTCATCATTGATTCCTGCGCGATTTACCAGAACCAGCGTTTCGGGCTGAATCTCAAGGGCCTCCGCGATGGAATCATCCGCCGCTGTCTGATCGTGGACAACTCCTACGGGGCCACGATTTCGAATGCCCGGAATGTGCTTGTCGAGGAAAACCAAATTGCTTGGAATCTCAATGACGGGTTGGTGGTTGCCTGGGATGCCGAGGACATTGTTGTTCGCAAGAACGCGATCCATCACCACAGCCGTTTTGCCCATCCTGACAACATCCAAACCTACCGCGGCGTCAAAAATTATCTTCTCGATTCCAATGTGCTGATTGCCTCCGGTCAAAATGCCCACACCCAGCAGACCGTCGATTTTATCGCACGGAACAACATCATTGCAGGTGCCTCCGCCAATTCCTTTTTCACCAGCCAGAGTCAACCGGACAGCAAAAACACCGGCACAGAAAAAGAAGGCGGCGGCTATCTGATTGAGAACAATACGTTCACCCTCAATGCCAATGGGGCGATTCCCATCAGCGGAGCCGGCCACAAGTTCCAAGGCAACATCTTCGACATCCGTGGTGGCAAATATGCCTACGGCGGAAAAATTATCCCCTCGGAACTGACCTCGACCAACAACCTTTTTTGGCAGACGGAAGCCCGACACGCCCACCTCGCAGCCCTCACCGGGGAGGGGCGCAAAGTTTTTAATGTGCTGGAAGATTTCCAAGCGGCAGGTCTGGAAGAAGGCTCCGTTTACGAAGATCCAAGGTTCGCAAAAGTCCCGCTTAGCGTGATTCCCCTCGATGGCAAAAACATCGCGTCAAACACGGAGTCCCGCTTGTATTTTGAAGGGAACAACCCCTTTGCCGTGGGGGATCATGTGGAATACGACTTCGATGGTGTGGATCGCGTCGTCCGCGAAACAGACGGCCAATCAATCATCATCGATCCCCCGCTGCCACATGCCCCCATCACCACGGTTCTCCTGATCAAGTGGGGCGACCAACCCGTTGGCCCGATGGACTTCACAACAAAAAGCCCCCATGGCTCAAAAATCAATTTTGAAGCCACCATGCGGGCTGATTTTGACAATGACGGGAAACGTGATGTCCCCGGGTGGCCGGAAGGGATCCAAAGTCCCCGCCGGGTGTTTCAACCTTGAAGCGTTGGGCCCGGCTCGCAAAGATCTGGCCGAGATCTGGATTGGAAAAATCTGATTTCTCTGACGTGGATTCCCCCTGCCAAATCATTAATTGGAAAGGAAGTGGCAAGCATGTTTGCCTTTGCCGCAAAATAACCGTAATGGTGCATTCATGAACGGCCCCTCTATGAAGCATGTCTTTTTCTGGTTGTCGGGAGCCGGAAGCGAGACTCTGGAAACCTGTCCCAACTGGGAACAACGCAAGTATGTCGCATTTGGGGCCACCGTGCTTGTGCCGTGCTTGTTTGCCTTTATCGCTTGCGCCTACGCGCTGTCCACACTCACGGACAATTATTGGGTCATTTTTTCTGTGGCAGCGGTTTGGGCATTTATCATTCTGGCCATCGACCGGGCTCTTCTGGCGAGTTACCGACCCTTCCTTTCGTTCCCCCGAAAACTCGGTCAATTCATTCTCCGATTTTTTGTGGCCGTGCTGATGGGAATAACCATTTCCCATCCCCTCGTTCTGTTGCTCTTCCGGGACACGGTGACCTCTGTCATCGAGAAACAACGGGCCGTGGATGCCCAGGAAATCCGGACAGAATTCGCCGCCGAGCAGGACATCGCCGCAAAAAGAATTGCCGACATCGAACAATCCATCGCCGCGCAACGTGAACGATGGAACCGGACCTTTCATGCCGAGTTCTTGGTGCAGGCCGAAGTGGCCGAAGCCCCCATTCCCGGGCTGACCTCCGCCCAGCAAACCGAGCTGAAAAGTGCTGTCCTGGAAGCCACGGCTCCCTCCATGGAGCGCATCGCTGCCATCGATAAAGAGACGGCCGTTCTAACCCCGCAATACACCAAATTGCAGGAGGAATTGTCTTCATGGCAAACCGAGTTTGAACGCGAAGTGAATGGACAGCGCAGTGGCATCGTGGGACTCGGTCCCCGAGCCCGCTCGATTCAGGACGACCAACTCGCATGGCGTCGGGCCGAGGCGACCCGCCTGGGCGGCGTGCTGGAACACCTCACTACCGAAAAAACGGCACTGGAATCCCAAGCCCGGCAGGCCGAAGCGGCCGCCACCACCGCTTTTCAAACCCGCTTGGACGAGCGCGTCGCCCTTCAGCAAGCGGAGGATGGTCGCGTCGCCGCCCTGCGCGAAAAAGTTCAACAAGATCAGGCCGGACAATTTGTCACCCAGCAGAATGGAATCCGCGAGACGCTCAAACAACAAATCGATTTCCGACTCCAGGAACTCCACACGGCCCAGGAACAAATGGCCCGCCGGGGTGAGGAGGAAGCCAGCAGACTTGCCGGCCTTCAGGCTGAAAAGCGCCGGGACATCCTCACCCAAACCCTCGCTCTCCACAAACTTTTCAAAGCCGGAGATCAAGGCGGACAATTCGCCATGCTGACCTACGTGGTTCTTACTTTGCTTTTTATCATCGTGGACACCATCCCCGTGATGCTCAAATTTTTCTGCAAGCCGGGCCCCTATGATCGCTTGTTGGATCGCGATGAGGTTCGATTCGATTCGGAGCACCGGGCCTTTCTTATCAGTCACCGCCGCTACATGGACGAATTGGCTGCCGGAAACCTCATTGCGGTCACGCGTCACAAACCCCTGGAGGACGCCCTCCTCGACGGTGTCGAACACACACGGGCGGCACGCGAATTTCTCACATCATTGATTGAGTTGGAAAAAGCCTTCCATGAGAAACTCGTGCTGGAACAGACGGCGGCCCAAGGATCGGCACCGGAGAAAATGGCGGCGCTGGAAATGATGAAAAAGCGATTCTACGATGACCTTCATCTTCGCATGGAACGTTTCTTCGCCGAACGCCACGGCCTGCCAGTCTAGACTGAACGAGATCGTTGGCTTGCCAGGGAAACGTGGTCAAAAGAAATCACCCGGTGATCTCTGTCCCGATGCCGGCGTTTGTGAAAATTTCCAACAAGAGACCATGCGGGGTCTGACCCCCGATGAGGTGAACTTTGCCAACCCCCTGACCCAGTGCTGCGGCTGCTGATTGGACCTTGGGGATCATGCCTCCGCTGATGACCCGTTGTGTGATAAGACTCTCGACTTGGGATACCGAGACGGTGGGAATCAGCGATTCCGGGGCACCCGGATCCCGCATGATCCCCGAGACATCGCTCACAAAAATCAGCTTCGTGGCCTTCAAGTCCGCCGCGAGGGCAGCGGCCGCGACATCGGCATTGATATTGAGAATCGTGCCATCCCGTTCCGCGCCGATGGGGCTGATCACCGGCACAATTTCCTGGAGAATGGCTTCACGGACTTTTTCCGCATTCATGCTTGCCGCCTCGCCGACAAAACCAATGTCAAGATCTTCGCCTGTTTCGGTGCGCTGAGGGGGCAGACGGCGCGCGACAAACACCGAACTCCCCGAGACACCCAGGGCCCGCCCCCCAAACCGCTCGATGGTGTCCACGATCTTGGGGTTGATTTCCCCATCCAAGGTTCCGGCCACAATCTCGATGGTTCGCGCATCGGTCACCCGAAGACCATTCACAAACCGGGCGGGAAGCCCCTCGGCTTTCATTTTTGCCGTGATCGCCTTGCCCCCCCCATGCACCAGAACCGGATTGATGCCAACCGCCTCCAAAAACACGATGTCCCGCAAAAATCGGTCCACAATATGTTCTTCCTCCATCGCCGCCCCGCCATACTTGATGACAAAGGTGCACCCCCTGAACTTTTGAATATATGGCAGCGCTTCAACAAGGCTCTCGGCATGTGCTTCCGGCGTGAGTTTTTCGGTCATGTTATTCTCCTAGATTGAGTCGGACGTATTCCTCAGTCAGGTCGGTGGTCCAGACTTCATGACTCGCATTCCCCAGACCAAGGTTGATCGTGATGCGAAAGCTCGGCTTCGCCGCGATGGCCCGAAGTTTTTTCCAAGGCGTGGCCGCCAAAAAACCACCATCGACGATCGGGAGACCA
>JBBECL010000124.1:0-5231 GCA_040881805.1 Terrimicrobiaceae bacterium | reverse complement strand
AGACGCCCATGCCCCCTGGAAGAACCGCAGTTTGCACTTATCGGGCATGCGCCCCATCCCACAGAAACAGGATTCGAACTTGTCCACACCGTCATTCTGGGGAAAGCTGTCTGATTCCACATGCGGGAAATCCTTCTCTCCAGTTTGGCTGTTGCGCTGCTTCGTGCCCTGTTGCTGACCGTGCGTTTAAAAATCACGGACGCATCGGGGATGCAGGCTGGCACGCTCACCGAACCCGTGATTCTGGTTTTCTGGCACAACCGGATTCTGGGGATCACGCCGGCGTTTTTGAAAAAGTATCCCAAGGGCCGGAAGGGGGTTTCCGTTCTCACAAGTGCCAGCCGGGATGGGGAAATCCTTTCCCGGATCATGGCCGGCTGTGGCATGGGGTCGGTGCGGGGCTCCAGTTCGCGGCGGGGAGCAAGGGCGCTGCGGGAGATGGTGCGGCTCATCGCGGCAGGAAGGGATATCGCGATCACCCCGGACGGTCCCCGCGGCCCCCGCTACCACATGGGCCCCGGTGCCATCCAACTCGCCCAGACCACCGGTGCTCCTCTCTTGCTCGTCCACGCCAGTTTTTCAAATGCCGCCCGATTAAAAACGTGGGACGGATTTATGATCCCATTGCCATTCTCAAAAATCTCCATCACAGTGGACGCCCCCGAGCGTGTGCCGGGTGAACTGACTCTTGAAGAGTTCAGTGCGTGGAAAAACAAAATCGAACAACGACTGAGAAATGCAGCAGATTGACGGAACAGCCATAGCAAACAAAGTTCATGCCGAGACAGCGGTCCGGATCGCCGCGCTCAAGGCGCGGGGCGTCCAGCCGGGATTGGCCGTCATCCTGGTGGGTGATGACCCCGCCTCCCGGGCGTATGTCCGATCCAAAGACAAACGTGCGGCCGAGTTGGGGCTTCATTCGGTCAAACACGAACTTCCTGCCTCAACCACACAGGCCGAACTCCTTCGGGTTGTGGAGGAATTGAATGCCGACCCCTCGGTGCACGGCATCCTCGTGCAATCCCCACCGCCTCCCCAGATCGATGAGGCCGCCATTGTTGCTGCCATCAACCCCGACAAAGACGTGGACGGGTTCCATCCGATCAATGTCGCCAAACTGGCCATGGATGACCCCACGGGATTTGTGCCCTGCACTCCGTTGGGTTGTTTGCGTCTGCTTCAGGAATCCGGGGTCACCATCGCAGGAGCCAATGTGGTGATTGTCGGACGAAGCATGATCGTTGGCAAACCCATGGCCCTCCTGCTCATGCGGCGCGGGGCGGCAGGAGATGCCACGGTGACGGTCGCCCACTCCCGCACCCGCAATCTCGCGCAGCTCACAAGGGAAGCGGACATCGTCATCGCGGCTCTCGGACGACCACTCGCGCTGGGAGCCGAACACATCGGCTCGGGTGCCACGGTCATCGATGTCGGCATCAACCGGGTGGATGATGCCTCGTCACCCAAAGGGTATCGGCTGGTGGGGGACGTGGACTTTGATGCCGTGTCCACAAAATGCGAGGCCATCACCCCGGTCCCCGGCGGCGTCGGGCCAATGACGATCGCCATGTTGATGGCCAACACCGTCACCGCCTGCGAAAGATTGCATGGGGCTTGAATCCCCCACCCTTGCCGAAGCTATCGTCGATTGGTCCCCATCTTTTCCACGCTTCCGCGATAAGGCGTGGAGACCTGCCGCGTAGGAAGCAAGGATGCCTGCTGAACGTGGTGGGAATCATTAGTTTTCCCACATTGACATTCTCCCACCTCCATGGTGTCCAAACGCATCGCGAATTTTTATTATGTCAGAGATCATTCAACAATTCCGGCCTGATTCCAAAGGCCGTATCGCCCTTGGAAAGCTTGCCCGCGGCGTGAGCAGCTTTCGTGCGCGGCGAACAGATGATGGCAATATTCTTTTAGAGCCATTTACCGAGATCCCCGCCCGTGAAAGTTGGCTCTTCAAAAACGCCCCGGCACGAAGTGCTGTTCAGAAAGGCATGGAGCAAGCTGCAAAAGGCAAAACGAGATCGTTGGGAAGCTTTGCCCGGTATGTCGATGAAGCCATCGAGTGACGAATGGCCTTCGCGCTGAAATTTACGGAGCAGGCGGAAGCGGACTTGGACTCCCTTGAGAAAGATCCCGGTTTGCTGAAGCGCTTCAAAGCTGTCCGCAAAGCCTTGGGTTACCTCGAAACCAATCCACGGCATCCCGGGCTGAACACGCATAAATTTAGCGCTCTCCGGGGCTTTGACGGGGGCATCTCCCTTTCGTATCAACCATTTTTTGTAACACCGCCAGAACCCGATGACAAAATGGCCTGAACGAGGCCGGGAATATCGTGGGAGCGGGCTTCGATATCCACGGAGAAACCAAGGGTCATCAGGGTGGCCGAGGTCACCGGGCCGATGCTGGCCGTTCTCAAAGTTTCGGGGAGGGGAAGTTTGAGAGCCGCAAAATTTTCTGCGGTGGAGGAACTGGTGAAAGTCACGATGTCCGCCCCCTCCTCTTTGAAGCGCCGGATCCCGGCGGAGTTGCCCTCGGTTTCGGGCACGGTTCGATAAGCGATCGCCTCATCCACGATAGCCCCCAACTTGGTCAATTCGGTGGCAAGCATTTCCCGTGCGCCCTCGGCGCGGGGAAGCAAGAACTTCAAATTCTCGACGCTGGTTTCTTTTTGGAGGGCCTTCAAAACTTCTTCGGCCACAAATTTCTCCGGCTGAAGATCCACGGCCAAATGATGGGCCTTCACCCGGGCGGCCGTGGCAGGCCCGATGGCCGCAATCCGAACACCGCCAATCTCGCGGACATCCGAAAAGATTTCGAAGAACGCCCGAAAAAACGTGTCCACCCCATTCGGGCTCGTGAAGATGATCCAGTCGTAAATATGGGCATCAGAGACCAACTCGTAAAACGCCTTCTTGTCGGCGGGCGGCTCAATCCGGATGGTGGGGAGTTCATAGGCGTCCGCCCCGAGATCGCGCAATTGGTCGATCAGTTCCCCGGCCTGCTGGCGGGTGCGCGTGACGGCAATGCGTTTGCCGAAAAGCGGCTTGTTCTCAAACCAGGCAAGGGAGTCTTTGAAGGCGACGACCTCGCCCAGGATAACAACCGCCGGAGCCTGAAAATCCGCGGCCCTCGCCTTTGCGGCGATGTCGGCCAGTGTGCCACCAAGCGTCTCCTGGCGGGGGGTTGTGGCCCATCGCACCAGCGCCACGGGGGTCGAACCTGGCATCCCTGCCTTCTGCAGCGCGGCACAATGACTCTCAAGCCGCTCGACCCCCATGAGCATCACCTTGGTTCCGGGAATGGCAGCAATGGCGTCATAGTCAATCTGGCTTTCCGGTTTGTCGGGGTCTTCATGGCCGGTGAAGATGGTGACAGCCGCGTTGTGGGATCGGTGCGTCACCGGGATGCCCGCATACGCCGGCCCGGCAATCGCCGAACTGACACCCGGCACGATTTCAAACCGACAGCCCGCTGCCGCCAGCGCTTCCGCCTCCTCGCCCCCGCGTCCAAACAAAAAGGGATCCCCGCCTTTCAAGCGGACGACCACCCGTCCGGCCCGGACGTTTTTGACCAGCAACGCCTGAATGTCATCCTGCCGCAGGGCGTGGTCCCCGGCCCTTTTTCCCGCATAGATTTTTTCGGCGGCTTCCGGCGCAAACTCGAGAAATTCCGGGTTGGCAAGGTGATCGTAAATCACGACCCCGGCTTTCTCCAAGCATGAGCGCCCTTTGAGTGTCAGGAGCCCGGGATCTCCCGGCCCGGCCCCAACCAAATAACAAATTCCAGCTTTTTTCATGCGATGACTCTTCTGCGGCAAGGGCTCAAAAACAAGACTTCAAAATTTGAAGATTATCGGAAAAACGATTGAAGGACCTTCTGCTCGGAAGGGGTGGCGTTCAGAGTCGAGGTGGAATCTCCCGCCGGGGACGTGTTCGCCATGGCTCCGCCGGCTGTGCTGACGGACTCGTCTTTTTTGTGCCGGGTAGTCCCCAACCCCATCAAGTCTCCAATGGCCGCCCGCGAGAGATCGTCATTCTTGAGGAGTTCCCTGCTTTTTGACCCCAAGTCCGTGGCCTGTTCGTTCAGGGTCAACGGAGCTGCGCCCGGCCCGCGAGAGACTCCACCGCCAGATTGGGCCAGCATGGCCAACACTGCCTCCCCGGCCTTGTCTCCTGCACACAGGCCATTGGAGCAGGTGGATATTCCCCCGGCCATTTTGGCTTGAAGTTTTTTCCACTCTTCGGCGGAAAGTTGGCGTGCCCCGGTTGGCGTCATCGCTTGCAGTTGCGCCAGCAGTTTCTCATCGAGTGGCAAAGCGCCGTTGGCCATTTGCGCAAGGGCTTCTTGCAGGGCCTCGGAAAGTTGGGGCGTCAGGGCCGCCAGTTGGGCCGCCTCAAGTTGGCGGGAAGCTTCCATCGCTCCCAAAGCCATTTCGAGATTTTTTTGCAAGCCGGAGAGCGCATTCTCGGTGGAAGCGCTCAAGTGGTCTCCGGCTTCAAGGCTCTGATGGGAAAACCACTCTTCTTGGGGCTTGGCACGAAGGGCCTCCAGAGATTTTGCCAATTCTTCCAAAGGCTCGGGTTGAAGGATCTCGGCGGCTTTCAGTTCCGTAATCCGCTGCTGCAAGTCCGTCCACGTGCCAGGTTCGCCCAGAGCGGCACTTTCCTTGGCCGGGGATTGGGGCAGCGGAATCACCGAGGCCACGACCAGGGCGGCGAGCGCAGCGGCAGGTTGCCAGAGCAGGGCCCGAGTTTTCCAATCGAGTTGGAAACGGGCATTCGGTCGCGGCTCCGGCCATTCGGAAATGCCCGCCTCGGCACAGGTCAAGGCATTGCGAAGCCTCAGGTCGGCCTCCAATCGAACAAGCGCCTCCTTCCGGCTCAAAAAACGCTTTCGCGCCAGAGCAAAGGCCAACACCGCAGCCAATAACAGGCATATCCCGGCAAAAACCATCACAGAAAGCGATAAGGGATACCCCGCGGAGCGTGAGGCCAGCACAAGCACAGCAGCCAACAGTCCCCCCCAAAACACCATCGGCAAAAACGTTTGAAGCCACCATCCTCCGTTGAAACGAAGCGCTTCCGCCCTCGCCCGGCCGATCCAAAAGTCTTTTTTCGCGTTTGCCACAACCCCACCAATAAATCATCAGGCCGGGCTTGGCAAACGCAACAAGCCTGCGGCTTGTCGTGTCCGCAAAATCCCTTTAGGCTCCGGCGTTGTGT
>JBBECL010000123.1:0-5249 GCA_040881805.1 Terrimicrobiaceae bacterium | reverse complement strand
AGGTTGTGGCATCGGGCGGCAACATCACTCTCTTCGTGAATGGCAAGGAGTATGGCTCCGTGAGCGCTCTGATTCCTGCGATGAACACGCCCTATTATCTGGGAGGTGATGCGGCGGGCTCCGGCTCAGCCAACGGTCGGTTTGTGGGCGAAATCGATGAGATGCACATAGCCAGGGTGGCCACGCCAGCAGGGGGCATCGCTTTCACAGCGCTCAACCAATCCGGGGCCGAGGCGGCCGGCAAACTGTTGGTTCCCGGCGAGGACGAGGGCGGTCATGCCGCTGCCAGTCATGGCGGGGCTTTGGAACACGTCATGCTGTTTGGAGATATTGCCAACAATATGATGTTTGACGGCTGGATCGCCGTCGTGGTCTGCGTGATCATGATGTTTGCCGGGTGGACGGTGGCCGTCAAAAAATACATCGATCTCGGCAAAACCGAAAAAGGCAACGCAGAGTTTCAAAAGCTCTGGAAGGATGTGGCTTCCGATCTCACGTCCATGGACCTCGATGATCCCGAGGCCAATAAATCTTTCGGCGGAAAGATCGGGAAAAAGGGACTGCAACTCCTCAAAGATTCTCCGCTTTATCATGTGTATCATGTGGGTTCCGAGGAAATCCGTCACCGCCTCGGCCGGGGAAAAAATAAAGGCCAGGGACTTTCTGCCCGCTCAATCCAAGCGATCCGCGCCGCCTTGGATGCCGCGCTGGTACATGAGCAACACCGTCTGAATAAAAATATTGTTTATCTGACGGTGAGTATTGCCGGTGGTCCTTATGTCGGACTTCTTGGAACGGTGGTCGGCGTGATGATCACGTTCGCCATCATTGCGAAGTCCGGTGAAGTGGATGTCAACTCGATTGCTCCAGGTATTGCCAGTGCGCTCCTGGCAACCACGGTGGGTCTGCTGGTCGCGATCCCCGCACTCTTCGCGTATAGCTTTCTCAACACGCGGATCAAAGGCGTCATTGGTACGATGCAAGTGTTTATTGACGAATTTGTGGCCAAGATCGCCGAGTTTTATCCTCCCCCCGGAGAAGGCGCTCTTTCGGTGCCGATCCGTCAAATCCGGAAACCCGAAGAAGCCATTCGCCAACTGGAAAAAGAAGCAGTGGATGAAGAAATTCGCGACGAGGTGCGCAAATAATGGATGCTGGAGACGACAAATCCTTCGACGATATCAACGTCACACCGATGGTGGATCTCTACCTGGTGTTGCTGTTGATTTTTATCATCATGACCACTGCCGGGGTTCAGGGCATGAAGGTGGACCTGCCGCGCTCTTCCAGCAAGCCGCCGGAATTGGGAGGTCCCAAGAGCCGTGCGATCACGATCAACAACGAAGGCAAAATTGCCTTGGACACTGTGCCGGTCACCTTGCAGGAACTTGAAGAGCGGCTTCAGCAGCACAAGGCCGCCAACCCGGAGTTTCCAGTCGTCGTGCGGGGGGATCGCCTCACGCAATATCAAGGCGTCATGGATGTTCTGGATGTCTGCGGACGCCTGGGAATCACACAAATTGGCCTAGCCACGGTCGGACCAAAATGAGTGGGGCAGATTTTGATGATGAGGAAGAACCCGGCTTCTTCAAAAAATATCGGGTCCCTATTATCCTTGGGGTTGTTGTGGCTTTGGGGGCAGGAGCTTGGGCTCTGATGCCCAAAGAAAAGCCCAAAAAGCGGACTGCCTCGGTGAGCATGGTCAACATCATGCCTCCCCCCCCGCCGACACCTCCTCCGCCAACGCCCCCCCCCACGCCGCCGCCGGAGCAGCCCCAAGATCAGGAAATCGATCAAGATCAGCCCGAGTTTGTGGAGGAGACGCAACCCGAAGCAGCTCCACAGCCAGACTCCCCACCCGAAGAAGCCGCTCCGCTGGGAACAAACATTGAAGGAGATGGTTCGGATGGTTTCGGCCTTCAGGGCAAAGGCGGCGGCGGAATGATTGGCGGACTCGGGACGGGGAATCGTCAGGGCGGCACCAAATTTGGATTTTATGCCGGTCAAGTTCAAACCCGGGTGGCTCAGGCCATGCGTTCCAACAAGCGCACCCGCAGTGCGACGTTGAATCTCAAGGTGCGGATTTGGGTGGATTCCAGCGGGCGAGTCACCCGCGCGAATTTGGAGGGTTCCTCCGGCAATGCCGCGGTGGACCGCGCCATCACGGACGAAGTTCTTTCCGGCCTTCAGCTTTCACAACCTCCCCCCGAGGACATGCCCATGCCCATCGTGATGAGGATCTCTGCCACCAAACCAAACTGATGACCGCCTTTTCCAAAACCAAGCCTTGCTCTCTTCTGCTTGCCGCCGCTTTGCTCTCTGTCTGGGTTCTTGCGGCTTCCGCCCAGTCTCCGACACCCGAAATTCATCGGTCAGGCGGAAAAAACCGCATTGTTTTCGACAACTTTGCCGCGCCCTCACCAACCCCCGTTGCGACGCCCGACGCCGCCCCTCAACCCACCCCGACACAATCTGTCCCACCCGTCCCAGTCGAGGAGTCCCTCACTCCCGATCCCACCCCGGAGCCCACCGCGACACCTTGGGCCACCCCGCCTCCGCGGTTGGAGGCCAATCCTCCAACTGAAGCCCTGATCAAACACGAGGAGGCCCAAATCGCAGAGTCCGCCATGGAAGCCGCCACCGGCCAAGAAAGCCCGACAACAATCGCCGAATCTGAAAGCATTCAAAATTCAGAATCCAAAAACCGAAATTCCCCCACCCCTCCCACCCCTCCCACCCCTCCCACACCAGGCGAATCGATTGCCGCGACCGCCGCGCAAGAGCCTCCCCCCACGGCGGGAGAAGATGCCTTTGCCGTGGTGGGAATGGAGGGAGCCCTTCCCATCAACTCCCAAACCGACGTTCTCTCAGAATCTGAAAACCTGGATCTGATCCCCGTGAGCAGTGCCGATGGAGGCACGATGCCTCCCTCGCAGAGTGTAACCGTCAACCTCATCAACAAGCTTGTCCAACGTGGCATCCTGACCAAAGAAGATGCCGCAGGCATGATCAAACAAGCGGAAGCGGAGGCCGAGGTGGCAAGAGCCCAGTCCCAAGCGGATATGTTTGCTGTGGCACAAATTGCCGCCGCCCAGGCCGCCTCCGATCAGATCGCCATCGACCAAGCTCTTGCGGCGCCATCCGAGGATGATGTCCGTGTGACGTTTATCCCGGACCCTGTGCGCATGCAGATCAAGGAAGACATCAAGTCCGAACTGCGCGAGGAAATGTCCCGCAAACCCTTCCAAGATCTCAATGCCCTGCCCCTCTGGGCCTCACGCCTCAATCCCTATGGCGATATTCGTGTGAGATTTGAAGGAATCCTCAACCCGGAAGGCAATGACTCCACGGGTGCGTTTCCCGACTTCAATGCCATCAACACGGGGGCTCCTTTTGATGTGACCGGCAATGAGTTTTCTCCGCAATACAACACCGACCAAGACCGCTACCGGATGCGCCTGCGCGCCCGAATGGGATTCACCTACGACATGGCCGATGGGTTTGAGATGGGCTTCCGTCTGGCCACGGGAAATGACAGCTCACCGGTCTCCACCAATCAAACGTTGGGGCGTTCGGGCGGACAATTCAGCAAATACGCGATCTGGCTCGACCGCGCCTACATCAAATGGACGGCCTGGGGCGAGCCGGGCCGTGACTTCACATTCACGGCGGGTCGGTTCAAGAATCCGTTCTTCTCAACCAACCTTATTTGGGATGATGACATTAACTTTGACGGCGCGGCCGTCAGCCTGAAATACGAAGTGTTTCCAGGCCTGAGGCCGTTCATCGTGGGAGGTGCGTTTCCTGTCTATAACACCGACTTGAACTTCTCAACCAACCAACCCACGAAATTTAAGAGCTATGATAAATATCTCTTTGCGATCCAGGGTGGTTTCGAATGGGAATTTGCCGATGACTGGAACTTCAAGGTCGGAGCCGCCTACTACTATTTCCAGAACATCGAGGGTAAACTCTCCTCACCGTTCACGCCGCTCAATTCAAGCGATGCGGGCGACACGGACAACAGCCGTCCTTCCTTTGCACAGAAAGGAAATACTTATTTTCCGATCCGCAACATCGTTCCCGACGCCAGCAACGACTTTGGAGCCATCAACCAATACCAATATTATGGACTGGCCACAAAGTTTGAGGAACTCGCCATCACCGCCCGCTTGGAATACAATGGGTTTGAGCCGATCCAGGTGTCCCTCACAGGCGAGTTTGTCACGAACCTGGCTTGGAATGAGGATGACATCAACGCCATCGCGGTGAATAACCGGGGTGCCATCGACCCCAATAATATTGACGACATCTTCGGTCAGTATGAGGGCAGCAACTACGCGTGGTTTGTGGAGTTGAAAGTGGGGCATCCCCGATACCTCAAGCGCTGGGATTGGAGCGCCCATTTTGCCTATCGGTGGATTGGGTCCGATGCCGTTGTTGATGGCTTTAATGATTCCGATTTCGGCCTGGGAGGCACGAACATGCAGGGATTCACTGTTTCGGGATTTGTCGCCTTGGCACCAAACGTCTGGGTCGGAGGCCGCTGGATGGGATCGGACAGCATTGCCGGCCCCCAATTCAACATCAACATCTTCCAAGTCGAACTTAACGGGGAATTTTAATGAAAAACCACCTTCTCATCACGCTGATTGCAGGAACCATGGCAACCGGATTCTTCGGATCGGCCGTTGCCCAAGAAGAAGACGAAGTCACGGCCAAGTTGAGGGAGGCCCTGCGAGGTGTGACCATCCAGCTCCGCGATGCCCAAGGCCAGATTGCGAATTTGCAGGCCACGGAAATTACCAACAAAGCAGAAATTGAGAAACTCGCCACCGAGGTCAAAAAGCTCAATGCCCAGAGCATCGAGGAGCGCAATGCATCCGCCAATGCGATCTCGGAGTTGAACAACAACCTGCTCGAAAAAGAAGCGGAGAACACCGGCCACCGGGCGGCCCTTGAAAAATGGCGCAAAGACTATGGAAGCGCGATTGAGCGGGCCCGCAAAGCCGAGAACGCCCGCGACAAAAACGCGGGGCAAATCCTCAACTTGGAGCGCCTCGTCAATGATCAACGGGCACAGAATGTGCGTATGTATCTTGTTGGCCAAGACATTCTCAAGCGTTATGACAAGTTCTGGTTCGGTGATGCGCTGCTGGCGCGGGAACCTTTTGTGAGCACCACAAAGGTCAAGCTCCAGAATTTGGCCCAGGATGGACACGACAAACTCCTTGCTGCCCGAATCCAAG
>JBBECL010000122.1:0-5275 GCA_040881805.1 Terrimicrobiaceae bacterium | reverse complement strand
GACTTTGGAGACGACTTGGAAGACATCGAGGTTGTTGATGAGGACGAAGACTTCGAGGATGAGGAAGAGGCCATCATCGAGCAGCTCAGCAACCTCAGACACCCCTTGGTAAAACGAACCCAGAATCTTGGGTTGCGCTTGGCGGCGCAAGATTCCACGACGCCGCCCCACCCGCCAACGCGCTGCGAAGAGGCCGCTGAGAAAATTTGGCTCGTGAGCGCAAAGCTTGCCGGGGCCCTCACCCGGCCCGAACATTTTGAGCCGGGCTTTATTGTGGCCACATTGAAGCGGTCCCTTGCGCTCTGGAATGAGGCGACTCCCGTGATTGAACTTTGTTCATCGGATTCCGAGATCATCCCGGAGATTCTCAGCGAATGGCTGGCGTGCCGGTCGGAAATCGTGGACCTGATGAAAGAATATCGTCAGAAGCGCTGATCAAGCCCCGAGCAATTGCCCGAGGACAAAAGGAAGAATCCCGCCGTGACGGTAGTAGTCAATTTCGATCGGGGTATCGATTCTCAGCTTCACGGTCTGGTCGAAAGAGGAACCGTCCTTGCGGTGAATACGAAGGGTGACGTCCTGGCGTGGCACGATATCATTCGACAAACCCACCACATCAAAAGTTTCCGTACCATCCAACGCCAGGGTTTGTGCGCTGACGCCCTCGGGGAACTGAAGCGGAAGAACCCCCATTCCACAAAGGTTGCTACGATGGATGCGCTCAAAGCTCTGGGCCACCACGGCTTTCACACCCAAAAGACTGGTGCCTTTGGCCGCCCAATCGCGGCTGGAGCCCGTGCCGTATTCCTGGCCGGCAATGACAATGAGAGGAATGCCATCCTGTTTGTAGGCCATGGCCGCATCATAAATAAATGTGGGTTGCCCGGCGGAAGCGGCGATGTCCTTGTCCGGGGCGCTGACCGGGCGCTCTCCGAAATACAGAGTGTAGCCCCCCTCAATGGCGGGAAGCATCAGGTTCTTGATGCGAACATTGGCGAAGGTCCCGCGCGTCATGATCCGATCATTGCCACGGCGGGATCCATAGCTGTTAAAATCCTCGGGCTTCACGCCGTGTTCGGTCAGAAACTTTCCGGCCGGACTGGTTTTTTTGATGGCGGCCGCCGGCGAGATGTGATCCGTCGTGACGCTGTCGCCAAAAACGCCGAGGGGACGGGCCGCCATGATGTTTTCGATATCGCCGGCTTTCCCCGTGTAGTTTTCGAAAAAGGGAGGTTGTTGGATGTAGGTGCTGTCCGCATCCCACGCATAAACTTCGCCGGTGGATGAAGGAACCTCATTCCACTTGGGATTTTGTCCCGCAAAATCCGAGTAGAGCCGTTGATACACTTCGGGGCTGAGCGCGGAGGCCATGGCGTGGCGAATTTCTTCGGCCGAGGGCCAGAGATCTTTGAGGAAAACCGGTTGGCCCTCCGGCGTGGTGCCCAAGGGTTCGGACGTTAAGTCGATGTCCACCGTGCCGGCCAGGGCGAAGGCCACGACCAGTGGGGGTGACATCAAAAAGTTTGCGCGAATGTTTTGGTGAACACGGGCCTCGAAGTTTCGGTTGCCGGAGAGGACGCTGGCTGCAATGAGATCGTTGCCGGTGATGACCTCTTCCAGCGCGGGATGCAGCGGCCCCGAGTTTCCGATGCAGGTCGTGCATCCATACCCAACCGTCTGGAACCCGAGCTGGTCCAGATAAGTCTGGAGGCCGGTTTTTTCGAGATAGTCGGTGACAACCCGTGAGCCGGGGCCGAGGGATGTCTTCACGGCCGGATTGACTTTCAAGCCACGCTCGACAGCTTTTTTGGCGAGCAGGGCCGCCCCAAGCATGACGCTGGGATTGCTGGTGTTCGTGCAGCTGGTGATCGCCGCGATCAGGACGCTCCCATTTTTGATGACGACATCCCCGGCTTGGGTGGGATTTTTGTTTTCCTTGCCATTGAGGTGTACGGGAAATCCGAGGTTCAGGGATTCACGGGTCTTTCCATAACCACCATCGGCAAGTGGCTTCTCGATGAGAGCCTCGAAGGTGTCTTTGAGCGCGGGAAGATCAATGCGGTCTTGAGGCCGTTTGGGTCCGGCAAGCCCGGGCACCACACTCGCCAAATCCAAATCAATCTCAACGCTGTAATCAATGGCCCCTTTTCGTGGGATGCCCCAAAGGCCCTGGGCTTTGTAATAGTTTTCGAAGGCCTGACAATGTTTCTCCGAACGCCCCGTGCCGCGCAAATAGGCCACCGTCTCCTCATCAATGCCAAAAAAGCCCATGGTGGCGCCATATTCCGGGGCCATGTTCGCAATGGTGGCGCGGTCTGTGACGGCCAACGCGGCGGCTCCTTCTCCGTAAAACTCCACAAATTTGCCGACCACTTTGGCTTGGCGAAGCCGCTCGGTGATCCGTAACACCAGGTCCGTGGCTGTGACCCCCTCGCCCAAAGCTCCGGTCAGGTGAACTCCAACCACCTCGGGCGTCAGAAAATACACGGGCTGTCCGAGCATCCCGGCTTCGGCTTCAATGCCACCAACCCCCCAGCCCACGACACCCAACCCATTGATCATTGTCGTGTGGGAATCGGTTCCGACCAAGGTGTCGGGATAAAACAGTTGGGTCGGATGATTGGAGATTTCGACCTCTCTGGAAAGCACACCTTTGGCGAGGTATTCCAAGTTCACTTGATGGACGATCCCGATGCCGGGAGGCACCACCCCAAAGGTCTCGAAGGCCTGCTGCCCCCACTTGAGAAATTGGTAACGCTCGCGATTTCTTGAAAATTCCAAATCAAGATTCATCCGAAGCGCCTCGCCGGAACCAAAAAAATCCACTTGGACGGAATGGTCCACCACGAGATCCACAGGCACCAACGGCTCGATGATTCCGGGGTCACGGTCCAATTTGGCCACCGCACTGCGCATGGCCGCCAGATCAACAAGCAAAGGCACCCCCGTGAAATCCTGCAAAACAATACGGGCCACCACAAAGGGGATTTCCTCGGGAGCAGGAGCTTTGGCATTCCACTTGGCCAGGCTCTCCACATCCCTCCACGCCACTTTCTTGCCATCACAATTGCGAAGCACGGACTCCAACACAATGCGGATGCTGACCGGCAAACGGGAGATCTCACCCAACCCCGCCTCCTCCAAGGCAGGCAAGGAATAAAAATGCCCTCTTTTGCCATGGCCAAGATCAAAGGTTCGAAGTGCGTCGTGATTCGTCATAGAGGAAAATTGAATGCAAAGTCAGCCCCAGCGCGAGCATTTATTCAGCCAGATTCACCCAAGGGCCGTTTTGAGCCGCTCGGCCACGGTTTTTGCCACTTTCACCCGGGCATACCACTTGAAATTGGCAGGAATGACCGTCCAAGGGGCTATCTCGGTGGATGTTTTTTCAAACATTTCCGATGCCGCCTCGTTGTGTTCATTCCATTTCCGGCGGTTGCGCCAATCTTCCTCGCTGATCTTCCAGTGTTTGTAGGGATCCGCCTCCCGCCGCTTGAAGCGCTCCAGTTGCTCGTCCTTGGTGATATGAAGAAACATTTTGATGATGATATTTCCATCATCGACCAACAACCGCTCGAATTCGTTGATCTCGCGGTAGGCCCGTTTCCATTCTTGCTCTTTGCAAAACCCCTCCACCCGCTCCACCAACACCCGGCCATACCACGACCGGTCGTAGATGGTCATTTCTCCGTGGGCTGGCAGCTTGGTCCAAAAACGCCAGAGGTAATGATGACTGATTTCTTCTTGGGTGGGTTTGATGATGGAGTAAACCCTCACCAACCGCGGATCGAGACGCTCCACAAGCCTCTTGATGGCTCCGCCCTTTCCGGCCGCATCCGGACCCTCCATCACAATGATGATGCTGTTTTTCCTTTCACGAAGCAGGAGTTGGTGATTCAGGATTTCCAACTGGTATTTTTTCAGTTGGCGTTTGTATTCGTCCTGTTCAAGGGCGTTGTCCTGATTGAGTTTGTCCAAGAGGATGGGTTCTTTGGCCATGGTTGTCTGGCTGTAACGGATCATGGGACACCTGTCGAGCGTGTTGTGATTTTGGCACAAAACGTGCATGTTGGGTCGGGCCGCAACCCCACGGTCGGCGAACCACAGAAGACAGGAATTTATGCACAAAGAATTAGAAATTGACCCCCTCTGGAAAGTGACCCGCCGCCTCTCCCAAGTGGCAAGAGGCACCGAGGCCCCCGACACCGTCATTCGCGGGGTGCGCCCTCTCTGCGTTTTTACAGAAAAGATTTTGCCCGAGTCGGAACTCTGGATTGCGGGTGGACGGATTGCTGCTCTCATGCCAGCCGGGACCTGTGCCTGCAAAGAATCCGCCTATGTCGAAGGCGAAGGGGCCATTCTCGCTCCGGGCCTGGTGGACGCCCACCTGCACATCGAGAGCAGCATGGTCACCGCCTGTGCTTATGCCGAGGCGGCTCTCAAAAATGGAACCACCACCATTTTTTGTGACAGCCATGAAATCGCCAATGTCTGTGACAGAGAGGGCATTGAGTGGATGCTCGAAGATGCCCGGCAGGCCGCCTTGAACATCTTTCTGACAATTCCCAGCACGGTCCCGGCGACCACGCCGGAATTTGAAACGGCTGGAGGCAATCTCACACCAGAAAAAATTGGTGAATTGTTTGATGCCTGGCCGGAGGCCGTGGCCCTTGGGGAAAAAATGGATTTTGTCGCGGTGGCCTCGGGCGACGAACGTGCCCATGCGATTATTGCCGAATCGCTTCGCCGGGGAAGGCCGGTCTGCGGGCACATTTATGGCCGGGACATGGTCGCCCCTTATGCGGCAAGCGGAGTGACCGATACGCATGAGGCCGTGACAGGCGAAATCGCGGAAGATCTTCTTCGTGCCGGGGTCTGGATCTTTTTGCGGGTCGGACCACCCACCACCCCCTGGCACAGCCTGCCGCAAACCATCCGCGCCATCACAGAATTTGGATGCAGCACCAAGCGGGTGTGTTTGTGTACCGATGACCGCGATGCGGACGACCTGTTCCTTTTTGGCATGGATTGGGTCACCAAAGAGGCGCGTCGTTTTGGCATTCCGGCTCCCGTGGCATGGAGCATGGGCTCCCTGCACGCCGCGACCCGCTACGCCATGGATGGCGATTTTGGCTCGCTCGGAGCGGGCCGCCGGGCGGACTTTGTTTTGACCAATGACGCCGGGGATGTCCACGCCACGTGGCTCAGTGGAAAGCAGGTTATTCAACACGGCCGGCCCACCCAGATTCTTGAGCGGGCGCTGGCAACTCCCTAC
>JBBECL010000121.1:0-5293 GCA_040881805.1 Terrimicrobiaceae bacterium | reverse complement strand
TCAATCCCCGTAACCGGTGGGGTGTTTTTGATGCCAGGCCCAGGCGCTTTCCACGATGGGGCGGATATTTTCAAATTTCGGCTGCCAGCCCAATTCGGTTTTGACTTTATCCGAGGCGGCCACCAGACGCGGAGGATCGCCGGCCCGGCGCGGTTTTTCGATGGTGGGGATGGTGGCCCCCGTCACTTGGCGGCAGGTGTCAATGACCTCTTTCACCGAAGTTCCCCCTCCGGTGCCAAGATTGTAAAACGCGCTCGTCCGGGTCTCCAGCGCAAGGATGTGCGCTTGGGCGAGATCCAGGATGTGAATGTAATCGCGAATGCACGTGCCATCCGGTGTGGGGTAATCGGTCCCGTAGATCTCGACGGACTCCTTTTGTCCCAGTGCCACCTTGAGGATGTTGGGGATGAGGTGGGTTTCAATGCGGTGATCCTCTCCAAATTTTTCGGTGGCCCCGGCGGCATTGAAGTAACGGAGCGCCACAAAGGTCAACCCATGGATTTCTCCATACCACTTCAGGATTTGTTCGAACATCAATTTGGATTCGCCGTATGGATTGATCGGCTTTTGTGGAAGGGATTCATCCAAGGGCACCGTTTCCGGGATTCCAAACGTCGCGCAGGTGGAGGAAAACACGAATTTGCGAACCCCGGCCTCAATCGTCATATCCAGAAGGTTGATCCCATTGGCCACATTGTTTCGGAAATATTTCGACGGATTTTGCATGGACTCACCCACAAGGGCATTCGCGGCGAAATGCATGACCGCCTCGGGCTGGAATTCTCCCATGGCGTGACCCAACACGGTCCGGTCCTTCAGATCACCCTGAAAAAACTCCGCCCGGGGATCCACCGCCTTCTTGTGGCCCTCGCTCAGATTGTCAAAAACAGCAACTTCCACCCCCCGGTCCAAAAGTTGCTCCACACAGATGCTCCCAATATACCCGGCACCTCCCGTCACAAACACTTTTTTTGTCATTGCGTGAGCATAGCCAGGCCCGTGTCCGAATCAAGCTCCGACCCGGTGCCGGGCTCAGGATTTGGAATCCGTGTCCTCGCCGATGTGGCCGCGTCCTTCGTCAATCACCGAGTGTTCCCAGAGGGGAATCTTGCGCGCATAGGCGGCGCGTCCCAACAAGTGGGCGGCGACGGGGGCGGTCATAAAGATGAAGGCGGTGGTGATCAGGGCCTTGGTCACCACGGACAAATCGCGAAAGTAGAGAGCCGCCGCAATCAACAGGAGGGCAACCCCCAGGGAAGCGCCCTTGCTGGAAGCGTGCATGCGCGTGAAAAGGTCGGGCATTCTGACAATCCCCAGTCCGGCCAGAAACATCAGAAACGCACCCAAAATAATGAGCGGGACGATCAGGTAAATCATTTAAAAATTCCTTTCTGTATGCTCAGGGCCAGGGCAATCGTTCCAAGGAAAGTGATCAACGCCATCGCGAGCGCGATATCCAGAAGCACCGCCTGGCCGGTCGTGATCGAAGTCGCAACCAGGGCCCCCACTCCCATCGTGGCCAGGGCATCAATGGCCACCACACGGTCCGGCAAGCTGGGACCCTTGGCCAACCGGACGAAGGCAAGGACCATTCCCAAGGCCACAATGATGGTGGCGAACCAGGCCGCAGTGATGATGATTGGTGATGTTTCCATGAGATTCAGCGAAGGATTTCGAGCACCCGGCGTTCGAGGTTGTTGGTGATGTCATCACGAAGGGCCTGGGGGTCTTTCAAATACATGGCATGCACGTAGAGGGTCTTTCGATCCTCGGAGACATCCAAACTCAGGGTCCCGGGTGTCATCGAGATCAGGTTGGCCAGCAGGGTGATTTCAAAGTCGGTTTCTGCAAGAATGGGAATCGCGACGACTCCGGGTGTCATGAGATGCCGGGGGGTGAGAACATCCCACGCCACAATCACATTGGATTTGATGAGCTCCCACAGGTAATAACCCACGAAGGAAATGATCTTGGGGATTCTTCCAAAGTAGATGTGGTGTTCGCGGTGGCTGCGCGCCACAAAAAACAGGACGATGTAGGAAAGCACAAACCCCGAGATCAGCGTCTCGGAGTTGATGGCTCCCAGCAAGCCGGCCCAGATGAGCATGAGAAGAATATTGAGCGCGGGCAACATGGTCAGGGAGTGATGCCGAGGACGGCCTCGATGTAGAGGTTGGGATTCAGCAATTCTTCGGCCGCACGCATGGCAAAGCCAAAAAAGAATTCAGGCACCAAACCGATGGCCAGCGTCAGCAGCGCCAGTGCCGCAATCGGTCCCAGAAGAAGAATTTTTTCGCGCAAGGGAATACTCTCCGGGTTGGGAATGTTGGCATCCCCGGGCTTCTTCCAGAAAGCCTCGGCCCAGATCTTGGTCATCGAAAACAGGGTCAACAAACCGACGGCCAAGGCAATCCCCACCAACCAGACCGCCGCTTCCCCAAAAATGGTGTCCCCCGCCAGCCCGGCTTTGACGACCGCAAACTTCGCAAAAAAGCCGGAAAGTGGTGGAATCCCCCCCAGCGACATCGCAGGAATAAAAAATAGAATCGCAAGGAACGGCGACGCCTTCAGAAGACCCCCGAGCTTTTTGAGGTCGAACGTCCCCGAATAACGGTGGGCCACGCCGCTGATGAGGAAGAGATTCGATTTCACGATGATGTGGTGGAAAATATAGAACACGGTTCCCGCGATGGCGAGTGGCGTGAAAAGTGCCAGCCCAAGGATCATGTAACCGATCTGACTGATGATGTGAAACGACAACAACCGCCGGAAATCAAACTGCACCACGGCTCCCAGAACTCCCGTCAGCATGGTCAGCCCCGCCAACCCCAGCAGCAGGGAGTGGATAAAGCCCACATCTTCGGTGAACACCAGCGTGAACATTCGGATCAGCGCGTAAACCCCCACCTTGGTGAGCAGCCCGGCGAAAATCGCAGACACGGCGACTGGCGGGGTGTGATAAGACGCGGGAAGCCAAAAAAACAGCGGGAAAATGCCGGCCTTCAAACCAAAGGCCACAAGGAAAAGGGCCGCCGTCACCGTGAGCAACCCCGGGTCCAGCACGTCCCCGATGCGCAGCGCAATGTCCGCAAGATTCAGGGTCCCGATTTTCCCGTAGAGAATTCCGCAGGCGGCAAGGAAGAGACTGGAAGATATCAGGTTGAGCACGACGTATTTGACCGCCCCTTCCATCTGGGGCCGCTCCCCGCCGAGCGTCATCAACACAAAGGAGCTGATCAACATGACCTCGAACCAGACAAACATGTTGAAGATATCGCCGGTCAAGAAGGCCCCGCAGACACCCATCAGCATAAAATGCAAAAACCCGTAGTAGCCGTAGCGCTCGCGTCCGGCATCAATCTCAGCCAAGGAATACACGGCCACCGCCACGCCGGTGATGGCGGTGACGAGGACCATGATGGCGGACAACATATCGGCCACCAGGGAGATCCCGAACGGAGCCTCCCAATTCCCGAATTTGACCACGAGAATCCCGCGATGCCAGACCTCGTTCACGAGCCAGAGGGCATTGCCAAGGAGCGCGACCATGCCCGCCACGCTGATCCCCCGCTGCAGGGCAGGTGCCTGCCAGCAGCACAAACACGCCAAGGCCGTGACAAACGGAATAAGAATGGAAAGTGTGACAGGGTCCATCAGGCGTCGGTACTTTTCAGGTCGTCGAGGTCATCGCTTCCCACGGTTTTGTCGGCGCGCTGAACCAGCACCAGCGTGAAGGCCAGCACCCCGAAACTGATCACGATGGCGGTCAAAATCAGGGCTTGTGGAAGGGGGTCCGCGCTCTCCGGAGGCAGCGCGGTGGCTCCCCCTGGCACAAACGCCACCATCCCACGGCTCAGCCCCGCGGCAGTAAAAATCAAGAGGTTCACGGCCTGGCTGAGCACGGCGATTCCGAGAATCAGCTTCACCACACTGCGCCGGAGAAGCAGATACGCCGCTGCCGCGTAAAGAACCCCAATCGTGATCGCAAGCAAAAATTCCATGTCAGGGTTTGTCCTCCTTCGTATCGGGCTCGTGCTTTTGATTGCCCTCTTCCTCCAACTCCTCACCCAGACTAAAAACGATCAGGCAACTAATGCCCCCCACCACAATGTAAACACCGAGATCAAAGAGGAGGGGCGTTCCCAATTTCCCGACAATCGGAAGCGGGGTTTTGTCCCAGAGGCCGGTCATAAACGGCAGTCCCTCGAAGAGCGCGGGAAGCCCGCTGATCAACGCGACAATCAGGCCGACGGCAATCAGGGTTCTCGGATCAAAGACGAGAAGTTTTTTGGCGGAGGCCACGCCGAAGGTCAGCGCTTGGAGCACAAAGGCGCAACTCGCAACAAGCCCCCCGGCAAAACCACCCCCCGGCAGGTTGTGACCGCGAAGCAGAAGAAACACCGAAAAAACAATCAGCAAGCCCGAGAGAATGCGGTTGGTGGCATTCAGGATCACGCTATTCATGGCTGGTCTCCTTTGGTTTTGGTGGAGGGCCGGAGTTTCAGCATCGCAAAAACACCCAGTGCCGCGATGGCCAGCACGGTGATTTCGCCCAAAGTATCCAGCGCCCGAAAATCCACGAGGATCACATTCACCACATTCCGCCCATAGGCGAGTGGCAGACTGTTTTCGCCCATGTATTCGGAGATCGGTGCGGTGGAGGATTTGAAATGAAACGCCACCAACACCAACACGGTCATCACCCCGCCAAAAATCAAGGCCAACACCGCATCCCGCACCCGCGTGGACACGCTGGAAAATTCTTTCAGCAGCGGGAGGCGTTGGAAGGCCAGCACAAAAAGCACAAGGGTCAGCGTCTCCACCAGAATTTGTGTCATCGCCAGATCCGGGGCCCCGAACAAGAAAAAGATGATGGCCACCCCCAACCCCACCACGCCAAGAGCCAGGATGGCGGCAAAGCGGGATGTGGCAAAGCAGGCCATAAGCGCCGAAGCAATGATCAGAGCGCAGACAGTGACACCAAGGACGCTGGTCGGCACCATCCGACTCCAATCCACCGTGAAGTCATTTCGTGGAAGCAACCACAGGAGGAGCAACACCGTGAAGCCACCCACCGTCAGCACATAGTTGCGAAGGTAACCATTCTGCAAAATCCGGGTCTGCCACCTTGCAAAGCCCAACACCCCCTCCAAGATCAGTTCATACCCCCGCTCGGGGCCAATCTTGCCAAGGAAGGCATAAAGCGGTTTGGCAGCCCGGAGGCGCGGCGCCAGAAGATACAGCCCCACCCCCAGCACCACCGTGAGAATGCACAGCGCCAAGGCCATGGTCC
>JBBECL010000120.1:0-5311 GCA_040881805.1 Terrimicrobiaceae bacterium | reverse complement strand
CGCTCAGCGGCTATTTTTTTGGCAAGTGGACTGGCTTTGATGCGGGCCCCGGAAGTTGGTGTGGCTGCGGGTTTGCTTGGGGCAGGTGATTTGGGAGGTGTCTCCGCGGTGGGGGATTCGGCGGCAGAGGCGGCCTTGGTGGTGAGGTTGGCTTTCGAACCTCCCGTGGAAGCCGCCTCCTCGGTTTCGCCTTCGGCAAGAATGAGGGCGATCTTGTCCCCAACTTTGGCGACCCCGTTGTCGGTCACATAAATTTCGGCAAGCACGCCTTCGTCAAAAGCCTCCATCTCCATCGTGGCTTTGTCCGTTTCGATGTCGGCAAGGATGTCTCCCATCTCAATGGTGTCTCCCTTTTTTTTCTTCCAGCGTGCGATGGTCCCTTCGGACATCGTGTCGCTCAACTTCGGCATCGTGATCAATGGCATAACAAATATAGGAAAGACGGGGTTGGTTTGAACGGACCTGCCTCAGGAACAAAGCTCGAGGACTTTTTCAATAATCCGGTCCGGTGTGGGAAGTTGCAGTGGCTCGACGGCCGGTGAGTAGATGGCGGGCGCATCCAACGTGCAGACCCTGCGGACGGGAGCATCCAATTCATCGAAGGCCAATTCCATGATGAGGGTGGAGATTTGCGCCGAGACGCCGCAGAAGGGTTTGCTCTCGTCCACCAGCACCACACGGTGGGTCTTGGCCACGGTTTTCAGGATGGCCTCTTGGTCGAGGGGACGGATCGACCGAAGATCCAGCACATCGGCTTCGATGCCATGCTCGGAGGCCAGAATCCCCGCAGCTTTCAAAGCGGTGTTCACCGAGCGCCCGTGGGCAATCAAGGAAACGTCGGATCCTTCTCTCTTAAGATCGGCGACACCCAACGGGATCAAATATTCCTCCTCGGGAACTTCACATTTTTCGCCATAGAGCAGGGTGTTCTCCATAAACATCACCGGGTCATTGTCCCGGATGGCGGTTTTCATCAGGCCCTTGGCGTCATATCCATTCACCGGGCTGACCACTTTGAGACCCGGGATGGACGCCAGCCAATTCTCGGGGGTATGGGAATGGGTTGCACCCACATTGGTTCCGCCATTCGCGGGGCCCCGGATCACAATCGGAACATTGATCAGACCGCCGCTCATATACCGGACCTGGCCGGCATTGTTCACAATTTGGTCATATGCCACCGTGGCAAAACTCCAGAACATGAGCTCAATCACCGGACGCAGGCCAAGCATGGAAGCCCCGACTCCCATTCCAATGAAGGCGGCCTCGCTGATCGGAGTATCCACGACGCGTTTGTCGCCATATTTTTTCCAAAGGCCTTTGGTGACTTTGTAGGCCCCGTCATATTGGGCCACCTCTTCTCCCATGAGGACAACGTTCGGGTCGCGTTCAATCTCCTCGGCAAAAGCCTGGTTCAGAGCATCTCGGTATTCAATCAGGGCCATGGGTCAAAAATTCAAGGGTTGCGAAAGTTAGTCATTAAAGAAGAAACGTCCGGTGCGTCCGGCTTCGGTTTGACGGTCCACCTCAAAATAAACGTCATCAAAAATGCTTTCGACGCTTGGGACCGGGCTTTCGTCGGCAAACTTGGCGGACTCGTTGGCTTCGGCCTTGGCTTCGGCATCAATGGCCTCGTATTGCTCTTCACTGAGAACTTTTTCGGAAATCAAACGGGCTTTGAACAGCCGGAGGGGGTCGTGTTCTTTCTTGTAGCGCTCGATTTCCTCCTCCTCGCGGTAGCCGCCTTTGTGTTTGGCGTCAGCGACGGAATGTCCGTAATACCGGTAGGTGTCAAATTCGATGACCATCGGTTTGGATTCCTTGTGGGCGCGTTCGATGGCTTTGTGGGTAACCGCCCGCACCTCGTAGAGATTTTCGCCATTGGCCTGGGCCCACTCGATTTGGAAGGCCTCGGCACGTTGAGCCAGGCACTTGTCAATCACTGATGAGCGTTCGAGGCTGGTGCCCATGGAATACTTGTTGTTCTCGATGATGTAGATGACCGGCAACTCGAAGAGAGCCGCCATGTTCAGACTTTCGTAGAAGCACCCCTGGTTGACGGCGCCATCTCCCAAAAAACAAAGGGCCGCACCTTGGAGGCCCTTGTATTTGATGCCATAAGCGAGTCCAAGACCCAGCGGGGTTTGCCCGCCCACAATGCCATGACCGCCCCAATAATTTTTATCGGGCGCAAAAAAGTGCATGGAACCGCCCTTACCCTTCGAGCAGCCCGTGGCCTTGCCATAAAGCTCCGCCATGCATTCATTCATCCCCATCCCAACGGCCAAAGCGTGCCCATGGTCACGGTAGGCTGTGATCACATGGTCATCATCACCCATGAGCGAGGTTGTTCCCGTCGCGATGGCCTCTTGACCGATATACACATGAAGGAATCCCCCCATCTTGCCCGCATTGTAGAATTTCAGAGCCGTCTGTTCAAACCGGCGGATGCGGAGCATCTGACGCAACAAGCCAATTTTGTCCTCCGAGGTGAGTTTTGCGTTGATCGGTGCCTTGGAATAATCGACCGACTGTTTTTCTACTGCGGATTTGGGCATGCGTGGACGGTTGGTAGTGGACAAATGGCAAAACGGTTACGATCAGACCCGGAGGTTGGACTGACGGTAGGTAACATTCACGCTCCCGCGCGAATTGACAACTCGGAAATTGGGTATTTGAGGATTTGTTCCCGGTTCTCCCATGACCCAGCTACGCACGCTCGCCATCACCCAACTCGACATTCCAATAGGCAAGATCAAGGAAATGTTTCCAGCTTTCGTGGTAATGGGTGGACACCGAGATATTCACAAACGGCCGCCACTTCGGACGCTTCGGTTTGCGGATAAGCTGCATTCCGACCTGATGAGGAAGGCGATTGCCCTTCTTGGTGTTGCAGGGGATGCAGGAGCACACAATATTCTCCCAAGTGGTCAAGCCCCCCTTTTCGCGGGGAAGGACGTGGTCCAAGTTCAGGTCGGTGCGGTCAAAGACGATGCCGCAATACTGACACGTGTTCGAATCCCTCTCAAAAACGTTGTGACGGGTGAACTTCACTTCTTTTTTGGGAAGACGGTCAAAAAGCAACAACACAATCACGCGGGGGATCCGCACCGACAAGGAAATGGTTTTGATCATTTCTTCCTCGGGAGCCACATGGGAAAGATCCCGCCAGCTCTGAAAATCATGCGTCAAAAAATTGTTCGAGCCGTCCTGGGCCACGACCTGGGCATGGCCCTGATATAGCAGCGTGAAGGCCCGGCGAACGGAACAGGTATTCACCGCCTGCCAGAGGCGGTTCAACACCAACACGGGTTGCTCCAAAAGCATTTCCATAGTTTCCTTTCGAACGCGGACACGCTATCATCGGCCCATATCTGCTGTCAACGGGTGTCAGCAAATTGTGAACAACTTGTAACAACCGGGCATGAACCTCTTTTTTCTCAACCCTTGGGGGCTGCTCGCTTTGCTTGGGATTCCTGCGGTCCTGATGATTCATTTGCTGCGCCGGAAGTCCCGCACGGTGACGGCGAGCACGCTGTTTTTGGTGGCCGATGTCCTCAAATCCCGGGAAGGCGGCCAACGGATCCAAACCCTTCGGACCACCTTGCCGCTCTGGATTCAACTGGCGGCTGTGATCGTGCTTTCCATCGTGCTCGCGGGTCCCCGGTGGGTGAACCCCGCCAGCAGCTTGAAAGTGGTTGTGGTCATGGATGACTCGGCTTCCATGACAGCCTTTCGGGAAGAAGCACTGCTGGCCGTGGATCAGGTGATCGCTTCCGCCGCCGGGGTCGCCGGGAATGTGGAGTTTCGAGTTCTTGGGTCGGACGCGGTTCCCCTGCTCACCGGCACCTCCGCCTCCGAGGTGAGAGAGGCCTTGAGCAAAGCCTGGAATCCAACCCGTGGGGCGCACGACTTTTCTGAAGCCCTCACCCTGGCACGCAGGCTCGCCGGGGCTCAAGGAGTCGTCACCCTCATCACCGATCACTCCTCCCAAGGCGCGGAACTTCCCGAGGGGGTGGACTGGATCGCTTGCGGGAGCCCTGACGACAACGCGGCGTTTCTTTCCGGCACTGTCGAGGGAAATCGTTGGACAGCCATTCTTCGGGACTTTTCCAAAACACCGGGGGAAACCCTTCGCTGGCGGGTGGCGGGAAGTGACGCCTGGACCGAAACCCCGGTCTCCCAGGATGGCATCGCGGAAATCTCCGGGGACTTCCCCGCCGACTCCCCCACGCTGACACTGGAACTGCCGCCGGATGCTCTGCTGATTGACAATCTTTTGCCGCTGGTCATCCCCGTTCAAAAACCTCTCCACATCCAAGCCGCCACAGGCGAGTTGTTCGATCGGCTCCTGCGTTTGGCAGAACCCGTGGCGCCCGGGGAACCGGATCTTGTGCTTGGCGAATACGATCCTCTCGATCCGGCATGGCCCAAAGAATCCGCAATCCTCTTTCTCAAAGACCCGGCCAAATCCCTCAAACTTCTTCCCGGCGAACCCGTCGCGGACAATGATCCCCTCATGGACGACCTGGACTGGCGCGGGTTGCTCGCACGGGATTCTCTGCAGGTGCCGCTTCGCGAGACCGATGTGGTTCTGCTTTGGCAGGGGCCGCGCCCTCTGATTTTTCTCCGGCCAAATGACGCCGCCCCGCAGCTGGTCTTCAACTTCGATGTCACCGCCTCCCAAGCCACTCGCCTCCCCGCCTTCGCGCTGCTTGTTCATCGATTTGTGGAAGAACGAAGACAAGGAAAATCCGCCTACGCCGCCGCCAATGTCACCACCGGCGAACGCCTGCCCCTCCCCGGCGACGAGCCCTTGTATGCCCCTCGCACCCCTCGGTTATTCCGTCATACCAACCCGGAAGGCACCCTCCTCTTTGATGGTGCGGCCCAATTCGGCGATCCCCGGGAATCCGACCTCCGCAAAGCCGACTCCGCCCAATCCCCGACCCCCATCTACCAAGCCCAACGCACAACCAACGCCGAAGGCCGCTTCCTGGATGTCCTCGGAGCCCTCCTCCTGGCCGGGCTCATACTCTGGAATTGGTGGCTCACAGGAACCGTCCCACACAACAAAAACGTCCGCTCATTGAAACCTGCGACAGGTAGCGGGTAGCAGAGTCACGTGGAACCTCGGGTCTTTTGTCCTTGAGTGGCCGGCACGCCCCTCCCAGCCCGAGAATTGGCTCGCAGAGTCAGTCCCTTGAATCCCCAACGGCAAGGTTCAGGTTCAATTCTCCATGCGACATCCGGTCAAATCCTTGTAGGATGCCGCCCATGAGCAAGAGTTTTGAAGAACTGGATTTTCGGC
>JBBECL010000119.1:0-5317 GCA_040881805.1 Terrimicrobiaceae bacterium | reverse complement strand
CTGGTGGTTTTTGGATTTGTTAATCTGTTGGTCAAAGTGATCGCCTCCGACCCAAGGCTTTAAATGATAAAGCCTGCCTTGGGAAATCCCGAAATCAATGATGTGGCCGCTGTGGGTGCTGTGCTTTTCAAGGATTTTAATCTCCCCTTCCAGATCATTGCTGTCCTTCTTCTTGTTGCAACCGTGGGGGTGGTGCTTTTGAGCCTCCGCCGTTCCGCAACCGATATCCAAAGCTGACTTATGATGCCCACCCTCGCCAACTACCTTCTCGTCAGCGGCCTCTTGTTCACTCTCGGCTTGGCCGGTGTGCTTTTGCGCCGGAACTTGATCATCATTTTTATGGGGCTTGAGTTGATGCTCAATGCCGCGAATCTCTCATTGGTCGCCTTTTCCCGGTTTCATTTGAGCATGGACGGTTACCCCGCTTACAACGCCCAGACCTTCGTCTTTTTTATCATCACCGTTGCCGCCGCCGAGGTGGCCGTTGGATTGGCAATCATCGTCGCGTTGTTCCGCGCCAAACAAACCGTTCACGTCGAGGATCTCGACAGCCTCAGATTCTAGCATGGGCACCGCGAATTCAGCTTGGATTATTCTTTTTGCGCCGTTGGTGTCCGCGGCGATCATCCTGGTGTTTGGCCGTCACTCGCGGGCCTTGAGCGCAGGATTGGCGATTGCAACGGCGGCGCTGACCTGCGTTCTGAGTTGGTCGATCTTTTTGGCCAAACCCTGGGGAGAGACCAGCCGGCTGAACTGGCTGAATTTTGAGGGTGTCCTGGAGGTGGCCATCGGGTTGAAACTGGATGCCCTCAGTGGGGCGATGCTCATCGTTGTGACCTCCGTGGCCACACTCGTTTTTGTTTATTCGCTCGGCTACATGGCCAAGGAAGAAGGGTATTGGCGGTATTTTGCCGGGTTGTCGCTGTTCCTGTTTTCGATGCTGGGAATTGTCCTTGCCGACAACTTCGTGATGATGTTCATCTTCTGGGAGTTGGTCGGCGTGAGTTCCTACATTCTCATCGGCCATTATTATTCCCGCAACTCGGCGGCGGAAGCCTCGAAGCAGGCGTTTGTGGTCAACCGCATCGGCGACTTTGGGTTCATGCTTGGGATCCTGCTTTTTTGGACGGCCACGGGATCGGTCTTTTTCTCTGAGATCGAGGCCTCGGCTTCCACATTTGCCGCCACAGGCGGGATGTATCTTGCGGCCTGCCTGCTGGTTTTTTGCGGCACGGTGGGCAAGTCCGCCCAGCTGCCATTGCACGTGTGGCTTCCGAATTCCATGGAAGGCCCCACCCCGGTCTCCTCCTTGCTCCATGCCGCAACAATGGTTGCCGCCGGGGTGTTTATGCTGGCCCGCATTTTTCCGCTTCTGCTTCTTTCCGAGACGGCCATGTTGGTCATCGCGTGGGTTGGTGGCTTGACCTGTCTTGCGGGTGCTCTGATGGCGACCCAGCAAAATGACATCAAACGCATCCTCGCCTACTCCACGATCTCCCAGTTGGGATACATGGTCATGGGGATCGGCGTCGCGGACACCAGCGGGCCGGCCATGTTTCATCTCATGACCCATGCCTTCTTCAAGTGCCTGCTGTTCTTGTGTGCGGGCTCGGTGATTGTCGGAATGCACCACGAGCAGGACATCTGGAAAATGGGGGCCTTGAAAAACAAAATGCCTGTCACCTTCTTCTGCCTGATCTTCGGCGGGCTGGCCCTCGCGGGATGCCCGTTCTTCAGCGGGTATTACAGCAAGGACCTTATCATTTTGTGGGCCATCGAAAAACAACCGATTCTGGGCTGGATCGGAGTGGCCGTTGCCGGACTGACCGCATTTTACATCACACGTCTCTTCACCGTGGTCTTTCTCGGAGCTCCCCGCAGCGATGCCGCCAAGCATGCCCACGAGTCGCCCAGGGTCATGCTTCTCCCCATGGTGGTCCTTGCCATGGCGGCCATCGGATCAGGTTGGGGCTTTGTCGCGAATTTCTTCTGGGGCGAAATCCCCCACCCTGCCAACCCGTCCCATCTGGCTGAGTGGATTCTCAAAGGGCTGTTTGTGGTTACCGTGTTCATCACACTTCGCCTCTACGCCAAAGCCGCCAAGGACCCGATTTCGATTCCGCTTTTTGCCAACCGTCTCTACATCGACAATGTCTATGCGTGGATTGTCAAAATCTTCCAAGATGGCACGGCCACCCTGGCTGGCTGGATTGATCGCTGGGTGATCAATCTCCTCATCGTTCAACTTCCCAGCAAACTCGCGTGGGCCTCGGGCTTTGTGCTTCGATTCCTGCAAATCGGCAACCTGCAAGCTTACGGATTCCTCTTTGGAGCCGGGGTGATTGGCCTGCTTTACCTCCTTCTTTTCTGATGAGTCCCTTGCTCCTTCTCATCCTTCTGCCGATCGTCTCGGCCCTCTTTGTGATCGTGGGTTCTCCCGCCCGGAAAACTGCCCTCACCGCAGCGGCCCTCAACGTGCTTGCCTTTTTGCTGATTGCCGGACGCTATGACCTTTCCGAAGGCGGCCACCAATTTCTGTCATCGATGCCAATCCTTCCCGACCTGGGCATCGCTTTCACATTGGGAGCTGACGGATTTTCCCTGGCGATGCTCGGGCTCTCCGTGGTGGTCACCCTGGCCGCCGTGGCGGTGGCGAGAACCCCTGACAAAATGCCCGGCAGCTTTTACGCTTCGTTGTTGCTCATTTCGGCTGGAGCGATCGGGGCGTTTGCTTCCGTGGATGTCTTCTTTTTCTACATGTTCCACGAGTTGGCGTTGGTGCCGACGTTTTTGTTGATTGGGATTTGGGGATCCGGCGATCGTCAAGCCGCGGCATGGAAAGTCACGATCTACCTCGCGCTGGGCAGCTTCATCCTCCTGCTGGGACTGATCGGCCTCTATTTGTCCATGCCTGCGGGTGCCCGCACATTTGACATGCGGGAAATCGCGTCATTGGCGGCAATCGGGGCTTTTGTTCCCCACGATGCGGTGTTCCTTCTCCTCTTTTTTGGATTTGGCATCTTGGTGGCACTGTTCCCCTTTCACACATGGGCCCCCCAAGCCTATGCCAGCGCCCCCTCCCCGGCGGCCATGCTCCACGCCGGAGTGCTCAAAAAATTTGGTCTTTACGGAATGCTCCGTCTCCTCACCCCGGTGTTCCCGGAATACATGGTGGAACGCTGGTCATGGCTTCTGCTCACCCTGGTGGCTGGAAACATTCTTTACGTGGGATTTGTGACCATCTCGCAGCGAAAGCTGGACCTCATGCTCGGTCATTCCAGCGTGATGCACATGGGATACGCCTTTCTGGGCATCCTCGCATGGAATACCCTGGGAGTCACCGGCGCGGCCTACACGCTCATCGCCCACGGGTTGACCATTGCGGCCCTTTTTGCTCTCAGCGGAGAACTCCGCGCAAGAACCGGAACCCTCGATTTCAGCGAACTCGGCGGCCTCGCAAAAACGGTGCCCGCCTTTGCACTGTTGTTCGGATTTGCTGCCATGGCCTCCATCGGCCTTCCCGGCTTTGCCGGATTTGCGGCGGAAGTGATGGTGTTTTTCGGAGCCTTTTCCGGGGGACCGGCCGGGGCACCCCCTTTCAACCTTTACCAAATCACAACGATCATCGCCGTGTGGGGGGTTGTGATTTCTGCCGTTTATATGCTGCGGGCTTACCGCAAGGTCTTCCTCGGTGAAGCAAACGGACGCTGGGCCGCCATGCCCGAAATCGGGTGGATGACCCGCATCAGCGTCTCCGCTCTGCTTGTCCTCCTTCTGATAGCAGGTTTCTGGCCGCCGCTCCTCCTCAAATATCTTTCGCCGTCTCTGCTCGTGCCATGATCCCACCCCTCTCACTGGAATTTTTTGTTGTCTGCCTCGGGATTTTTCTCCTCATGGTGGATGCCTTCTCGCCCAACCTCTCAAAACGCGTGTTGGGTCATTTGGCCATTTTCGGGCTTCTCCTCGCTTTTGTGGCCTCCTTCTTTCTGACCCAAGCGCCCATCGGACTCCTGGCCTCGGGCTTTTATGTGCTGGATGGCCTTGGCCTCTTCTTCAAGAGGTTCATGCTGATTGCCACCGCTCTGACCATTTTGGCCTCCATCGACTACGCGCCGTTTTACAAACGTTACCTCCCCCAATCCAAGAACAGCGAAGGTCTCGGGGAATATTTGATCTTGCCGCTCTTCACCTGTGCGGGCCTCATGTGGCTCTCCACGGCTGCGGACTTTATTATGATCTTTGTGGCCCTCGAACTGGTCACCATTTCTTTTTACGTGCAAGTGGCCAGCATGAGGAAACACAAAGCCGGCCTTGAAGCGGGCGTGAAGTATTTGATTCTGGGAGCCCTTTCGACCGGGTTCCTTGTTTACGGAATCACGTGGATCTTTGGAATGACCGGCCAGACCTCCCTCGCCGGCATCACACAAATCCTGCCCCAACTGGCCCCGGAGGGGCTGACCCCGTTGCTGTTCGGGCTGGCGCTCGTGATTGTGGCCCTCGGTTTCAAAGTGGCCGCCTTCCCCTTTCAATTCTGGGTGCCGGATGTTTATCAGGGTGCCCCCACCCCGACAACCGCCTACCTGTCCGTGGCCTCCAAAGCAGCGGGGTTTGTGGTGTTGATTCGTGTGATCCAACCCTTCATGGAAGTGCCCGGCCTCCGGGAAAAAGTGATCCTCGCCGTGAGTGTCCTGGCGGGAGCCACCCTGCTTTACGGGAACTTGGCGGCCATGCCGCAAACCAATTTCAAACGCCTCCTTGCCTACTCCAGCATTGCCCATGCCGGATATCTCCTCCTTGGTGTGGCCAGCATCGCCTCGGGAAATGCCGGAGCCGCAATCTCTTTCTATTTGGCCGGTTATTTGATCATGACCTACTCCGCTTTCCTTGTGCTGATCCTCGTGGGTGGGCAGTCGGGAGCTGACGACATTGCGGACCTGAATGGTCTCTCCAAGCGCTCCCCGTTCCTCGCCTTCGCGCTCTTGCTCTCATTGGTTTCCCTCGCTGGCATTCCCTTCACCGTGGGCTTCCTTGGCAAGTTCCTGATCTTTGAATCCGCCCTGCGCAGCGAATTGTATGTCTTGGTCGGCATCGGTGTCATCGCTGTCGCCTGCGGCTTCTATTACTACTTCAAAGCCATTCGCGCGGCCTACTGGCAACCCGCGGTTGAAAACCTGCCAGAAATCCATGTCCCGACCTCCACACGCCTGGTCATCACCCTTCTTTCGGCCTCGATCATCGGGTTCGGCATTTTCCCCCAACCCATCTTAAACCTCCTGAACGCCACCCTCATCCCCTGAATTTCTTATGAAACCCAAAA
>JBBECL010000118.1:0-5342 GCA_040881805.1 Terrimicrobiaceae bacterium | reverse complement strand
TGAACGAGCCATCAATTTTCAAGAAATCGATGGGCAGCATTTTGAGATAGGTGAGGGAAGAAAACCCCGAACCAAAATCATCCAAGCCGAACCGACATCCCAACTCTTGCAGACGGCTGATCGTGACAGACGCGGTCTGGAAGTTTGAGATCAATTCATCTTCGGTGATTTCAAAAAGGATACGGTGGGGAGAAATGTCGGAAATATCCAGCATGCTTTCCACAAAGGTGCAATAATCCGGGTCATTAAATAGCGTGCCCGAGATGTTGATGGACACGGTGAGGTGGGGATTGCCGGCCAGTGCCGCGAAGGCTTTGGTGATCACGAAGCGATCAAGGCGTGTCATTTGTCCCGAGCGTCTCAGAGAAGCAAGAAAGGCGGCGGGGCTGATGATCGTGCTGCCTTCCTGAAAACGAATGAGCAATTCCTGGGCGAAGCAGTCGCCCGTGCTCACGGAGAAGACCGGTTGATACCACACCTGCAGGCTGCCATCACTCATCGCCGCTTTGATCCGCGTGGACCAATCGGTGTCGGCAATCAGATCGGCAATGGCGGCCGTTTGCAGGCTGTGGACCTCGACGCAATTTCGCCCGTGGGCCTTGGCCGCGTAGCAGGCCTCGTCGGCATGTGCCATGACCTCGCTGGCGTCAATGGTTCCATCAATGGGTGCCAATCCAATCGAAGCCCCAACCCGCAGGGATTTTTCCTGGGCGATGTAAATAATTTCCTGAAGGGCTTCGCGAAGCAGTTCCGCCTGCTTGTGGGCGGCGGCGAGAGGGCGGTCGGGCATCACAATCAAAAACTCGTCGCCTCCGAAGCGCAGGAGCGAGTCGCCGGGGGTGCTTACCTTGCGAAGGGTCTCCGCCACTTTGACAAGCAGGTCGTCTCCGACTTCGTGCCCCAGGGAGTCGTTGATGATTTTAAAATTGTCGAGGTCCAGATAAAGGAGGGCTCCGGGATTTCCGAGTTTGGCACTCCGGATGGCCCGATCGATGGCGGGTGAAATGCCGCTTCGGTTTGTGAGGCCGGTGAGGGGGTCATGTCGGGCAAGAAAAAGCAACTCCGCCTCCAGGGCTTTTCTGCGCGTGATGCCTTTGATCGAGGATTCGGCCACAGACAGACGGATATCGAGCAGTCCGGGATGATAAGGTTTGGCGATATAGTCGTCCGCGCCCGCATCCAGAATCGCCCGCAGATCTTCGGGGCGGCTGTTCCCGGTTCCCACAAGAATGTAGTGGGCATTGCCGCTGGATTGGGAGCGCAGTTTTTGGGCAAATTCCAAACCGCTGATTCCCGGAAGACCAATATCCAAGGTGATCAATCCATAGAAATCTTGGGACAGCTTCTCAAAAGCCTGCTCAGCGGACTCACAACTTGAAACGATGTGACCCCTGGCACGCAGGATACGCTCCAAGAGCAACCTCGTGGGGCGGTCATCTTCAATAACCAGAGTTTTCAGCGCGGGACTGGCCGCGCTGAATGGAACCGTCACTTTGTGTGCTTTTGAATCCAAGAAATCAGAGCTTGGGGGCCGCCTTGAAGATAGCCTTCATTTCTTGCGATTTCTTTACCTTTGGAATCAAGGAGAACAAGGGTTGGGAAACCGTTCACACCAAATTTTTTCTGAAGCTCCTCGTTCTGGGCCTTGAGTTCGTTGCTTTGCGGCTTGCTGTTCGGAAAGTCCAATTCCAGCAAAACCATGTTATCTTTGGCGAAGGTTTGCCATTCTGGTTTCGAGAAGATGTCCTTGTCCAACTTCACACACCACGAGCACCAATCCGAGCCCGTGAAATCCACCAGGATGGGACGGTTATCTTTGGCGGCGATTTCCAAAGCCTCTTTGTGGTTGGTTAGCCAGCCCGATCCGGCATTGGCCAGCGCAGGGCAGGCCATCAAAGCGGTCACAGAAACTAGAAGGAGGGTTTGAAAGGAGGTTTTCATATCAGAGAAAGTTTATCACACAGGAGTTAAGAATTCCATGGGAATGTTTTTCGTGAGAATCACCCCATTTAGAGCGGGCGCCCCCGCCATCGAGTCAGGGCCACCTCCGCAAGAAACGCGAGCAGGAGTGATAAAAGAACCCAGTTTCTGAGCGATTGAAAGGTCTGGCGTGCGGGCGCTTGCCAGGCATCCCGGAGTTCGGTGATTTCACGACCCCCGCTGGAACGGCTGACGTCCCGCAGGTCACGCCGGGTGGATGGGTTTTGCTGCCACTCAGGGTCGGTTCCCGGGGAGAGCGGGCCAAAACTCAGGCGCGTCGGACCGGCATCCACCACCCCGCGAAGCCATTGGCCTGGTGGGACCGCCATGCGAGCGCTGAAGCGTCCGTTTTCCATCTTTTCCCATGGGATATCTCTGGGAGTTGCCGAGGAACCGGCTGCGACGACCAATCGGGGAGGAGAGGTGGCAAACTGTGCGGCAAGGGGTTGGTCGTGGAGAAAATCCACCAAAAGTTCATTGCCGACAAATCGCGTGCGGAGGGCAGTCCCCGGCGCGGGTGGACCGGGCAGAAGCCATCGCGTGAGTGTTTGGACAAATCCCGAGGCATCGGCCCAGGCCCGGAAAGCTTCCGAGTTTGCGCCTGACAGCGGGAATGTGACGGCGGCTGATTTTCCGGCACCCCGCTGCCAAAACGCCACCAGCGGAGCACGATATTCATCGCCCGCGATTGCGGCCACGGACGCCTCGGGGCGCAGGTAACACAAATTGTATCCATCCACGGCCTCCAGCCAAGCGGGGGAACCGGGAGAGATTTGCGACCATCCCCCCGCATCCACCACGGCGACCAGGGCATCCAGAAACGCGGAGCGGGCCACGGAGACTGTTTCCTGGGCAAAAAGTCCCGGCAACTGCGTGGCGTCGGCATTAAAAAAAATGCGGCCATTCCCAAGACGCGCAATTTCCTCCAGGAGGGCTGCGTCCGGATCCGACTTGGTGCCGAGGGCAATCACGCTCAAGGTGGTGCCTTCGGCGGTCATCTCCGCAATCAGGCTTTGGTATTCCCCGGGAACCTCGGAATCGGCGGCATCGGAAAAAAGGACCACGTGACGTTGACCGGCTTCAGATTTTTGGAGCTCGCTCCAAGCGGCCTCCAGCCCCCGGTAAACAAAAATCCCACCACCCGCACTTTGAACGCGTCTCACGGATTGGGCCATCTTGGCCGCATCGGGTCCAATCTTGGAGAGGGGAATCACGACATGAGGCTCGCTATCCACGGCAAAAACGGTGACTGCATCGGCGGGGCCAAGCAGTTGGATCGCCCGGGCTGCCCCCTCGTTGGCCAGGTCCATTTTGGTGGTTCCGGCGCTGACGGCAGCAGACATGCTGCCAGAGCGGTCCATGACGATGGCCATGGCCATGGCCAACTTGCGGTGTTCTTGACGAAGCTCCATGGAAACCGGCAGCAGGGCATCAAGGGGGGATTCAAAATATCCGCCGGAGCCAAAACTTTTCCGACCTCCGGCCATCAGCAACCCCCCGCCCTGCTCTCTGACAAAAAAATCCAAGGATGCCAGAAACTCCGGGGGCAGTTCGTGCGCTGGCACATTGTTCAAGATCACCACTCGCGGCCCGGCGAGATATCCGGGGTGCAAATTTTGGGGATCAAGGATCGTTTCGACCGCAAATCCTGCGGCTTTCAAGACCCCGGAGAGCGGATCGTCGGCGTAGGCGGTGATGAGCAGCACCGTGCCAGAGGTCGTCACTTCAACCCAATGCCCCGCCGCATTATTTCCGGGGCGGGTGTCCGATTTTGGGAGAATCCGGATTTCGTAACGCCTGGCACCTCCCGACTCAAGGCGACCGGATAGCCGGAGGGTCCCGCGTCCCCCCCGCACAGCCACGCGACCACCGCCCACCTTCACGTTATCGCAAAGCACTTCATAATCCAGATCATCGTCCTTGGTGCCAAAGACGCTGGCTTGAAGCAGGAAGCCCTGACCGGGAGCCACCCGCCGGGGCGCTTCAATTTCCCCAACCCTAAAATCTTCGCCGACAGGAGCAGGAAACAATCGGATATCCATCGGCGTCTCATGGGACCGAAGTGTGCTGTCCAGTCCGGCGAGATCCTCGGTGCTGTATCCATCTGTGAGAGCCAGAAGCTTGGTTTGTCTGGATTTGTCCCTTTGCGCGAGGGCAAACCCGGCGGCAAGGCGCAATGCGGTGCTTCCGGTGGCAGGTTCAAACACGGTGCCCGGCTCCCTAAGAACCGGAGCAGCGGCAAAATCCACAAAAAAAAGGCGGTCCGCCGGTTGCCGGGATTCCCCGAGGATGGCCTCCCATTCTTGCCCGGATGAGGCCATCGCTTCGGCGGCCGAATCCGACCGGTCCATCAGAACCCAGAGATCCGTGCCAGCCGAAGAAATCCGGAGTTGAGGGCTGGCCAACCAGAGAATCATCAGACCGGCGCAGAGCAAGCGCAGCGGGGAGAGGAGACCCAGGCGCGGAATCCGCCATGCCAACAAGGCCAAAACCAGAAGGAGCAGAAACCACTGCGGTTCGGCGAACGGGAACATCGGGTTATTCGTAGCGCAATGCGGAAATTGGTTCCAGCTTCGAAGCCCGGAGGGCCGGATAGAGACCTGAGACCACTCCCGCGACGACGGCAAAAGCCACACTGAGAATGATCGAGGAGGCTTCGATGACAGGGAGGTTTTCCGAGGGGGCCAACCGGACCAGGACTTCGATCAGGCCAACGCCCGCAGCGATGCCAATCAAACCGCCAATCAAGGCAATCGAAACACTTTCCACCAGGATCTGGAAAAAGATATCCGACCCGCGGGCTCCCACGGCCATGCGGATGCCGATTTCGCGCACCCGCTCGGTGATGCTGGCCAGCATGATGTTGGTGATGCCGATGCCGCCGACAATCAGGCTGATGGCCGCAATCAGACCGCCGCTCAGGCGGGTGGCGGCAATGCTTGATTCCATGCGGTCAAACCACTCCTCCCGGGTCTCCAAATCAAAGTCATCCACACCCCGGTGGGTGATCGCAAGGGCACTGCGCACCTGGTCCAGGCTCTCGCGGAAATAATCCAGGTTGCCGACACGCAAAGTGAGCGTATCCAACCGGACCGATTCCATCGCATCCATGGGAAACATTCCGGCCTTGAATTCATGGAACATCGTGCTCAGAGGAATCAGAATCGACTCGTTTTTTCTGCGGAACGGATCCCATCGATCCGAGCTGCGGCCCCGCCGCGGCTGAACGGCATTCGCCGCTCCACCTTTGGCCTCCCTGAGCTCCCGCGCCCGCTTTTCTTCATCCCTCTCGTAGCGGTTCAACACCCCCACCACGATAAAGGGGGACCCATTCACAAGCAGGGTTTGACCGAGGACTTCCT
>JBBECL010000117.1:0-33328 GCA_040881805.1 Terrimicrobiaceae bacterium | reverse complement strand
CGTCAGATCCCAAGCAGACGGGCAAGCAGTTCCCGGCGCCGGGAATGTTCTTCATCGCTAATGACGGAAACCATGGCGCAGTCGCCGAGATCGGAAAGTTCCACCCAGGACCGGCAGCCCCCGTATTTGGCCTCATTTTTGATTTTCTGCGGCGGGTCAAGACGGAACACCCGGACAAAGGCCACGTGAACCCCCTTCGTTTCTTCGTAGAGAAACCGTTCCTCGACAACTTCCTCGGCCAAGACGTGAAGGGCCTCCAGTGCTTTGGCTTTCTCCCAATCTTCCACCAACCCGGTCCATTCGACGGTTACCGCATAACGAATCTCCAAATCTTCTCCGGGCTCCCCGGGCACGGGCGTTCCTTGTGGCAACCGGGTCCGTTCCAGTTGCTCGTGAAACCATGTGGGAAACAAAAAGAATTCCTTCTCCCGGAAGGAAAAACCTGCCGGACCCTCGGCGAGGCCGCCTTTGCGCAAGATCACACTCTGAAGCCCCCCGCCAAGCGCCTCGCAAACAAGCGCCCACTCTTTGAATGCACAATTCATCAGGGCTTCTTCCCGAGCTTTTCGAGTTTCGGGCGAATCACCGCGCGGTTGTAGGGATGGTTGGGGTTCAGCCTGTAGAAGTCCTGGTGTTCCTCCTCGGCAGTGTAAAAATCCGTGAGTGGCGCGATCTCGGTGACGATGGGATTCTTGAAATCTTTTTGTGCGGCGGCTTTGGACTCTTCGGCCATGGCGCGCTCTTCCTCGGAGGCTGTGAGAATGATGGAGCGGTATTGGGTGCCCACGTCGGCTCCCTGACGGTTCAGCGTGGTGGGATCATGGGCCTTCCAAAACAAATCCGTGAGTTGACGATAAGAAATCACGTGGGGATCGTAATCGATGCGAACCACTTCGGCATGACCCGTGCGTCCGGAAGAGATTTGCCCGTAGGTGGGGTTTTTGGTGGTTCCACCCGCGTAACCGCTTGTGACGGATTGCACGCCGGGAGTGTCTTCAAAGACGGCTTCCACGCACCAGAAACAACCTCCTCCGAAAACAGCAGACGCGTTGGCATGTAAGGATGTGGTCATAAGCAGGAGAGGAAGAATGAGATTCAACAGTTTCACGGATCAATATGCGGCGGGAAACCAAATGTGCAAGGTCACCACTTTTCAGTCAGCAATTGGAGGTCGCCGACCATCGCGTCAATCTTCTTGATGTCCTTGCGCCGGCCCTTTTCGGATTTGATCTGGGCATTGCGCAGAAGTGTGAGCATGTCCCGCAGGTCACGCATTTTGGCTTCGGGGATCTTGGGCTTCCCGGCTTGGAGGGCGACTTTTTCCTGCACTGTCGAAATCTCCAAATCCACGCGGAGGGCGTATTGGTCAACCGCCTCGCGAAACAGGGCGCGCAAACGGTCCAATTCCAAAACCGCGGAATTGGCAGGCGAGGATTTCTGATCGTCCGCGTGCATGCAGTTGCAAGATACGCAATTTCAAACGGTTCTCAAGAGCCGATTCGATATGGCCACGAAGGGGTGCTGTTCAGTGAGTTAGGGGGAATGGTGCGGCTTGGGCGTTTCAAGTTTGATTACCCCAAGCAGAACAAGCACCACGCGGCCTAGACGACCTTGATCCCTAGCCCGCTTGCCAACCTCGGCTTTTCAGCGCACACGATCCCACCTAGGGAATCTGTGCCTTGTCATTCCTTGGCCAAGAGTGCAATATTCATCCATGAGGTCTCTCTTGTCGCGTATCACCATTGATCCAAATATCTGCCATGGCAAACCTGTGGTGCGAGGAATGCGATACCCGGTTGAGTCATTGCTTGAGTATCTCGCCGGAGGCGATTCGATCGAGGAGTTGCTGGTGGAATTCCCAGACCTTCATCGCGATGATGTGCTTGCCTGTATCGAGTTCGCTGCAGAGTCGATCAAGCTGAAAAGTCGCCACCTCGAATTGGCGTGAAGTTCCTCGTGGACGCGCACCTGCCCCTTGCGCTCTGCTCAATCCTGCGATCAAGAGGATTTGATGCCGTTCACACTCGCGAACTGCCGAATCAAAACGCAACGAGCGACACGCACATTAATGATATTTCCGTCTCACAAAACCGAATTGTGATTTCCAAGGACACAGACTTCTACTACTCGCACCTGCTTCACGGGAAACCATTCAAATTGCTTCAGGTGCGGACAGGAAATCTGGGCAAGGCAGAGTTGGTCAGCTTGTTTGAAAGGAATTTGAGCCAAATATTGACAGCCCTGGAATCCAACTCCCTCGTGGAAATGGATCGCCAGGCAATCAGAGCGATTCTGTGAGACTTGCAAATTCTTCACGGGCTGGGAGGGCTGGGCATTAACACTTCCCACATTCTCCGAAGACTCTGGATCGGACAAAAATTCGCAATAGTCGGGCGGCTTCCTACCAGATATAGGAAAGGCGTGTCAGTTTATTCACGAGCGCTTCGTTACATCCGTCCGTATCTGCTGCCCACGGCGGCGGGAACGGTTTTCACCCTTCTGGGCATCGCGTTGAGTCTGCTGCGGCCCTGGCCCTTCAAATACATCGTGGACGGTGTGTTGCCAACGGACGCCGGGACCGCCGACCAATCGGCCCGTGAATTCATCACGCACTGGTTTGGCGACCAACCGGCTTCCATGGTTGTCTTCTGGCTCTGCCTGGCTCTGGTGGCCGTCAGTGTTCTTTGGGGCGTGGTGAACATGATCGCCAACTATTTTTTTATCACAGTCGGCCTCAAGGCCCTACTGAAGCTCCGAACGGAGCTCTACGCCTGCCTCCAATCGCTGCCTCTCAAATTCCATGATTCCCGCCGCAGCTCGGACTCCAGCTTCCGCGTGGCCTACGATTCCCAGAGCATCCAGACATTGTACAACAAAGGCTTTGCAAGTGTGCTTGGGTCGGTGGTCACGCTGGTCTCGACCTTTGCGATCATGGTCGCCATGAATTGGCAACTTGCCCTGGCGGCCCTGTGTGTGCTGCCGTTTGTGGCGTGGGCCGTGCGATTTTATGCGGTGCGTGTCCGTCGGGAGTCCACAGCCATTCAAGAAAGGGAAAGCGATCTCCTCGCGGTGGCGCAGGAGGGCCTCGGGCAGATCCGGATGGTGCACGCCTTTGGTCAGGAATCCTACGAAGTCCAACAATTCCAAAAGCGCGCCGCAGGAAGTCTTGAAGCCAACATGCGATTAAATATGACCTCCGTGGCCAGTTCGCTCGTGATTGGTACCCTCATGGCCGTCGGGATGGCCATCATGTATTTTGTCGGATCGAATGCCGTGTTGACCTCCGAGTTCACATTGGGAGATCTGCTCGTTTTTGCGGCGTATCTGCAAATCCTTTACCAACCGCTCGAGCAGTTGAGCTACACGGCCTGGGCCCTCGAGGGAGCCGCGGCCGCGGCAAACCGCTGCTTCGAGGTGTTGGACCGTCAGGACGATGTCCCCGATGCCCCCGACGCAAAGACTCTCACTCACACCCGCGGCGAGATCACGTTTGAAGACGTGCAATTCGGATATGACGACTCCCGACTGATCCTCAAAGGCGTCAACCTGCACATTGCCCAAGGGGAATCCGTCGCCTTTGTCGGAGGAACAGGCGCCGGAAAAAGCACCATGTTGAGCCTCGTCCCCCGATTTTATGACCCCGTGGCCGGGAAGGTCTCGCTGGATGGACACGATTTGCGATCCCTCAAAAAAAGCTCCCTCCGCTCGCATATCGGGATGGTCCTTCAAGAAACCGTGCTCTTTTCCACCACCATTCGTGAAAATATTTCTTATGGCCGGCCGGGTGCCACCTTCGAGGAAATTGTGGAAGCCGCCAAACGTGCCGAGGCCCATGATTTTATCCTCGCCATGGCCGGCGGCTACGACTCCCCGGTGGGTGAGCGCGGCGGGCACTTGAGTGTCGGGCAGCGTCAGCGCATCGGCATAGCCCGCGCTTTCCTCAAAGATGCTCCCATCCTCCTTCTCGACGAACCCACCAGTGCCCTGGATCCCGGAACGGAAAATTCCATCATGGGAACCATTCGCGAACTCATGCTGGGTCGCACAACGCTGATTATTACCCACCGCCTCGCCACCGTCCATGACCTCGGGCGGATCGTGGTGCTTGATGGCGGCAAGATTGCCGAAGAGGGAACCGGCGCTCAACTCCTGGCCCACAAAGGTGTTTACGCAAGACTCCATGCCGCCGGGCACTATGGAGACAGGTCGGAAGATTCGGGGGCTTAAAATCGACTGGCTGGGGAGTCATTCTTTCATCCCCCATATTGGGATTGTCGAAAAGAGGGCTGCCGTTTTCTTCCGGCGGACTCGATTTTTCTGGAAATGTTAAAAATCTCACCTTGACCTCGGGAAACTCGAATCCACCATAGTGGGATGGCAATCGAGGATCCGCATCTTTATATCAACCGCGAGTTGAGTTGGTTGGAATTCAATCAGCGGGTTCTTGATCAGGCGATTGATGAGTCGAATCCGCTGCTTGAGCGTCTGAAGTTTTTGTCCATTGTGAGCGCGAATCTCGATGAGTTTTTCGAGGTGCGGGTGGCGGGGTTGAAGCAGCAGCGTCAAACCGGCCTTTTCGAAACCGGGCCGGACGGGTTGACAGCGACCGGGGCTTTGGAGGCGATCTGTGCGCGGGTTCGCCGGATGGTCGATGACCAGTATGCCTGCTGGCGAAACAGTTTGAAGCCGCGGTTGGAGGCCGCCAAAATTCGTTTTCACCAATACCCGGCGGTCCCCGTGCGGGAGCGCGAGCATTTTGAGGAGTTTTACCACCGCAGCATTCATCCGGTGCTGACGCCATTGGCCCTGGATCCGGCGCATCCGTTTCCCCAACTTCTCAACAAGAGCCTGAATGTGATTGTGGAGCTGGAGGGTGAGAATTTGAACACCGATGTGGCCATCGTCCAAGTGCCCAGGATTCTGCCCCGGGTGGTTCCCTTTTCTGAGAAAGGTGAGGGGGATGACTTTGTGTTTCTTGGTCACATCATCCAGAACCATGTGGAGAGTCTTTTTCATGGAGTGAGGATCAAGGGGGCGCATCTGTTTCGCATCACACGAAACAGCAACCTCTATTTTGACGAGGAGGAGGCGCTCAATCTTTTGCATGCGATTGAAGCGGAGCTGAGGAAAGTCAACCGCGGGGCTGCTGTGCGGCTGGAGGTCGAGGATGATTGCCCGCCGGACGTGATCACCCGGTTGTTGGAGATTTTTAACCTCGAGGAGGAAGATGTTTTCCTCATTGATGGACCACTGAATTTTGTGCGCTTGATGCCACTGGCGTTGCAGTTGGACCGTCCGGATCTGCGTTACAAGCGGTTCACTGCGAACACTGTCGTATCTCTTGAGACCGAGGCGGATATCTTTTTTCACATCCGCAAAGGGGACATTCTCCTGCATCACCCTTACGACAGCTTCCAAACCGTGGTGGATTTCCTGGCACAGGCCGCCGAAGACCCCCATGTGCTGGCCATCAAACAGACTCTCTATCGAACCAGCTCGGATTCCCCGTTGGTGGCCTCGTTGATGGATGCCTCGCGAAACGGGAAGCAAGTCACGGTGGTCATCGAACTCAAAGCCCGCTTCGATGAGGCGGCAAATATCAAGTGGGCCCGGATGATGCGGGAAGCGGGCGTGGACGTGGTTTACGGGGTCACCGGCCTGAAGACCCACGCAAAAATGATGATGGTCGTTCGAAATGAAGGGGATGGCATCCGGCGGTATGTGCATTTGGGGACCGGAAATTATCATCCCTCGACGGCAAAAATTTATACCGACCTCGGGCTCCTGACCTGCCGTCCTGAAATCACCGAAGAAGTGGCGGAAACCTTCAACTGTCTGACCGGGGTCTCGAAATTCCCGGCGATGAAGGAACTGCTCGTGGCCCCCTACAACTTGTTCCCGTCGTTTGTCGCGCTTATCGAGGCCGAAATCGCCAACGCCCAAGCCGGGCGGCCTGCGGGGATCTTTGCCAAAACCAACTCCTTGGTTGAGGAAGGGATCATCGCCGCCCTCTACCGGGCCTCGGCAGCGAATGTGCCGGTCCGACTCCTTGTTCGGGGCATGTGTTCGATCCGGGTGGGCGTTCCGGGGGTGAGTGACAACATCGAAGTCCGGAGTCTGGTCGGCAGATTTCTCGAACACAGCCGGATCTACCGCTTCGAAAATGCGGGGGATCCCAAAATTTATTTGGGCAGCGCCGACTGGATGCCCCGCAATCTTTTCCGGCGCGTCGAGACCGTTTTCCCGGTTGTTGCTCCTGGCGCCAAGGCCCATGTCGAAGAGATTCTTGATTGGTTCTGGCGTGACAATGTGAAAGCCAGGGTCATGCAGCCGGACGGCACTTATATCTCCCGAATAAACGGCGGAGCCCCATTTGATGCCCAAGCCGAGTTTGTCGCGGATGCCCAGCGCCGTCGCAAACGAAAAACCGTCATCGAATAACCGCAGATGTTGCCATGATCCGGGATTTGTTATGAAGCAGCGCCTCCTCATCGTGGACGGGCACAGCATGATCTTTCGGTGGCCGGAGCTGTCCAAGATGCATGGACGAAGTGGAGCGGTGGCGCGGGCTGAGTTGGTGAAGCGGCTCACGAATTATCAGGACAACTCGACGTGGACGGTTGTTGTCGTGTTCGATGGTCGGGCCGGCGCGGCTTCCGATGTGTCTGAACCTGACGGCATCCACGTCTTTTATTCCGCTGCGGGGCAGACGGCCGATTCCCTCATCGAGCGGCTCGCCGCGAAATATGCCCCCGAGCTGGATGTGACCGTCGCCACCGACGACAACCTCGAGCGCACCACGGTCAGCAGTCTTGGCGGATCGGCCATGAGCATCCTTCAACTCCTGGAGGACATGGACGCCGCCGACCGACATATGGCCGAACGGATTCGTCAGCTAAAAAGACATTAGCGGATTTGACCCGGCCACCCGATCTGGCCCAGACTTCCGGCCATGAAAGGAACCGCGACCAGAAGCTTGCCGTCATGGATGGGGCAAGGGATCAAATTCTGGCATTTGAACCTGCTGCTTTGGATGGCTTTTGGGGCCGCTGTTTTTGTGGTGCGTTTCATTTTCCACGGGGATGTGGCGCGGGCATTGGTTTTTACGGTTTTCAGCGAGGCGATTGCCTTTGGGGTCAGCCTGCTTTTGCGTCCGATTTATCGGAAACTCGACTTTGAAATCCGGACGGCGTTTCTGGTTGCGGTTTGCAGTTTTTTTTCCTCCGTGGCTTTGGCGTGTTTGACCCATGTCTTTGCCGAGGTCACCGGATGGCACAATCCGCGATTCATGGCCTTTGAAAATTTTCTGCTTCGGGTTCTTCTCATGTGGATGGTTTTTCTGGGGTGGAGTTTCGGTTACTTCTGGTTAAAGACCGGAGCCGCCCTCAAAAATGAAATGCTGATTGCCGAGCAGGCCGTGCAAGAGGCCCATCGCATGGAGTTGCAGATGCTGCGGGCGCAGCTTGACCCTCACTTCCTTTTTAATTCGCTGAATGGCATCGTGGCGGAAATCCCCCAACATCCGGACACCGCCTCAGAAATGTTGAGGGAGCTTTCCGACTACCTGCGCTATTCGTTGGATCATCGAAAACGAACGATCAGTCCGCTCTCCGATGAACTGGAGGCCATGAAATCTTATCTGGCGATTGAAAAAACCCGTTTCGGTGACCGATTGGACCTGAGTTATGGCATTTCCGAAGCGGCGCGATGGCGTCAGGTCCCCAGCTTTTTGCTGCAGCCGCTGGTGGAAAATGCCGTGAAGCACGGGCTTCATGCCTCGAACAACCCCATGAAGCTGGAGATCACGGCCCACGTGAAAGAGGGCGACCTGGAGATCGTGGTGGCCAACACCGGCCACCTCGCCACAGACCCCCACAAGCCGGAAGGCCTCGGGCTGGACACCCTGCAGCGGCGGCTCGACCTGCACTTTCCTTGGCGGCATGATTTTCAGATGGCCGAAGAGGGGGGATGGGTTCGAGCCAGGCTCACGCTGAAGGGGGACCCATGCTTCGTTTGATGCTGGTGGATGATGAACCGCTGGCCCGTCAGGGCCTCAAAGAGTTGCTTGCCGAACTTGATAACGTCTCGGTTGTTGCAGAAGCGGCCTCGGTGGCCGAGGCCCTCGTGAACATTGCCCGCCACAAGCCGGAGGCTCTCATTTTGGATATCCGCATGCCCGAGGCCACGGGGTTTGACCTTCTAAAAAATCTCACGTCTCCACTGCCCGTGGTTTTTGTCACCGCCTATACCGAGTATGCGGTTCGGGCCTTCGATGTTCAGGCTGTGGATTATCTCTTGAAGCCCGTGCGTCCGGCAAGGTTGGCGGAAGCCATCCAGCGGCTTCAAAGCGTGATCAACTCACCGGACCATGACGAAACCCCCTACGCCATGGCGGACAGAATTTGTTTGAGAACTCCGGAACGAACCATTGTCGCACCGCTGGGCGATGTGATTGTGTTGCAGGCGGAAAAAGATTTTACCCGCGTGAGTGTTGCCGGCAATCCTCCGTTGCTGATCTGCCAATCCCTGGGCACTTACGAACGCAACCTGCCCAAGCCGCCTTTTTTGCGCATCGATCGCTCCACGATCCTCAACACCTCTCGTCTTCTATCGGTGGAAATCAGTCCGACCCGCGGGGCTCATGTGACGCTGGATGGCTTGTCATCGCCGCTTGCGCTGGGGCGCTCCGGGCTCCGCCGCCTCCGCCAAGCCATCCCGCAGGGGCTGGCACTTGCGCAACTCCGGGATTGACTCCGGCAGGAAGTGAACAATCTTGCATGGCACAAATGAGTGACTTGGACCAATTGCTTTCTCAGAAGGATATTCCTGCCTGGCGGGCGAAAATTGCCGCCTGGGTGGAATCCCGAAATGTGCAGGTTTTTATTGTGGCGGTGATCTTGCTGAATGCCGCCGTGCTCGGGGCGGAGACGTCTCCGGCGTTGATGCAACAATACGGGCCGATGTTGAAGGCCCTGGACAAGGCCTGCCTGGTGGTTTTTCTGATTGAGATCGGGCTCAAGTTGGTGGCGTTTCGTGGCCTGTTCTGGCGCAGCGGCTGGAACTGGTTTGATTTTCTGGTGGTGGGAATTGCGCTTGTGCCGGCGGTGGGGCCCTGGTCTGTGCTGCGTTCGCTGCGGGTGCTCCGGGTTTTGCGTTTGCTGACCGTTGTTCCGCAGTTGCGTCAAGTGGTGGCCGCTTTCCTGCATTCCATCCCCGGGCTTTTTGGGGTGGCGGCCGTGATGGCCATCTTTTTCTACACGGCCGCGGTGCTCGCGACCACGCTGTTCGGGCCTCAGTTTCCAGCTTGGTTCGGAACGATTGGCAAGAGCCTGTATTCGCTGTTCCAGATCATGACCCTTGAGAGTTGGTCGATGGGGATTGTGCGACCGGTGATGGAAGTTTTTCCATGGGCCTGGGCATTTTTTGTGCCGTTTATCATGATCGCCACGTTCACGATCCTGAACCTTTTTATCGGGATCATTGTGTCCACGATGCAGGAACTGTCCACGTTGCCGGATCCGATGGCTCCCCAGAAAGAGACCCGGGAAATCCTTGCCCGGATCGAGGAGTCGGTCCGCGATTTGCGTCAGCGCCTGGACGGTGGAGCTTAGCTGGCGGCGAGCCGGGCCTTGAGCGCGGCAAATTGGGCCGCGACATCTTCCTCGGCCATGGGACGATTGATGACTTCCTCGTAGCTTTCTTCAATGACGCCATCGCCCATGATCTCCCGCAGAAACGGGCTGGGGCGGCAGTGCATGGGGCTTCCAAATTTGGTGCGGGCGCGGCACCACGTGATCACAAGAGACCGCATGGCGCGGGTGATGCCCACATAAAACAGGCGGCGTTCTTCATCGACGGTGTCTTCGGTTTTCGAGCGCTCGTGGGGAAGGAGCCCGTCTTCGGCACCGACCAGAAAAACATGGGGAAATTCCAAGCCCTTGGCCGCATGAAATGTGATGAGAGTGACTCCGTCGGCCGACTCCTGGCGATCTTCCTCGCGTTCGCGGTTCAGATTGATTTCGTCCAGGAAGCCGCGGATGCCCTCCTTCGAGCGCTTTTGAAAATCGGCGAGGGCGCGAAGGAGTTCGTGGACATTTTCTTCGCGGTTGAGTGATTCCTCGGGTGTCTTGCAAGATCTTCGGAGATCGTCGATGTAACCGCATTCCGCCAAGATTTCGGAGAGGATCGGCGCGGCTTCCGCATCGGGGGTGGCGACCCGGATGCGGGCCGCTTGAATTTCTTCGGCAAAAGCCGAGATGGCCGAGGCGGCTTTGCGGGAACAGGTGGCCATGTGGTCGGGGTGTTGCAGCGCCTCGAAGAGGGGGATCTCCCGCTCGGCGCTGAAAGCCAGGGCGAGTTCGACGGTTCCCGCGCCGATTCCCCGGGGAGGGGTGTTGATGATGCGCAAGAGCGCGGGGTCATCCGAGGGGTTGACGAGCACGGTGAGGTAGGCGGTGATGTCTTTGATCTCCCGGCGTTCAAAGAAGCTTTTGCCCCCCACCAGGCGATACGGAATCTGTGCCTTGCGGAGTTCGCCTTCGAGCAGTCGTGACTGGGCATTCATGCGATAAAGCACCGCAAAGTGCTCCCAGGGAAGGCGGTCGGAGTTGCGGTGGGCGGCAATCTCACCAACCACAAACTCGGCCTCTTTTCTGTCATCGGGCACCCCAAGAAACCGCACGGGTTCCCCTTGCGGAAGGTGGCTGATCAGGCGCTTTTCGCGACGGCGGGGATTATTTCGGATGAGCCGATTGGCGGCACCGAGGATCTCCGGGGTGCTGCGATAATTTCTCTCCAGACGGATAATTTTGGGATTGGGAAAATGACGTTCAAACTCAAGGATGTTCGAGATTTCGGCCCCCCGCCAGCCATAGATGCTCTGGTCATCATCACCCACCACACACACATCGGGCCGGTCTCCCCCGGCCAGCATCGTGACAAGGTCCAATTGAAGCCGGTTGGTGTCCTGAAATTCATCCACCAAAAAATGACGGGCCCGGGCGGCCCATTTCTCGCGCACGCGGGGAAATTCGGCCAGCAACTTCACGGCTTGAACCAGGAGATCATCAAAGTCCATGGCATTCAGCGCCCGCAGTTCCTGCATGTAGCGCAAATACACGGCCCCGATCACGGTCTCTTCGTCTTTCGGCGGCGACCAGGCGTTGTTTTTGGCTTTGCTGATGAGGTTTTTGGCGAGGTTGGGGTCCAACTTTTCATCCTTCGAAGTCACGCGGGTGATAATTTTTTTGATGAGTCCGAGTTGATCGCCTTCGTCAAAGATCGAAAAATTTTCCTTGTAACCAAGGAGGTGGGCATCGGCCCGCAGGATCCGAACGCAGAGCGAATGGAACGTGGATGAGGTGATCTGCTTGGCGTCATCGGGATCGACCATGCCCGCGATGCGTTCTTTCATTTCCCGCGCGGCTTTGTTGGTGAACGTGACGGCAAGCACCTTCGAAGGGTCCGCGCCGCAACCGACAAGCCACGCGATGCGGGCCGTGATCGTGCGGGTCTTGCCGGTGCCGGCACCCGCAAGAATCAACATCGGGCCGTCTTCGTGGGTCGCGGCATCGTGCTGTTCGGGGTTGAGGTCGGAGAGGCGGAATTTCATAAGCCCGAAATTTCCGAACAAAGTTCAGCCACGACCCGCGGCAAAAGGCGATGCTCGGCCGCTTGGATGCGGGCATGGAGCGACGTGGGGGAATCCCCGGGAAGGATGGGCACCCGTTCTTGGGCGATGATTTTGCCGGTGTCCATCCCATCATCGACATAATGCACCGTGCATCCCGTCTCGGTGGCCCCGGCCTCCAGGGCTTGTTTCCAAGCGTCCAGACCCGGGAATTGTGGCAGCAATGAGGGGTGGATATTGATCATGCGATGGGGGAAGGCCTCAAGGAGCGGGGCCTTCACCATGCGCATGTAGCCGGCCAAAACCACCAACCCGACGTGGGCAGCTTTGAGTTTTTCGGCCACAGCGGCCTCGATGTCCTCACTCAACCGGGTTTTGAACCGCGGCTCGGTGATCGTTTCCGCTGGTATGCCAGAACTCCGTGCCAGTTCCAAGATTCCCGCGTTTGCGTGATCCGACATCACAATTTCCACGCGGGCGGGAATCTGACCCGAGGAAATCCCCTCCAGAATCGCCGCAAAATTCGAACCTTTTCCCGAACCAAGAACTCCAAGTTTCACCATTGCGAGCCGCATGATGCCTTGGATTTCTGGAACCGCAAGCCGATCTCGCCCGAAGTTGATGACCTACCCGGCTTTTTGGGAGATCGCCTCCCGGTAAAGGGCCGCGATCTGTGCGGCTTGGGCCTCATGAGAAAATTTGTCCACGATCCGGTGGGAGGCCCCCTCCGAAATGCTTGCGAAGAGTCCGGGGTCGTTTGCCAGCCGGAGCAGGGATTCCGCAAGCTGGTCCGGCTGGTGTTCTTCACAAAGGAGTCCGCTGAGGTTGTCTTCCACGGCCTCGGGAATGCCGCCATGCCTCGTCGCGACGGAAGGAATGCCATGGGCCATGGCCTCCAAAAGCGCGTTGGGAACACCCTCGGTGTCACCGTCCACGGTTTCGCTCGGGTGAAGATAGAGGTGTGTGTTCTCGAAACGTTTTGTGAGTTCTTCCTGGGACAAAAAACCACAAAAATCCACCGACTGCGACAGCCCAAGCCCGGAGGCGAGTTCCACAAGGGATTCGCGGAGTGGTCCTTCCCCGGCAATCGTGAAGGTGGCCTTGGGGAATTGGTGATGGAACATGGCAAAAGCTTTCAAGGCGGTTGTCATGCCCTTTTTGGGAACCATGCGACCAGCCTGCAAAAGCGACCACGCCCCGTCGGGAGGTGGCGTGATGTCACGTTTGGCAATCGGTGGCAGCACGGCTCTCATCACCCGAATTTTTTGCTCAGGGCATCCCAAGGCCCGGACCGCCGTGGCCAGATGTTCGGAACGACAGGGCACAAGCGTGGCGCGGTCAAACATCTCATCAAGCGCTTTGCGATAAGGCCGTCCGGCCATCGGTCCGGCCACATCCGATCCGTGAAATGACACCACCACCGGAATTGATGATTTCCTGATCACGGGGAGCAAGTGAATCGCCGAACTCCCAAAAAAGATATGCAGCAGGTCGGCACGTCCGCGATGGATCAGACCGGTGATTTGCCGGGCCTCCCGGTCGCTCACCTGCCAGGGAATCCCGGAGCACCGTTCGACGAGCCGGCCAAGTTCTCTGGTGATCGAACGCTTCACCACGCGGGGGGATTCACCCGGCCAGGATCCCCGCAGCTTTTGCGTGATCACCAGCGGATGAAAATCCGTCAATGCGTTCACATGACGATGCACGTGGAGCATTTCCGGTTCGAGATATGTCGCGCAAAAAAACGCAACACCGGGTCGATCACCACTCAATGCCAAAAATAATCAGTCCCGCCGACTTCACGGGAGTCCCCGGCCCAAAATCCTTGCTCACATTTTTTTCGCCGCTGCCAAACGAGGCGGGGGCTGCCGGGTTCACCATCTGCCATGGCTTCCTGGTTTCGAAAATATCTTTGACGATGCCTTCAATGGTCGGCTGGGTGGGCTCGACTTCAACTGGCACGATCTCCTCCGCCTCAGGCAGGGGAACAATAAAATCCTGAGCCAGAGAAAAAGATAATGTGCTCAACAGAACAAAAAGAAACCGCCACATAATTTCAACATACAGGATTCCCCCGCCCTCTGACAAGATCGCATCTCATTAAGATGGCTCCCATGCTCCGCTACTGGGGTTCTTTCCAAGAATATTTGGTGCGGACTGTGCTGGGGTTGGAATACTCGCCCAGAGGATTACCTTCCGCATCAAAGGCCCGGAACCAAAGCCCCACGACACGGTCCTTGGCTTTGCGACTTGCTCCCGATGTGAAATACCAGTTGGAGGCCAATTTGGCTTGGCTTAGCGTGATGGGATCGGTGTCGAACTCCACCGGTTTGTTGGTCAACATGCCGGGCAGAACCTTCTTTCCCGCCAGTTCCTTAACCTTGGCTTTTTCCGTGGAGCCATGCTCTTCTTCCTCGTAGAGGATGTTGTATTTGATCACCACATCCGTCAAATCCCGGAACGACTTGCTGGTGGCTTTGACCGTGTAAACGATCTCCTTTTCTTCCACAAGTTTGTTTCCCCCTTGTTTCTCTTTCGAGTAATCCAGCCTCTTCCGACTCGCCGTGAAGGTGACATCATTCGAAGAGGCCTGTGCTTCCCCAACCACAATTCCCAGAATCAGCGCCATGCCGAGCAAATAAGTTTTCACGATTTTGACTTAATCCCAAACGGCATCGGGTGTCACCCCCATTCCCGGTTTGTGTCGGAATTGTCACGTGAAGGATAGGAACAGTGGGAGGAGGTCGCAGGGGCGTGTGCTCCTTGCATGGGAGGGCGCAGTCATTTTCCGGTCCATCAGCTGGAGCCACGGGATCAAAAGTGGGGGCGGTAATCAGAGGACGCCGGCGGTCCCAGGGGCCAGTGACCACACCTTCATCACCCCCCTGGGAGTCTCACACCTGAAAAATCCTTGAATTATCAAAAACTTGGCACGCCGCCTGCTGTAACATTAGCTGTTCTGGGGGGAACAACAGCCCGTCGCAGCATTCGTTGCGGCGGGCTGTATTTTTTAGAGACAAGGAGTCATAGTCCGTCATTTGTGACCCGCATGGACGATCCGGAAAAATTTGCGACGGCCTCGAGGCTCTGTGAAGCCTGCGGAATGTGCTGCAATGGGGTGATGTTTTTTGGGGCGGTGCTTCAGCCCGGCGATGACCCCCGGGCCCTTGCGGCGTTGGGGCTCAGGATCAAGAAACAGGGAGGGGTCCCGCACCTTTTGCAGCCGTGTTCGGCTCATCAGAATGGCGGTTGCACGGTTTATAACCACCGGCCGGTGCGATGCCGGGTGTTTGTGTGCCGTCAGTTGATGGATCTTGCATCCGGGGCCACGACGGAGCCTCGGGCTCTCGAAAAAATTCGGGAGGCGGGGGAGCTTGTGACACAAATTCGTCGCCTGTTTGCGGCAGCGGGGGACACCCGGGAACACAAGGCGTTTGTGACACGGTTTGCCGGAATTTTTGCGGAACCACACGATCCCTCACCCGAGGCCACCAAAATTCGGGAGCAACTTGAGGAGGCCATGAAAAGGTTGGAGGAGTTGTTGGACAAAGATTTTCGCACGGAATGAAGTAATGGATCTGGCGGTCACAAAGTTCTGGGAAGCCGGCCACGATTTCCGCAAGTTGTGGGCATGCCAATCGTTGATCCATCCCCGTATCGCCCGCCAAGGGGTTTGTGGGGCGGGCATCTTCAAACGATCTACCCGGCATTATTTCGGAAGGTCGGACAAGTCACCTCGTGCAGAGAGCGCCTGGAAATCCCCGATGGTGACTTCCTTGATTTGGACTGGAAGATCAGCGGGGGCTCTTCGCGTTTGGCGGTGATTTCCCATGGACTGGAAGGGGATGCGGGCAACACCTGCGTCCAGGGCATGGCGGCGGCCCTTCACGGCAGGGGATGGGATATTCTCGCATGGAATTTTCGGGGATGCAGCCGGGAGCCCAATCGTCTGCTGCGTTCCTACCACAGTGGGGAGACCGGGGATTTGCAGGTGGTGATTTCCCATGCCCTGGCCACGGGACGTTATGAACGGGTGGACTTGATTGGATTCAGTCTCGGCGGAAACATGACGTTAAAATATCTGGGCGACGGGGGCCGGGATGTGGATCGCAGGATCGTTTCGGCAGTGGCCTTTTCCGTGCCCTGTGACCTGGCTTCAAGCTCCAGGCAGCTGGAAAAATTTGCGAACCGGATTTATATGCGGCGTTTTCTTGTGGGGTTGCGAAAAAAAATTCGGGAGAAGATGCGGCAATTTCCGGGGGAACTGCTCGATCACGGGTTGGACAGGATGCGCACGTTTCAGGAATTTGACGGAGCCTACACCGCACCGCTGCATGGATTTTTGAGCGCGGAGGATTACTGGCAGAGGGCGAGTTGTCGGCCGGTCCTCTCCGGGATCACCATTCCTGCCCTTATGGTCAACGCCCGCAATGATCCCTTCCTTGCCCCCGCCTGCTTCCCATTTAAAGAAGCGGAACGCAGTCCATTTTTTTATTTTGAAGCTCCCGCCGATGGGGGACATGTGGGTTTTGTGTCATTCAACAAACAAAACCGGTATTGGTCGGAAACCAGGGCCTTGGAATTTCTGGAAGGCGCTGACACATTGGCCCCTTGAGCTGAAATGAAAAACGTTGTGATTTATACCGATGGGGCCTGCCTTGGAAATCCCGGTCCCGGAGCCTGGGCGGCCGTGCTCACCCACGGAACCCACCGCAAAGAATTGAGCGGGGCTGTTCCTGCCACAACGAACAACCGGATGGAAATCCAAGCCGCCATCCAAGCGCTTCACGCCCTCAAAGGACCGTGCGAGGTCACGTTCCACAGCGATTCCAAATACCTGATTTCCGGGGCAACCGAGTGGACCAAAAACTGGAAAAAAACAGGGTGGGTCACCAAAACAAAAAAACCTGTCAAAAACGCGGACCTCTGGCGGGAATTGGATGCCGCGATGGCCCGCCACAAAATTTTCTGGCAGTGGGTCAAAGGGCACTCCGGCAACCTCGGCAACGAGCGGTGTGATGCGTTGGCCAATTAAGCCATCGCCCGCCTTCAGTCGCGCCACACGCCCGCCCAGTTGCGTGCCGAGCTTGCCGCGTTTCTTGCCGCTCAAAAACCTTGCTCGACAAATCAGACTCTGATGGAGATTTCCTAGTGATGACACTTGCCCACGCATGGAAAGGACTCTGTTCTGATCCCGCCCCACTCGACGACCTGCCCCGCTCCCGTTGGAAGCATCCTTGGTCAACCCATCCCGCCGGAGCCCGCCGCCTTTACAACACGGTCCGCTGGCACAAACCAACAACCATCGTTGAAACAGGCACCTTCGAGGGCCTCGGAACCTATGCTCTCGCCAAAGCCGCTCACCACAATGGCGGAGGCGTCCGCATCTTCACGATCGACTATGACGGAGATCCCGATGTGAGCATTCCCCTCGAGGATTGGAGAGAATTGCGCGGGTTCCGTGAAGAAAACCTTGCCAGGGCCAGAGCCGACTTTCCCGGTGTGGACATCACCTTTGTGGAAGGCGATTCCCGTCAGGTGCTCCCCCCGCTTCTGAGGGATTCCGCCGGAAGTTGGGATCTCTTCTTCCAAGACTCCATGCATTTCACGTCAGGCATTCTTGCCGAGTGGGAGATTGCAAAACCCTTTGCGGCCGAAAAGGCCGTGGTGATTTTTGATGATGTTTGTCTGGACTGGAAAAAACTTCCTTCCCACCTGATGGGCACCCGGGATTTTTGTTTGCACTTTGTGATGACGGAAGCCTTTTCCGGAAGATGGGCCTACCAAACCACGGGCGAGGGGCGGGGTCAGTTTTTTGCGCAGCGCCGGGGATAGATTCACGCCGACTCACGACCGGCCAGCAGGTCTTGGATCCGCCACATGAGGCGGGATGCCAACTGACGGGCGCGAACCATTTGGCGGGGGGCATTCGCGGCCACGGCATTTGACCAGGCCACGGCCGGACGCTCCACGGCGATCCACGAAAGCCAGGCCACCATCACACTGGCCCCCACCAACAGCATCGTGCGGGCAAACATGCCATCAGCCACCGTCAGCCCGGCCCGATCCAAGTGGGGGGCCATGGCGCAAAATACCAGCATGTGCCAAATGAACAGCCCATAGCTGAATCTTCCCAGGGCCGCCATGGGTCTCGTGGCGAGGAATCGGCCAATCAGGCTCTGGGGCGATTGAATAATCAGTAGAATCAACCAGGAAAAAAATGCGACTTCAAAGAGATCCACCAAAGCAACCAGCACATTGCCAGTCCCATCCATATGACGGAGGATGCGGGCCGTTCCCCAACTCGCCACGGCAAGACAGCCCGCCAACCATTTCCAACCTCCGAACTGAAAAGTTGGAAAATTTTTTAAGAGGAGGGCCAATAATCCGCCCCCGGCAAAAGCATCCAGAGACCCGGGAAGGAGCAACCACCGGACCATTTCCGGAGCTTCCCAGTGAATGCAGAGAACCCGAAAGCTGAGGGCTCCAAGCACCACCCCGGCCAGAGCGAAGCCAAGCCAACGGGCTGGCACAAATAGGATGAGTGGCCAAAGAAGGTAAAACTGTTCCTGCATGGAAAGCGACCACATCTGCGAAACATGCCCGGCCCATTCACCCGTGAGAGCCATGTAAATATTGGAAAGGAAGGTCAGGTGCCAGAGGATCCCCTCCCGGAATTCAGGCAGACCGGAAAACCAGCCCACCAAAAGCATGAGATACAATGCCGGCAAAAGCCGGGCCAGCCTCTTGAGGTGAAACCCTGCTATCGCAACCGCCCCCGTTCGCCCGGTCTCCTGCATTTTGAAGAGGCTCTTGGTGATCAAATACCCGCTCAGGATAAAAAAGACCGTCGGAGCTACCGGCCCCCAGTCCAGCCAGCATACCAGGCCTTCCGGCTTCACGCCGAAGTGATGCAACATGACGCCCAGAATGGCCAGTGCCCTCAGGCCGTCGATGCGAGCCATCCGAACCCCACTTTTGCCCTTGTCAGGGATGCTCGTTGCAAGACTCTCCATGATTTTTGTTTATCAACGCAGGAGCCGTAAAAAAATTCAACGCCGATCTGTAAAAATCGCCAAACCAGCCCTCAGTCCGTCAATCACAGTTGCACGTTCCCACTCGTTCGCGCATAAATAACAACCATGATCGATACCATTGAGCGATTGCTTGCCCTCCAAGACCGTGACCAACGAATCCGCTCCCTGCGGTCCGAACTCCTTCAAGTTCCCGAGGAACGCAAAGCGCGCGTGAAGCAACTGGCCGATTGTGCCGCTCGTCTGGATGCGGCCAAAACGCGTCTCAAAGAAATTGAGATCGAAAAAAAGAATTTGGAAATCGAGGCTGGCACCAAGCGCTCCGCCATTGATCGCTACAAAAATCAGCAACTCCAAACCCGGAAGAATGAGGAGTTCACAGCTCTCTCGCACGAAATTGCGGCCAACGAAAAAGCCATCTCTCAAATCGAGGACCGGGAGATCGTTTTTATGGAAGAAGCCGAGGCCCTGGCTCCCCGGATCCAGGCGGCGGAGGCGGAGTTCGCATCGGAGAAGGCCCGGATCGACAAAGCGATTTCCTTGCTTGACGCAAAGATTCCCAATGTCGAAGCCCTGATCTCCGATCTGGAAAAAGCCCGCAAGGAGTCTGCCGAAGGTTTGGATGAGGACCTCTTGGATCAATATGACCGGATTTTCCGCAGCAAGGGAGACACGGCTGTGGTGCCTCTTGAGAATGACGTTTGCACGGGTTGTCACATGAAGGTCACCCACCAAACCACTCTGGAAGTTCGTGGCGAAAAAGCCATCGTCCACTGCCCCAATTGCGGGCGTATCCTTTACCTGCCGAACTGACCGCATGGATTGTTGATTTTTCTCACGGTTTCCATCTCAGAACTCACTTATGCAAAAGCCTGAAAAGCTTCTCCTCGGGCCCGGTCCCTGCAACATCTCCCCTCGTGTGCGCGAGGCCCTGGGCCGTCCCATGATCGGGCACATGGACCCCGAATTTTTGCAAACCATGGAAGAATGCAAAACCCGGCTGAAAAGCGTTTTTCGGACCACCAACCGGATCACCTTCCCGGTGAGTGGAACCGGCAGCGCGGGCATGGAATTTTTGTTGCTTAACTTTTTGGAACCCGGCGACAAAATGGTGGTTGGGGTGAACGGGGTTTTCGGGACCCGCATGGCGAACCTTGCGGACAAGTTGGGCGTGGATGTGCTGAGAGTCCAGGCCCCCTGGGGGGAGGCCGTGCCCCTGGACGCCATGCTCGAAGCCATTCGCAGTCATCGCCCCAAAATCGCCGCGGTGGTCTGTGGGGAGACATCGACCGGGGTCTATCAACGCGTGGACGGGCTTTCAGAGGCTGTTCACGAAGTCGGTGGCCTGCTCGCTTTGGACTGTGTCACTGCCCTGGTCGGGATGCCGGTCGAGATTGATGCCTGGGGCGTGGACTTGGTGTTCTCGGGCACCCAGAAGTGCCTGGCCTGCCCACCGGGACTCTCCCCCGTCTCCCTCTCCGAGCGGGCACGCGAAACCTACCTTTCCCGCAAAAGCAAGGTGCCGAGCTTCTATTTCGATCTCTCCGAAATCCTTGCTTACGTGGATGGGGAAGGTGGACGCAGCTATCATCACACCGCCCCCATCAGCATGGTCACCGCTTTGAATGAGGCCCTGGCAGAAGTCTTGGAGGAGGGCTTGGAAACACGCCATGCGCGACATGCCGACGCCGCCAAGTATCTGATCGAACGTTTCCAGCCGCTCGGCTTTGAACCCCTCGTTCCCAAAAATGACCGCCTGAATCCTCTCACCACGTTCCGTCTGCCCGAGGGTTTCGAGGAGGCTCCCATTCGTCAGGCTCTCCTGCGCGATCACCACATCGAAATCGGAGCCGGCCTTGGCCCCCTTGCCGGCAAAATCTGGCGCATTGGTCTCATGGGCCAAAATGCCCGACGTGATCGTGTGGACCGTCTCATGGATGCCCTCTCCGCCTGCGGAGTGGGATAGAGCATTCATTGTTTCCTGCACGATGGACTTCGAGGCTGACTTCGGGGCTTGAGATGTGGAATGACTTGGGCGAATCTGGGTGCTGATGAATTTTTTGTTTCATAGATCAAGGTTGCTGCCTGTACTCGTGGCGCTGATGGCCGTGCCGCTTGCGGGATTCTGTCAGGCCAGGCCTGCGTCATTCAGCCGCGTGGAAGCGGGGCTGGAGGAGGCGGTGAAGTGGAAGTGGGAGGTGGAGCCAACGCCGGAGTCCGCGTGGGGAATGCGTGTGCCGGACCCCGTTCGGGTGGCTGCCGGAGAAGTTCCCGCCCAACCGGAGGCGGCCCCGGATCCCTCGGGCACCTATGTCGTCAAGAAGGGAGATGCCCTCATCAAAATTGCCCGGGCTCACAAAATCACCGTCGATCAACTCAAAACCGCGAATGGGTTGACCAGCAATCTGATTCGGATCGGGGACGAACTCCGGATTCCCAGCGTGGAAGAAATTGCGATGATGCCGGCCCCGGCTGCAAAACCAACCACGGGCACCCCACCCGCCTCGGCGCCACCCGTTCCCAACCTTCCTCCGGGGGTAGATCCCAACGTCTTGTTGTTCCAAGTTCACCTCGATCGCAAAGATTTTTCTCCAGGTCTGATCAATGGAAAAAGAAGTCCCCATTTTGAGAAGCTGATGTATGTCTATCAACTCGCCCATGGGGGCATCATGGACGAAGAGACCCTGCGGGAAAGAGCCCGACGCGAAGTCGGAGAGGTCTTCAAATCCTACGAACTGCGCCCCGAAGATTTTCGATTTATCGCAGCCCCCAAACGCCGGCACCCGGCGGAAGACATCCCGTCATCCACCACCAAAAAATCCAAGTCTCCTCCCCAAGCGCTCCCCTTCACCTATGACGAGCTCCTGGCTCAACCTTTTCTCACATATCACTCGCCATGGGAACTTGTGGCCGAGCGCTTTCACTGCGACGAGGCGTTCCTTCGAAGCATCAACCCAACCCTCCCGGCCAATCCGCCTGCCGGGACCGTGTTTCGGGTTCCCAACGTCGAAGCCTATCTGATTGAAGAACGGATCTATGCCCAGCCCCCGGCTGATCCTGCAAAGCCAGTGAGCGCGGCCATCGTGGATCTGGCACGCTTGGAAATTTCCGAAGGAGGCCGGCTCGTGGCGGTGTTCCCCATTCACTCCGCCCGACCGGGACTGCGCGGGCGCGGAACGTGGATCATCCAGGATGCCATCCCCCGCCCCCAACTGACAACGCTCCGCGAGTCAAGAGAGGCACCCCGCCCCGTGAGTTCCTTCTACGCCGGTCCGTCGCCAACACCCGGGCCCATGCCCACCCTCGCGAAACGCGAAATTCTGGCAGCCGGCCCCAATAATCCGGTGGGTGTGGTTTGGATCAACTTGGCCAAATCCGATGACCCCGCCCCACTGCCATTCGGGCTTCATGGAGCCGGCAATCCATCACAAATGGAAACCGAATCCAGCTTGGGCGGCTTTCGTCTCACCAATTGGGATATCATCCGCGCCGTTCGGCTTCTACCCCAAGGCACGATCCTGACCTGGCGCCAAAGCACGACGCCAACAATTGCGGTTCCACCGCGCTGATGAAAAATCGTCACCTGTTTTTTTGAAAGTCTTCGCAACCTTGTTCAAAGGATGAGATGGCCGAAAGGTCGCTGCCCCTCAATAAACCGACATTCACCGTCGTCCCGTTTGAATCATCCGTAATCCTATTCGCCCCGACTTTTATGACTTGCCAATCCTCAAGCACATAGGAAAGTGCCAACAACCATCACCTGCCGTGTTCCTGGTCATCGACAACTACGATTCCTTCACCTACAACCTCGTCCAATATTTTGGCGAACTGGGAGTGGAACCGCTCGTGCGACGGAATGATGAAATCACGGTGGCCGAGATCGAAGCCCTGGCACCGCACCACATTTGTGTCTCGCCCGGTCCCTGCACCCCCAAGGAAGCCGGCATCAGCTGTGAAGTGATTCGTGCCTTTGGCGGGCGGATTCCCATCCTTGGCGTCTGTCTTGGTCATCAAAGCATCGGCCACGTCTATGGGGGCGAGGTCGTGCGTGCGGACCGGCTCATGCACGGCAAAACTTCCCCCATCCTGCACAATAACACCGGCGTGTTTGCCGGTCTGCCCACCCCCTTTGAGGCCACGCGTTACCACTCGCTCATTGTGCGGCGGGAATCCCTGCCCTCCTGCCTGGAAATCACCGCCGAGACCGCCGAGGGAGAAATCATGGGCCTCGTCCATCGCGAACTCCCCGTCCATGGCGTGCAATTTCATCCCGAATCCATCCTCACCCTGGAGGGCAAACACCTCCTCCAAAATTTTCTGGAACTATGAACATCTTCGAGCTGATCCGTTCCAAACTTCAAGGTGAGCCGCCGATCCACCCCGTCGATCGCATGATGGCCAAGCGCTGGGTCAAAGAACGCCTCAAATCCATGTATCCCGAACTCCGTGCCGACCCCCGCGCCCTGGAAGCCGCCTACCAATCCCTCACCCTCAACCCCCTCGAGGGCCAGGGCGAAGGCGGCGAACGCTTGTTTGAAATTTCCCTGCCAGGACGCTTGGGCTAACCGACCGGGATGCTATCAACGAATGATACAAAACGCGGCATTTGTGGGTAAAATACGGCATAACTCCCGGTCATGATGTATGAGTCATGGATAATCGAAAGCTGCTACCGAACAAATTAAAGTCCAACATCACCCATGAAACCACCCGATACACCAAGTAAACCGTCTTGCATTCTAGTCATCAAAGGTCAAGGAATCGGGCCTGAATGTATCGCTGCCACCAAGGTGGTATTAGAAGCGACGGGGCTCGACATAACCTATGTTGAAGGTTCCCTTGGATATCCCGATGCTTGCGAGATGTTTTCGCTTTTGCAACGATATGCTCCTGAGGCGTATGCCGCAGAGTTTGCGAACCGACTTCCTGCCGGCGTGGGAAAAGATCTTGAGATGCTGGCAAAAGAAGAGGCTCGTGCCGCGGGTAACATCAACGATTTTTACAAAAAGCTTCTCGCAAAGCTTCAGCCCGGCACGCTCAAAGCCGTCAAGGAGTTGGTAACACAGCTTGAGCGGCAAACGCTCCTCGACGCAAGCAAAGCCGACGCAGTGCTGAAAGGGGCTCTTCGCACCTTGGACGAAGGCGATGAGCCCAGTCGCAATGTGACCATTCGCAAAGCTTTTGAGCAATATGCCAACATTCGTCGTTGCGTGACCCTCGACCCAATCGCACCCGGCATCCCCGGCGCAGACATCTTGTTTGTACGGGAAAATGTCGAGGACTTATACGCGTCTATCGAACACCGTCTCTCTCGTAATTATCCCCAGGCTCTGCGACATCAAACACCCGAGGGTTGCGAACTGATTTGCCGTGCTGCATTTGAAGCCGCCTTGCGCGATGGACGCAAAAAAGTCACGGCATTGGAAAAGCCCAACATTCTCAAAATTACCGGTGGACTCTTCAAGGAAACGTTCCTCAAGGTGGCCCGCGATTACAACCGGGAACGTCTCGGCGACAGGGGGATCGAAGCTGCCTTTATGATCATTGATGATGGTCTTGCCGCCATTGCAGCCACGCCGGAGCGATTCGACGTCGTGGTTACCAGCAATATGTTCGGCGACATTGGGTCTGATATTGCCGCCAAAGTGACGGGGGGAGTTGGCTTGGTCAGTTCCAACAATACCAATCCCAATAATCCGCGGGCGGTCTCCATGTTTGAAACCATGGGAGGCACTGCCGATGACATCGCTGGACAAGACAAGGCCAACCCTGTCGCGCTCATTGATGCGGCCGCAGAAATGCTCCTGCATATTGGCGGCGCAGCCAACATTTTGGCTGCCGAATTTATCAAGACCGCTGTGCTTGAGGTGCTGGCGGATGGCCGCTTTGTGGGCGACATCAAGCAGGGGCCCTTCCAGATCGCCAAGGGACGCGAACGTCTTGGCACGCATGAGTTTGCCGTCGAAATTGCAAGGAAGGTGAGCGAGTTGCGCAAACTCAAGCACGAGCATCCGCAAACAACAGTCAAGGACCTCGCCGTGGCGCGTGCTGAGACTGGCCTGCGACCCCTGTTCGAGAGGATACTCCGTTCTTATGAGCAGTATGCCGCCGTTATGCATCCGAGTGGCAGTCAATGGGCGGACTTCGTTGAACGCAACGCTCCGCCCAATCCCGTGCGCTCCAGGTCGAAGATCGTGGGGTTTGACATGTTCGTTGATGACTCGGGTCTTGATGTGGCGTTCACCCCTTCTGGTTCTGTTGATGAGAAGGCGACCGCCATCATGCCAGCCGTTCGGGATCTCTTCACACGCGAGACGGGCATTTACCTCGACTCGCTTTTCGACATCGGACGCGCTGGCAGCCTCCAATCCATCCGCAGCTACGGCCAATATGGAGCCCGCGTCATGCGGGACTATCTGCTCGCCTCGCCCCATGCCGCCGACAGGACATTGAGCGATGTCCTGGCCGACATCAACGCGACGGACCGAACTCTCGGTCGTTACAGCAGTGCTTTGAAAGCCAAGCCGCTTCGAGAGGCTGTTGCGAGTCTCGTGCAATTTGACTTGGTGAGCATCAAGTTGATCCAGATCTTTTACCGACTACGCGCGCAAGAAGTTGGTCCGATCCTGCGGAAGCATGGCTTCAGGCTTGTGCGGATCACCAGCCGGGGCACTGAAATTTATCCGACGATGTGCGACTTCGAGAAACGTGATGTTGATCGTTATCGCGTCGAAATTGATGGCAGCGGCCCCCTTGCCAACGAGGCCTTCAACCATGTCATGATGCAAAACGCCATTGCGGAAGCCCAAAGGCAAGTTGTCTCACGGGGCTGGGTAATCTCGGAAACCATGCTGAACCGCGTTTTCATCGATGCCGAAGGCGAGAATCAAGGAAAGGAGATCGCGGGTGTCTCTCGTCCTTACGCGATGTCCCTCGGAGCCAACTATTCTGAGGCAGCTACACAGCACTGAAGACCAACTGAGCGTTGGTGCCCCAAAATCCGGAGGAGCTTACCATCAACGCAGACGGATGGGATGGACGTGACGAAGAATGTATCAGGTCCAGATCAAAACCGGGATCCTGAGGCTGGCAGTTGACGCTTGGAGGCAAGAGCCCGCATTCCATGGATTTGAGAGCGATCACGGTGCCCAGGGCGGCGGAGGCCCCCATACAATGACCGGTGATGGGCTTTGTCGAAGAACATGGCACGCCGTGGGGAAAAGTCTGCATCAAGGCTTGGGCCTCCATTCGGTCATTGAGTTCGGTGCCGGTACCGTGGGTATGGACGTAGCCGATTTTATCGGGTGAGATCCCGGCAAGCTCCAGGGCGTCGATCATGTTTCGATGAAGATTCCCGGAACTTTCAGACATTCCCGCCCGCAGGACTTCATCTGATCCGGCACCCCAACCAGACAGCCGGGCGAGAGATCGAACACCGCGACGACGCGCCACATGCGATGATTCCAAAATCAGGAATGCCGCAGCCTCGCCAAGCACCAGTCCATTCCTCGATGCGGAAAACGGGCGACACACCTTTCGGGGGTCGGGATGGGATCCCAAGACACCTGCGGAACGCAACTGCGAATAAATCGAGGGAATCAGCGGAGCCTCACAGCCTCCGGCAATGGCAACATCAATGGTTCCAAGCAGGATTTGTTGGGCTGCAAGAATGATGGCGTGCGCTGATGAGGCGCACGTGGCTGAGACCGTCACGGCCGGCCCCCGTGCCCCCAAAAAATTGGCCACGACGCCGCTGATGCACGCGAAGGTTGTGTTCGCTGCCAGGCTGGGCTTGGGATTGGCCGGGCCGGATGGATCGTTGGCAGCCGCGCAGAGCTGGACCGGCCCCCTGGACGAGCCTACAAAGACCCCGATACGATCTGCCGCAATGTCCGTCTCCCCCAAACCGGCAGCCAGCCAGGCCTCCCGCGTGGCCGATAGCGACATCCTCGCACAGTGATCCATATGACGTGCCATTCGAAACTCCGGCGGGAGTCGATCTGTCCACGGCGCGGCACAGGCAACCATCGACACCCCATGTCGCTCATGAATGGAAGAGAGGGGCACTCCTTCCACGGCGCGCTCGAAAAGATCATTGGCCGTTGTGCCTGCTGCACTGAATGCGCCCAAGCCGGTCACGGCGATCGGTGTGTGCTCAAGTTGGCGGGCCAAGAGATTTTTCATTTGATAGCTTATAAGGTCGGACTCTTTGGTATTGTTACGAACTCCAGCAATGGACGTGGGTTGGGTCCATTTGCTCCGGGTATTTTGCAACGATGGGAAGAACAGCATGGGCAAATGACGCGCACGCGGATTCGAATCCCCGATTTTCTCCGGTGGAGGCCTCACCGGGAATGTTTATGGGATTCCCAATATGAATCACGACCCTCCAAGGTCTCTCCTCGCAAACCACAGCCGGAAAGACAGTGGCCCCGGTCAAGCGGGCCATGCGCAGCGGACCCAGCGCCATGGTGAAACCGCCTTGGGGAGTGCGAACGGTGAGACTCTGCGGAGGCCGGGTATCACAGGCGATGATCAAACATCCGCCCTTTTTTAAGAACTGCACCGCAGCGCGGATCTCCCGGGTATCAAACAGATTCGGGGATCCCACCAACCCCATGCGTTGATCCAAAAGGGCATCTCTGGCACCTGTCTTGTCACCGTGCCCGCTCCCGTCAAGCACCAGGGTGGCAGCGGGAAGGCCGTGCGATCTCAGAGAGTGACGCAGCAGAGACAGCCCATGCGTGTGAAGGGTCGCCAAGATCATGGGAATCCCCTCGGCCTGCATGGCCAGGAGCGTGGAAAGTTTCTCCACCCGAACGCGTCGCCGCCAGCGAGTCGTGCGCAGCCGGTCCGGCCAGACTGTAAGACTCTGAAGCAAAATAAAGCGGGTCAGCGCCCGCCACCTCCACAGAAAAACTGAGCCTGTTGGCCGCAAGAATGGGGCGACGTTCCGCCAATCCACCGGACGTGAGTGGCCGACATGTCTCATGGCTTGGGCCGCAGCAGGTGGCCACAAAATCCACCACAAAAGTGTCAGAGGCATAACCCGTTCCAACCAGCGCAAGATGCGGAACCTAAACTTCAAGTTGGACATCCGTCTGGGTATTACAATCAAGGCACGGGTCCGTCCATTTCTTATTGCTTGAGGCCGGACTCAAAAAAAGCAAGAAAAAAGGACTGACCCCCGGTTCATGCGAACCTTGCCACTCCTCATGGGTCTTGGCTATCTTTGGATAACTCCGCGCTCGAAGCGCGGTCATGTGATGAAACCAAACAGTCTTTCCAAATACCGCCCGTTTCCGGCGGTTTCTTTGCCCGACCGGGCCTGGCCGGGCCGGGTGATCGATGGTGCTCCGACCTGGTGTTCGGTCGATCTTCGTGATGGCAATCAAGCGCTGCCGCAGCCGATGTCGATTGAGGAAAAGCTGGAGTTTTTTGAGCTTTTGGTGGCGATTGGTTTCAAGGAAATCGAAATCGGGTTCCCCTCCGCAGCGGACACGGAGTTCAATTTTTGCCGCCGTTTGATCGAGGAAAACCGCATTCCGGAGGACGTGACAATCCAGATTTTGGTTCAGACCCGCGAACCGCTAATCCGCCGCAGTTTTGAAGCGATTGCAGGTGCGAAGCGGGTGATTGTGCACATTTACAACTCGACCTCGCCGTTGCAGCGTCGGGTGACGTTTGGCGATGCGAGTCGTGAATCGATCAAGCAGATCGCTGTGGACGGTGCCACGTTGGTGAAGGAACTGGTCTCAACGATTCCGCAAACCGAGGTGGTATTGCAGTATTCCCCGGAATCCTTTTCCGACACGGAACTCGATTTCGCAGCGGACGTTTGCAACGCCGTGATCGGTGTCTGGCAGCCAACACCGGAGAAAAAAATGATCATCAACTTGCCGGACACGGTTCAGTGGACCACTCCGAATGTGTATGCGGATATGATCGAATGGATGGGCCGGAATCTGCACCGCCGCGATGCCGTGATCATTTCTCTGCACACCCACAACGACCGCGGCACGGGCGTGGCCGCCACGGAACTCGGCCTGATGGCAGGGGCGGAGCGGGTGGAAGGCACGCTTTTTGGAAATGGCGAGCGCACCGGCAACCTCGACATCGTCACCGTCGCGCTCAACATGAACAGCCACGGCCTCCCCACCGGTCTCGATTTTTCCGGCCTCACAGATATCCGTCTGAAATACGAGAAGTTCGCCCGTCTCGCGATCCCGGAGCGTCATCCCTACGCCGGCGAGTTGGTGTTCACCGCTTTTTCTGGATCGCACCAAGACGCCATCAAAAAAGGTCTCGACCGGCGACAAAAGGAAAGCCGGAACAATCCGGATCTTGCCTGGGGTGTGCCGTATTTGACCATCGATCCCCAGGACATCGGACGTTCCTACGAGGCGATCATCCGCATCAATTCGCAATCAGGGAAAGGCGGGGTCGCGTATGTGTTGGACCGGGAACATGGTTTTGATCTGCCGAAATCGATGCATCCGATCGTCGGGAAATTCATCTACGATCTCGCGGACCACCATGGCCGGGAACTCACGGCCGATGAAATCCGCGACGCGTTTTTCGAACATTTCGTGAATCAGGAAAATCACCTTCGTCTCACGAAATATGAGCTTGTCCATCAACCCGGCGGCGGTCACGTGCATTGCAACGCAACGATCAGCCATAACGGGAAAAGCCTCAAAATCGAGGGCGATGGCAACGGCCCGATCAATGCCTTTGTGCATGCTTTGGAGATGGCGGGCCTGAAGGATTTCACCGTGACCGATTACCGTTCGCACGCCGTGCGTGGCGGCTCGGATGCCAGCGCCGCCGCCTATGTGCAGCTCCAACACGATGATGGCCGCATCCTCTGGGGCGCAGGCGTCGATCCCTCCATCGAAATGGCCGGGCTCAAAGCTTTGGTGACGGCGTGGAATTTGCTGCGCCGAGGGCCTGACCCGTTGATCCCGCCGCTTCTCAGGGCTGGCTAAATTTTGGAAGCGGGATGGCGGGATGGATGTTCAGGGGGCGGATGCGGTCCAGAAGGCCGGGGGCCACTTCGGGCTGGGACGTGGCAGCTTGGAACAGCATCTCAAGTTTGGCGTCGAGGTTGTCGATGGCGTTGAGGGCGATGGCCTCGGGGGTCTTGGGCTCAACGGGCGACCCGAATTCAAGTTGGCCGTGATGCGCGGCCACAAGGTGGAGCAGATGAAGGCGAACGGTTTCGCTGGGTGGAGTGAGGTCCTTCCATTCCTCAAGCGGCAGCGAGCGCCAGAGGGAATTGATGACTTCGATGCCAATGGTGATGTGCCCCAGCAATTCGCCACGAAGGTCCCGCGGAATTTCGAACCCTCGCTCCGGTGGGCAGGTTTCCCAAAGTTTTCCAGCGTCATGGAACAGAGTCCCCGCGAGAAGCAGATCGCGGTTGAGGGATGGGTAAACCGAGCTGATGGCCCCGGCGGAACGCAACATCTGGGCCGTGTGATCGAGCAGCCCCCCCCTTCGCGCGTGATGATGGGCCCGGGCCGCCGAGGCGCGGGCAAACCGGGAACCGAATTCGCGGAGGAAGGCCTGACAGAGGGCTTTGAGACGCGGGTCGGCAAGGGATTCGATGTGGTTGGCGACATCCTCCATGGCAGCGACGGACGTGTCCTGCGTCGCGGAGAACAAGGCATCGGACTCTTCGTCGTTGAGAACCCGCACCGTCCAGCGCCGCCCTTCCAGTCCGAATTGGCCATTGACTTGAAACTCCCCGGAAATTTCGACGGGGGTTCCCGCAGCCAATTTTTCGCAAGCATAAAAGGCGGGGGTGTCATTCCATGCCCGAAGGAGCAAGGTCTCGCCGGAGTCCCGGAGTTTGAGCTCGAAGTAGGGCTTCCCATTGGCGGACTCCCGTTTGAGGACCTCGGTGGCCTGCGCAAAGAGGCGGGCCGGAACGGGCGTCTCCCGGACCGTGGATCGAAGTTCTGAAATGGTGAGGAGGGGGGTCATGGGATTTTTTCGCCCCGCAATTCCAGCAGACGACGAATGGTTTCTTCAATCAAATTGTTCGGGCAACTGGCACCGGCTGTCACGGCCACCACCAGACGCTGATCCGAAGGCGGCAGCCAATTGTGGGTCGTGATCTCCTCTTTTTTGTGGAGATCAAAATGCCGGATTTCCGTCGGTGAAACCAGGCACCCGGCGTTTCGAACAAACCACGTTGGCAGCTTTTTTTCGCCAATTTCCACAAGGTGGGTGGTGTTTGAGCTGTTGTATCCTCCAATCACAACCAACAAGTCGAGGGGTTCACCCAGCAGGGAGAAGAGGGCATCTTGACGCTCCTGCGTGGCACCGCAAATGGTGTCAAAATGACGGAAATTTGCCGTGGAGCCACTATCCCGGCCGGCGACGGCCGCGCGGATCCGGTTCTGGATTTCCTCGGTTTCTCCCCGCAACATCGTGGTTTGATTGGCCACGCCCACCCGCTCCAAGTGCTTCGCGGGATCAAAGCCCGGTGAGTAAGCCCCCTCAAAATGAGAGAGAAACGTATGGCTGTCTCCCCCGTGGCGAAGGAAATCGCAGACAAGATCGGCTTGGGCCAGGTCCAAAATGATGAGATAATGCCCGGTCGCATCATTCCCCAGAGCCCGGGAAGCCGTGGCGCGGGTTTCCTCATGACTCGCTTTTCCGTGGATGATGCTGGTGACTTGGTGCTGCGCGTTTTGGCGGACCCGTTTCCAAACGCTCATCACATCCCCGCACGTGGTGTCCACGATTTGCGAGCCGGCGGCTTTGACGGCTTCCACGGTGGCCACTTCGGCGCCGAAGGCGGGGACGATGACAATATCGTCGGGTCCGAGGGTGTTGATTTCTTCCTCCGACGGGCGGGCGGGCAGGTGTTGGATGCCAAGAGCGCTCATTTGGGCATTCACATCCGGGTTGTGGATGATTTCGCCGAGCAAGCTGATTTTGCGATCTGGGAAAACCTTGCGGGCCGCGTAGGCGAGGTCAATCGCCCGCTCCACGCCATAACAAAAACCAAATTGCCGGGCCAACCGGATGACTGTTTTTCCCACCACAAGCACGCCCCCGGCATCGCGGATTTGTTCGACCAGCGCGCTGCGATAATGATTTTCCACCTGCGCCTGAACGCCGGCCATCACATCCGGAGTGCGCAAGTTCACTCGTGTGGGTTGACTTGCCATGGAGACCTAGGGAACGCTGAAGAGGCCTGCTTTGTCAAATGCCAGTGAACAAATATTGCGCAACGGCCTCTCCTGCCTATGGTGATGCGATGATTGAGGAGCATGATTTTAATTACGCCATGGAGAACACCCGGGTTGTTGTCGCGCCGCGGGGGGTGATCGAGACGTTTGGCACAACCAGCTTCCGGTTTTTGTTGGTGAGCGAGCTCATGGACGAAGTCAATGCCGTCCGCGTAAGGGGTGGCAGAATCGAGGCCGAGCGGCCACGGATCGTCTCGCCGCACCATTTCAAAAAATTGGGCCTCGATGGTTTTGGCGAGAATGCCCGGGAATTTGCAGACTGGATTGAAGAAAATGCCGATCAATTCAAGGTGCTGAAGTACGGGTTCCAGCTGCGAAAGACCGACATCCAACAAAGTGTTTTGCATGATCCCATGGCGGATGTCCTCGGGAGGCTCGAAGCCGAAATGCAGGCCTCGGATGATCCCAAAGCAACCCTTATCGCCGGCGTGGACGATGCCTGGGAAGTCTGCCTCCTGAAGTTCACCATGGATTTGATCCAGCGTTCGGCCGGTGAGAACATCGGTGAGTGGAAGCGGAGGGGCTTTATTTGAGGTTTTCATCCCGGCCCCCGCGGGTTAACCTTTGAGGACTCATGTTTCTCAGATTTCTTATTATCCTGATCGTTGCCGTCGGAGTCATCGGAGGCTCCGCCTATTTTGCTTACGAACTTTTTTGGAAATCCAAAGCGCTGGACAAGCAGGAGAAGCAGGAATTGGAAGTCCAAGCGGCGCTTCCTCCGCCCCCGCACCCCGGAATTGCCGCGTTTAATGCCGTGGCGGAAACCGTGAAAGCCGGAAATTCCCAAGCCAGCCGCCAGGCCTTGGAGCAGTTTCTGGTGGACTACCCCGATGCCCCCGACGTGGCGGAGGTCCGCCGGGCTCTCGGGGAACTGAATGCGAGGGCCCTTTTCTCCCCGTTGCCGGGCGAAGGCAAGACGGCCTACACCGTCGTCAAGGGCGATGCCCTGGCCCGCATTGCCACCAAAACCAAATCGGGAGCCGAGTTGATCTATACGGTGAATCAGTTGGACACCATCAACCTGCAAATCGGCCAGGTTTTGCAAGTGCCCGAACTGGATATCAAAGTCACGGTGGACCGCAAAAACAAAATGCTCACGGTCACCAACCACGGCAATTTTTTCAGGGAATATCCCCTCCTGGGGGCCACGGTTCCCCGGTTGCCGGAGGATGGCACGCTGGAAACCACGGTCTCCGACAAGGTGGCCACCGTGGCGGGCAAGCGGGTCGCCTTCGGGGAAAAAACGTACGCGGAAAGCGAGCGCATGGTGCAACTCACACCCGGCGGTGCGGTGCTGCGAACGGCCGGGGCAGATCCTGAAGCCCCGGTGTCAGGCATCATTTTGTCCCCCGGCGATTTTCAACAAGTGTTTGTGTTGGTCAATCGCGGAACCCCGATCA
>JBBECL010000116.1:0-5362 GCA_040881805.1 Terrimicrobiaceae bacterium | reverse complement strand
CCACCTGGATCACATCCGGGTCGGAATAATCGGCAAAGATCACCGGATTTTTATAAGTCCCGTCGCCGAGGTCCGGCTGCCACACATCAGCCTGCAGCGTCTGGAGACAAGCCAGGAAAGCAAACAGGGCGATGATGCACAATCTCCGGGTGATCAGGATGAATTTCATTTCTGCAATAATGATTATTCCAGCCATGACGGGAGAACAATGTCCTTGCGGCGGGATGCGGGATCGACTTTCAAGTCCACGAGCCGCCCGTTCTCCAGCTTGGCTTCGACCGTGGTCTGGCGCGTCGCGTGAAGTTTAAAGGACACATCCCAATCCTGCGGCCATGCGGGGAAGATGAGGATTTGTTCGCCAACATGCTGGAGCAACATGTTGTTGATCGTGTTCATCGTGTTGCCGCCGTGGCATTGATCGGGCACCCAGTCGTAGTTCGGCCCCCACATGGCGGGCCAGCGGAAGTGCGAGTTGGAGTTGGCGATCTGGGTTTTCACGATGAGGGCGGATTCATCGGTCAGGCCAAGCAGGGCGGCGGCATTGCCATCGTAGCCCCAGCCGACATCAAGGTGCTTGGTGCGCAGGTGAAAGGCATTACGGGCCTCCTCCAGCATGGGCCGCTCCAGGCCGAAGATCCGGAAGGGCCAGATGGGATAAAGCTCGGGGTTTTCCACGTTGCGACGCTCATCCCGAAACTTTGCGGCCACCGCGATGCGTCGCACGTTTTGCCCGTTCAGTTCCGCCTCGTTCATCGGGATCGGCGGTGTGGCGGCTTTCATGTGCGCAAAAAATGTCCGCTGTTCCGGCGTGGACATTTCTTTCGGCAGGGCGGTCAGGCGAGCGGTGACACTGTGGAGCCCGGCAACATTTGGCGTGTCGTTGACCACCTCGAACCAGTAAGTCTCCACCGATTGTGTGGGATCGATGATGACTCGTCCGTCCTTGTCCTTCTTGAAACGGGTATCGAAATATTTCAACACGGGCATGGCCATCGGCAGGATCCGCTCGCGCAGAAATTCGGCATCCCCGGTATAGTCGTAATAATCGAGCATGAGGTTGACCAATTCGAGCCCCTGATTCCAGACCTTGCCCGTGTGTTGGTTGACCATCTCGCCCGGCTTTTTGTCCGTGCGGTCCCAACCGTAATCGCGATTGGCCGGGGTGCCCCAGATGGTCATCGTCTCCCAAAAATGGAGGCCCTCGGCACCGGTGTAGAGTTTCGTGCGGGCCTCGGCGTGGGGACGAATGCGCTCGTAAGTGTCGAAGAGCGGAAGCATCAAGTCGAAGTCGCCGGTGGCGAGCATGGAGTGGTAGGGAATCCGGACGTTTTGCCACCAATGACAATCACCCCAGCGCCGCCAGTCGGGCGTGTCTTCGATGCCGAAAGGGGTGGGCTCGACATTGAAAATACTGCCGTTGAATTTGATCGGGTAAATCGAGCGTCCGGCCGCAGCCTGCATGTAGCGCTGGAGGGTGTGGGCTTTGCCGATGGTCATGCGGGCCGCACCATCGGAAAAGTTTTCCTGACCGATCATCAGGCGGTGCCGGTTTCTGCCAACGGGGGAGGATGCGACGAAGTCCCCCTGAGATCCATCGCCCTCCAGGCCCGGGCCGGTGTCACTCATCACCCAGGATCGATTCCAAAACGCACGCCAATGCGCGGCGGTGCGGGTCAGCGCGCCCTGGCCGTCCGCCGCTTCATCGGCAATGGACTCCGCCAGTTTCAGCCAGTCTTGGGCGCTGGGAGTCTGCTCGCAGGGACTGGCCACACGAATGTGGAAGTCCTTCACAGGCTGTGTCGAAACCAGCTTGCGGTTGTCGATCGGAGCAAATCCCCTGGCGGCGACCCAGCCGCCAAAGGTGCGGTGAAGGAGCGGATCGTTGATGAAATGACGAATCGGTTCCAGCGATTGCACGCGGATGGTTTCTTCGAAGGCAAAGGAATTTTCGTTGCGATGATACCATGCGACCGAGTCCGTGCCGGGCGCGGGAAAAATATCCGCAGCTTGCGGCGGATTGGTCGGGCACTCCACCATCGTCCACTGGCCGCGCCGGGTAAAAAACTGCGGCTCCTCGCGCCAGCTCTCGACCGTGGCGGTGACCGTGACCGGTTGCCCGGAACGCCCAAGCACATGGACCACGGGCCAGTCGGAATCAACAAACACCTTCAGCGTGACCTCTTCGCCCGGCGCACCGGCGGTAATTTCGCAAACGCCGTCAACCAACTTCAAACGCTGACGAAAGGGCGCTCCGGCCACAAACGGATTTGGCGAGAGCGACACCCGCACCCAGCCCACCTTCGCGAGTTGCGAAATTGCACTGAACGAGTCGTTGCGGCTCAGGTAAAAATTCAGATCGCCATTTTCCTCCACCCACAGATTGATCCCCAGTTCCCCATTGCCCAGCGGCATCGAGTCCGCGGAGTTTTTTCCGGGCGTGTCCCAAATCACATCATGGGAGGGGGAATGACCGGTTTCTGCTTTGACGAAGCCGGGCATGGCGATTGCCAGGAAAGCTAACGAGAGCTGACAGGCTCTAAAGGCAGCGAAAATCATTCGGCTCGGGTTTTTTGGGGTTTGACTGCCAAGCAGGCTTAATTGATAATTATTAAAAATCCAAGCAGATTCCTTGAGTGGCGCCCACCGGGAGATGAAAGTTGAAATCTTGAAATCTCTAAAATGCACGATCTGAGAACAAATGAAAAAGCTCCTTCGCTTCGCCTCTTTAACCTCCCTCTCCATCCACAAATTATCCCGCAAGAACCGATTGGCGGTGCTTTTGCTTTTTGTCACTGCCATCTGCCAGGGGGTGGCTGCCGGGGGCCTCATCATTCATGTCTCGCCGCATGGCGATGATAAACAGTCCGGAATGGAAGCCGCTCCGCTGCGGAGCCTGACCGCCGCCCGCGAGTTGGCAAGGCCCCACGCCGGGAAAAGTCCGGTTGAAGTGATTCTGGCGGACGGCGTCTATTACCTCGCCGAAACATTTGTTTTGGGCCCGCAAGACTCTGGAAGCCCTGATGCCCCGGTCATCTACCGGGCAAAGAATGAAGGTAAAGCGGTCCTGAGCGGCGGGGCTTTGCTGGATCTGAAGTGGCAAGCGGCTCATGATATTGGCGAGGGAGTTTGGAAATCCTCAACACCTCCGGGCTTGGAAATCGATCAGGTGTTTGCCGACGGAAAGCGCCAGCGCATGGCCCGCTATCCGAATTACGATTCGAACGCGCCAACCGCCGCCTATCAGGGATTTTCCGCCGATGCCTTTTCCAAAGAACGGGCAGCGCACTGGGCAGATCCCGAGGGCGCTTACATTCACGCGATGCACCGATCCCGCTGGGGCGGATATCATTATCGAATCACCGGAAAAACCCCGGATGGCGAGGTGGCCTACGAAGGAGGCTGGCAGAACAACCGTCAGATGGGCATGCACGAAAACTTTCGCATGGTGGAGAATATCTTTGAGGAGCTTGATTCCGCGGGCGAGTGGTTCCATGACCGGAAAACGAACACGCTGTATTTCATTCCGGAGCCTGGGATGGATTTGGCCACGGCAAGGATCGAAGTCGTTCGTCTCCGGCATTTGGTTGAGTTTCAAGGGAGTGAAAAATCCCCGGTCCGGCACATCACGCTCCAAGGTTTCACGTTCCGGCATGCGGCGCGCACGTTCATGGAAACCAAGGAGCCGCTGCTGCGCTCGGACTGGACGATCTATCGGGGCGGTGCTGTGCTACTGACTGGCACCGAGGATATCACGATCCTGGATGGAACCTTCGATCAGGTCGGCGGAAATGCCATCTTTGTGAACACCTACAACCGCCGCGTGCTCATCAGGGGCTGTCACATTTTTGACACCGGAGCCAGCGGGATTTGTTTTGTGGGCGACCCCGGCGCGGTTCGCGACCCGCTCTTTGAATATGCCGAGACGAATGACCTCACAAAAATCGACCGCACACCCGGACCGCAAACCAACAATTACCCGGCGGACAGCGTGGTCGAGGATTGTTTGATCCATGACATCGGCCAGGTCGAACGTCAGCCGGCTGGCGTGCAAATTTCCATGGCCCGCCGGATTACGATCCGGGACACGACGATTTACGATTGCGCGCGGGCCGGCATCAACATCAGCGAAGGAACATGGGGTGGCCACCTCATCGAGCGGGTGGATGTTTTTGACACCGTCCTGGAAACGCATGACCACGGGTCGTTCAACTCGTGGGGACGTGATCGATTCTGGGTGAGCAAACACAAGGACGTCTCCCAGCCGGAAGTGCAACAAGATCCCACGCTTCCCTTTCTTGATGCGGTGGACACCACGATCATCCGCGACAGCCGCTGGCGCTGTGATCACGGCTGGGACGTGGACCTCGACGATGGTTCGTCGAACTACGAAATCACGAACAATCTCATGCTCGCGGGCGGATTGAAACTTAGGGAGGGCTTTCGCCGGAAGGCCGTCAACAATATCCTGATCAATAACGGGCTGCATGCCCATGTGTGGTTCGAGAACAGCGGCGATGAGTTCACCCGCAATATTGTGATGACGGCCCATGCTCCCATCCGGCAGCCGGACGGCTGGGCGAAAACCTCGGATCGGAACCTTTTTGTTTTCGAAGCCGACCTGCGTGCCAGCCAATCGCACGGTGGCGATGTCAACTCGATCGCAGGTGACCCCGGCTTCGTCGATCCGCAGTCGGGAGATTTTCGTGTTCGAGAGGGCTCGCCCGCTTTTGCGGTGGGGTTCAAGAATTTTCCCATGGATCAATTCGGCGTGAAAAAACCCTCCTTGCGAAAGATCGCACGCACCCCGGTCATCCCGCCGTTACTCCAAACCAGCCGGACGGAAATGGCCGAGCAGCTCACTAAACTGCCCAAGTGGCTGGGGATGGCGTTGCGCGGCCTGACAGGTGAGGAATTCTCGGCCTTCGGCGTGAGCCGGGAGGAAGGCGGCGTGCAACTCCTTCAACTCAGGAAAAACAGTCCGGCCGTAAACCATGGGTTCCAAGCCGACGACCTCGTGCAGAAAATCAATGGTCAGAGTGTGCGAACGGCGGACGAACTGCTGGCCGAAGTCGGAAAGTCAGGCTCCGTGCCGATCCGGGTTCAGATCATCCGCAATCAGCAACCGATGGAAATCCTTGTGAAGGACGGCCAATGAGCAGATGAGGCGGATAAGGCGCTTGCGCTCCTTGTAGCCGCCTCACTCCGCTGAGGCGTCCACGCGGCGAAGCCGCCACAAGTCCGGCGTTCCGCGCCGCCGGGGGACGAACACGGCAAGAGACTGCCGTGGCTACAACGTCCAACGTGCCAACACGCTTGCGCTCGTTGTAGCCGCCTCACTCCGCTGAGGCGTCCACGCGGCGAA
>JBBECL010000115.1:0-5391 GCA_040881805.1 Terrimicrobiaceae bacterium | reverse complement strand
CCATTCCTCGATTTTCAGAGGTTTCAAAAGCGCCCGGGTCTTCTCAGGATGTTGCTGCCAATTGCTCCAAACACTCATTTGGTCATAGATAAATCCATCCACCTTCCCCTGAATCACCTCCAGAACCGCCGCACTTTCCTTTTCCACGGGCAGAATGCCGGCTTCTTTCAAATTCCGACGCGCCCAGACCTCGCCGGTTGTGCCCTGACGCACCACGTAGGTGCGTCCGGGCTCATCCACGATGCCTTCGATGTCGCTCTTGGCCCCGGCCAGCACCCCCAACCCGGTTTTGAGATAAGGATCGGAAAAACCGATCGACTGTTTGCGTTCCTCGGTGACGGTCATGGAGCTGATCACACAATCCAATCGTCCACCCTGAAGTGAAGGTATCAGCCCCACAAAAGGAATATTCTCGATTTTGAGAGGCCGTCCCAGCGCATCCGCCAACCCCTGAGCCAATTCCACGCTCACTCCCACCGGCTTTCCCTGTTCATTGATGGTCTCAAAAGGAGGATAAGAAAGATCCATGCCCACCACGAAAGGCTTGGGACCTGTGGGTCCACCGCAGCCCATCATTCCCAATGTCAAAACCAGCCCCATCAGAACTATACCGAGTTTCATGCAGTTATCTTATAGGATGTCCTTCGATTTTCCAGCCCCATCTGTGGGTAGGGCCCGCCAGTCCCTTGATCGCTCACATCTTGGCTCGGGCAAGAGGCCCGAAGCCTTCTATGAAGTCGGCACCGTCGGCGACGTTGCCCTACCTTTTGTTTTTCGTATACGCTGGCGCGGTAGCGCCCCATCCTTCTAATCGGTAGGGAAGCCTCGCCGAGGGTTCCCACTTCTCGGCTTGGGCACGAGGCCTGAAGCCTCGTAGAAAAATGGGCACCGTCGGCGACGCTGCCCTACCATTGAATTGGATATGTTCCACGTGGAACACTGGTTCATCATAAATTGTCAGTAACTTGGGGAATTTTTGGGTTCAAGCTCTCCAACAAGGCGAAGAACCTTCATTTGGGAACCACCTATTCGTCCAACTCACATTTTGTCGGCAAGTTATTCCCGAAGCCGTTTCGGCGTGGAACACTGATGTTTCCAAGCGGTAACCGGGGTTGGTCCAGTTATTCGCACCCTATAAGAAGAAGAGAAGGGATAAAAATTTCTTTCTTTCTTCATAAGAATGGGAACAAGTGTCGTCGGAGGAGTGTTCCATGTGGAACGCGTGGGTGACCCGATGACTTGAGGTTTTGTTGTCGAGGCGCGATTTCATGAAGGCGCATGTGTCTGGCGGGGCGGAAAGAATAATCCCAAGCGGTGGAGGACAACCGCACTCCAAAACGCTCCGCGATAAAGAGAGACGCGGGTTATGCGCCAGCATTTGGAGTGCGCGTGTCCTCTCGCGCTTTGGATGGGGTGACCCAGCTCAGCCGGCAGTTCAAACGCCGGTGGGGCGATCAAAGAAAACGCCTTTCCAATTGCTCCGGCCCTTTTTATTGTCATGACACTTTGATTAAAACAACCGGCGAAAAGTTAAGAGAAGTGTTGAAGATCGCAAGCTGGATCGCGGGTCCGCTTGCATTTGTCGTGATCGTGTTGATGATCTTCCCTATGGGCGTGCCAGCATTTCCTCCCCCACGAGACCAACCTCTGACGTTTGACACGGCTCTCATGGCGTTCAGCGAGGTGGCCGAGAGAGATCGGTTTTTTGTGAACGATGTTTGTGTGGCCACAGTGATGCATCATGAGCGCAAAACCCGCCGTGTCTATGTGCTGATACACGGGCTGACCAATTGCCCGGCGCAGTTTCAGAGGATCGCCAAAGCGCTTTATGCCGAGGGCCACAACGTTTTGCTGCCCCGCATGCCTTATCACGGTCTCACGAACCGACTCTCGGACGAACCGGGCAAGCTGCGACTGCAAGGCATTGCGGAATGGGCGGCCGAAGCCATCGAAATTGCCCGTGGGTTGGGGGACGAGGTCATCGTCGCCGGCCTCTCGGTGAATGGATCCACGGCCGCGTGGATCGCGCAGAACCGGCCCGATGTCAAACGCACGGTCATCATTTCCCCATTTTACGCCTTGCCGGGTGTGCCATCATTTCTCCAAGGCTCGCTGGGGCGGTTGCTGGTCCGTCTGCCGAATCTTTTCCTGTGGTGGGACCCGAACCTCAAGCAGGAACTTAGTGGCCCGTCCTACGCCGCTCCACGCTTCCCAACGCGTCTCATAGGCGAATTCCTGGTGTTGGGCAGCGCCATCAAAAAAGCGTCCCGCAAATCAGCGCCGGCCTGTCGCGAAATCCGCGTGGTTCTCAGCGAGGCCGACATTGGCATTGACCTGGCCACGGCCAAAGTGATCACAGCCCGCTGGAAGGTTTGGCCGGAACGCAATGTCCAAGAAATTATTTTCCCAGCCGACCTCAAGGTGCCCCATGACATGGTGGATCCCCATCAGCCCGATCGTCAGTTGGAAGTCGCCGAACCAGAGCTTTTGAGAATCCTGAAAGCAGATTGACGGTCCAACGGGTAGGGCGCGCCAGTCCCTTGACCGCCCACTTTTTGGCTCAGCCACGAGGCTTGAAACCTCGCAGGAAGCCGGCACCGTCGGCGATGCAGCCCTACCGATTGCCAAACCTATTTAAGTCACTTGTTATAAGTCACTTACAAGTCAGAAATGTTCCCCATTATTCCCATTCCGCCCCATCCATCATCACCCAGCCTTTATTCCTGCATCAAGGTGCATCAAACCTTATGCTTGTGCGCCTTTTTCGTTTGCTGGGCCGGATCTTCGTAGGGGCCGGCCGAGTTGGCCAGATCAACCTCTTCGGCAGGAAGAAACGGCTTAAATCGATGCTTATCAATGGCTTTCATATAGGCTTCATGAGGGCTGACCTTGCCGCCCACAAGTTGCTCCCAAATCGCGTCATCCATAAATTGCATGCCTTCGCCTTTGCCGGCGACAATCACATCCTGCAATTTCTGGGTGGCCCCTTCACGGATAATGGCGGCCACGGCATTGTTACACACAAGGATCTCGTTCACCGCGACACGTCCCCCGCCATCCGCCGTTTTGAGCAGCAACTGGGCGACAACCCCCCGCAGGGACGCCGAAAGCATCGTGCGAACCTGCGCTTGCTGGTCCGAGGGAAACACATCGATCATACGATCCACGGTCTTGCGCGAGTTGTTGGTGTGCAAAGTTCCAAAAACCAGCAACCCGGTCTCAGCCGCCGTGAGAGCCAGGGAAATCGTTTCCAAATCGCGCATTTCCCCCACCAACACAATGTCCGCATCTTCGCGCAGCGCAGCCTTCAAACCAATGGGGAAAGTTGATGCATGCTCGGGCACCTCGCGCTGGGTGATGATACTTTTTTTGTTTTGATGCACAAATTCGATGGGCTCTTCGATGGTGACAATATGACGCGAATAATTCACGTTGATGTGATCGATGAGCGCGGCCAGGGTCGTGCTTTTGCCGGAACCGGTTGGACCCGTCACCAACACAATGCCACCCCGCATCTCGCCAAAGGTCTTGATCACTGACGGCACACCCAATTGCTCCAACGTCTTGATTTTTGTGGGAATGATACGGAAAACCGCACCGTAACCATTGGTCTGTTTCAGGTAGTTGCAACGGAAACGATTTTCCGCATCCATCTCCCACGCAAAATCCAAATCCCCCGTCTCCTCGAACCGTTGCCAGCGCGACGGGGAACAAATTTCGCTCAGCATGAAGGAAATTTCTTCATGCGTTAAATCCGTATCACGAATGGGGATGATCTCACCATGACGGCGGATCTTGGGGGGTTGTCCTTCGCCGAGATGGAGATCCGATCCTCCGGATTCAATCAACACGTCGAAGAATTGTTTGATGTAGGCCATAAGTGATTTCCTTAACAGATTTTCTTGCAGGACGCCAGTGTGCTGATTGCCAACTTCGTGACCAGGATGGGATGAAAAATGAGTGCAGTCATTGGCCCTGGAACAGGCATTCTGCCGGCCTCCCCATGACCCGCTTGCCGACCCCTGAAATTTGCGCGGTTTGCGGTGATGACGTTCCGCAGCGTTCGCCGGCCTGACCGGAGTGCGGAGCCGATCACTTGAGGGTCAGGGACATCGCGGCCAGGTGTGCCGGACTTGTGCCGCAGCAGCCTCCGATGACACCGACCCCTGCGTCTCTCAGTCGCCGCGCGGTTGCAGCCATCTCCGCCGGGGTGGCATCATAGTGAATGCCCTCCGGTCCCTGCTTCGGTGACCCGGCATTGGGTTGGAGAATCACCGGCACCACACCCGCCGCCGCTTTCAACTCGCGGGCAAGCCCGATGTAATCGTCAAGACTCAGATCCGTTCCGCAATTGGCTCCGACAATATCCGCCCCCGCGGAAAGCACGGACTGGATCAACGCATTCACCGGGGTGCCCATCATGGTGCGAAATTCCGTTCCGAATTTTTGAAAAGCAAACGTCGCAATCACCGGAAGGCCCGACACAGATTTGGCCGCCCGGATCCCCACAATCGCCTCTGCGGGATCGCTCATCGTTTCCACCAAGAGCGCATCCGCGCCCCCGTCCACCAGGGCCTGCATCTGCTCCGCAAAAATTTCTGTGAGGCCGCACTCGGTCATATCCCCCAGCGGCTCCAAAAAATCCCCGAATGGCCCGACATCGCCGAGGACCCAGCCTCTTCCGCCCGCAGCCTCCCGCGCAATCTCCGCCGCCCGGCGGTTCCATGAGGCCACATGGTTTTCCCGGCCATGACGCTCCAGCATTGTGCGCGAACCTCCGAAAGTGTTTGTGGTGAAGAGGTGGCACCCCGCGCTGGCGTAGGCCTGATGAACCGACAAAACATCCTCCGGACGAATCTCGTTCCACGCCATCCCGCACTCTCCGGGTTTCAGGCCACGCTCAAACAACTGCGTTCCCATCGCCCCGTCGCAAATCACGACCCCTGCCCGACAGGCAGAAAGAAGATCAGGTTTCATGTGGCGCGCGATCTTCCCCCCGCTTGCAAACAAATTCAATGCCAAAGCCACCGCCGGAAAGGAAACGGGTGGGATGGCAAAGCGGTCGTGAAGGAAGAGTTCGGCGATGGTGGCAACACATCAAGGATTCCCCTGCTCTGGTGGGTGACCGCTGTCGTGGTATTGCTTGCGCTGCTGCTCTGGTTCTTCGGACCCTGACGCCTTCATCCCCATCTGGCTTCAATCCTGAAAATCCTGTAGATCCTGTCAAAAAACTTTCTTCCATCGCGCCCCGCTTTCAGGTTTCAGGTCTCCACTTTTCACTCTCTACTTACCACTTTCTCTGTATGACCCGCTTGCCGACCCCTAAAATTTGCCCGGTTTGCGGCGAAGACGTTCCGCCGCGTTCCCTGGCCTGCCCGGAGTGCGGTGCCG
>JBBECL010000114.1:0-1015 GCA_040881805.1 Terrimicrobiaceae bacterium | reverse complement strand
GAGATCGAGGATATGGCCTCCGTCTCGCTGAAAGTGCGGAGCCCTCCCAAGAATGTTCCCTCGTCACAAATTGCATGTCACAAATTGCATGTCACAAATTGCATTGCATCGGAGTTGGCTTCGTTGACATGGTGAAGCCTATGATGCGTCCTTCGATTTTTGCTTTGATGCTTTCCCTGTCTGCGGCCATGGCCGGTCAGTTGGATGTTGCGGTGATTCGTTTTGCCGAGGCCAAAGATCCGGGCGTGCTTGGTGAAGCGTTGGCGAAGGTCCGATTGGCGGAGATGACCGATGCGGATCGCACCCGGACGTCGGTGCCGCAGCTCAAAAATGGCACGGTGCTTTTTGCCCAGAGCTTCCCCGCCAATCCGGGCTCAAAATTTGCCACATCCACCCGCGTGGGAAACACGCGGGCCGACGTGGAGGGCAGCTTGGGTGCGGGGTCCGTGGCCCTTTCCATTGGGATCAACGAGGGTGTGCAGGCGGGGTTGCGGAATTTTCAAAACCGAAGCTACACGGGCAGTGCCCCGTTGGTGCCCGGTCCCGCCACGGTGATCTCCGTTCGCCGCGTGGAAAATACCGCCCCGAAGGTGCTCAAAGGTCAATCCAGTCCCTCAAGCGAGGTTTTCACCATCATCCTCGTGGCCCAATTCACACCCTGAGACCGGGTGGCTGATCATGGGTAAAACACGGTGCCAGCGTGTGATCGCAGGACACAACTGCGAATGGAAGCCAAAGCTGCGGGGCTTCACCTTGGTGGAGCTTTTGGTGGTGATTGGTATCTTGGCGGTGCTTGCGGCCCTGCTGGCGCCGATGCTGTCCACGATGCAAAAAAACGCAGACCGGACAAAAGCCACGGGGTTGATGAGGAGTGTTGGGACGGCCATTTTTGCGAAAGCTTCGGAGAACAATGGGCGTCTTCCCGGGCCGCTTTGGCCGGGTCAGGTGGCGGAATATGACAATCTGGGTATGCACTTTACTCCCCTGGCCACTCTCTGTAGCAGGAGGGCATGGT
>JBBECL010000113.1:0-5471 GCA_040881805.1 Terrimicrobiaceae bacterium | reverse complement strand
GAGTCCTTGCCATGAATGCCGAGCCGGGCACCTCCACGTCCGTGGAAGCTTTTTTTAATTCGCTGCTGTTCTGGTTTCCGTTCCTGCTGGTTTTTCCGTTGCTGACGATGCGGCTTTTCAGCGAGGAATACAAATTGGGGACCATTGAAACCCTGATGACCGCTCCTGTCGGGGATGCGGAGGTTGTGCTTGCCAAGTTTTTTGGGGCCCTGGTTTTTTACGGGGTTCTCTGGTTGCCAAGCGTGTTGTATTTCGGGGTGTTTTGGTGGGTGACGGGTCAGCCTCCCGTGGAAGCCGTGGGTTCGATCCTGGGGGCGTATGCCATGTTGGTTCTGGTGGGGGCCTTTTATATCTCTCTGGGGTGCCTTGCCTCGGCGCTGACAGATAACCAAATCGTGGCGGGGATTTCGGCGTTCGCGTTGTTGTGCATGATGTTTTTTCTTGGAATTCTCTGGTTCTTTTTCCCGGTGGCGAGTCCGGCTTTGCAATCTCTGGCCTACTATTTTTCGACCATCCAGCACATGGCCGATTTTTCGCGTGGCATCTTTGATTCCCGTCCGGTGGTGTTTTATTTGAGCTTCACGGCGTTCACCCTTTTCCTCACCTACCACGCCTTGCAATACCGGAGGTGGCGGGCATGACAACCATTTCCCGGGGTTGGATCCGTGCCCATGTGGTTATCCAGATCCTGGCGGCATTCTGCGCCCTGACAGCAGTCAATTTTCTGGCCTTCGAATTTCCCGCGCGCGCGGACTTTTCCAGGTCCCAAAAATTCGCCCTCTCCGAGCAAACCAAGCGGGTCATCCGCGAACTCAAGCATCCGCTGCATATCACCGTCTTCTTTTCCCGCACCACGATCTCCCCGGTGAGTGCCCTCGATCCCGATGTGCGCAACCTTCTCGAGGAGTTTGTGTTCTCGGGACGCAAACAAATTCATGTGGAATACGTGGATCCCGTGCGCGATCTCACGCGGGCCCGCGAGGTGCAGGCCCTGCACAAATTCCGGGCGGATGAAAATGTGCTGATCTTGGAATACGATGGCCGGACGAGATTTCTGCCGGTGGGACAAATGGCGGACTTTGACCTCAACGCTCTCAGCGCGGGCGGTGAACCCCGGGTGTTGGCATTCAAGGGCGAGGCCGCGCTCACGGCTGCGATGATGGGCCTGGTCAGCCCCGGCAAAAAGAAGGTGTATTTTCTGGAGGGTCATGGCGAACCTTCGGTGGCCGGCAACTCCGCCATGTCAACATTCCGTGACTACATTGCCCGTCAAAACGTGGAGGCCGTCCCGCTGAACCTCGCCACGCTGGATGGCATTCCCGCGGATGCCGCTTCCGTTTTTATCATTGCCCCCACGACGGACATTGAGGAGCGGGAGGTCCAGATTTTGCGTCAATACTGGGAAGGCGAAGGCAAGCTGATGGTGCTGTTGGAGCCCACGGCTTCGACACCCCGGCTGGATGCTTTCAGTGCCAGCGTGGGACTGGCTCCAAGGAATGACCGGGTTCTCCGGACGGTTCGCCTGGGTTTTGCAACCGGCATTCTTCGTGAGGTGACCACCGAATTTCTACCCGATAATCCGATCACCCGGCGCCTCGCGGGTTTGAGCCTGTTTCTGCCGGGAGAAACCAAATCGATTGCCCTGGCACCCGACACGCCGACGGGTCCCCTTTTGCAGCCGGTGGAAGAGTTTTGGGGCGAGATGGATTTTGTGACCGACGAACAAAGTGGTGTCAGATACAACGAAGGAAGAGACACCGGCCAACCTTTGTTTGTGGGGGCGATGGCCACCGGCAGCCGGGTGAGCGCCGAAGGGGTGGAAGTCGAAACCGCCAAATTTGTGATCGTCGGCAATGCCCAGTTTGCTCTCGATGCCGCCCTTTCGACCCAGGGCCTGGATTTTTTGGTCAGCGCCACCCATTGGCTTCTTGAGCGTGGACACCTGACCGGAATTGCCCCCAAGGTGACCCGCTATTTTTCCCTCAACCTGTCCGACCGGCAACTTGGGCTGATGTCCTTGATTTCTCTGATCCTCATGCCTGCGGCAGCGGCGCTGGTGGCCATCATCCTTGCGTTGCAGCGGCGGAGTTGAACACCCCATGAACAGAGCCCTCACCTTTGTGACGCTGTTTCTTGCGTTGGCCGCCGTGGCCGCGGCCATCAGCCTTCGCTCCTGCCTGCCCTCCCGCGGCGGGCAGGACGGTTTTGTTATGGACCTCAAGCCGCCCGCAGTCCGGGCCATCCGGATTCAATCCACGGGCGAAATGATGGAGCTCAAAAGAAAAGGGGCGGCGTGGCAGTTTATTTCCGGGGATCTCAAGGATGCGGGTAACTCCCAAGCCGCCGAGGAAATCCTGAAAGCCGCTTCCCTGTTGATGTATTATGACCGGATCCCGGCTTCGGAAATCCAGGGGCGTGACCATCTCTCCGAGTTCGGCCTGCGTTCGCCCAAGCGCTGGATCGAATTCCTCGGAACGCATCCTGCAAAATTGTTTTTTGGCAAGGACGCGGCCTTCGAGGACCGCATGTATGCCCGGTTGGACGGGTCAAACGACGTCTATCTCATCGACAAATCGCTGAACGTCCTGGTGGATTCCGAGCCGGCCAAGTTTCGTGACACCGTCCTTGTGGGAATGAGTCCGGCCCAGGTGGATCGTGTGATCATTCGTGGCTCAAAAGGCGGGGAGACCGAAATTGTTCGTTCGGCGGCCGGTTGGAATATCGTCAAGCCCCTGGCGGCCCCCGCTGACGAGGCCTTCGTTGAGCGATTCCTGAAAAGCCTGCTGGGAATCCCCGTCCTTGCCATCGTGGCGAATGACTCCGGCGATCTCGGAGTCCACGGCATCCAGGAAGGGAAATACGAAATCTCATTTTTTGTCGAAGGCCGGCAGACCCCACTCGTCATTCGCTTCGGCCATTTGCCCAAGGCCTGGCCGGAGACCGTGCTGGCCCAGTTCACCGGGCGGGACATCATTGCCCGCTTGCCCGTGTTATCCCGCAAGTTGCTGGATGTGGAGCCCGATGACCTTCGGGATCGACGGCTGTTGCCGGTTGATGGGGACATCGTCGATTTGATTCGTGTCACGGATGGGGACGGTCAGCGTTTTGATATCCGGCGTTCTCCGGACGGTTGGCAGACTTTGCGGAATGGGACCCTGTATCCTGTGAGTGGAGCGGCGGTGGAAACACTGCTCTCTGCCCTCGCTCAAACGCGGGTGTCCGGGTTTGTTGGCAGAGAGCCAGTCCCCATCACACGAACCATCGAATTCTTATCCGTCCTATCCGAGAACACGCCCGAGGCCACGGCAGGCGAGCAGTTGGTGGCCGGGGTTGTGTTTGGGCCGGCAGGGGAAGGGGGCTTGGAGGCAAGGATTCTCGGAAGGGCGGGTGGGGTGATTGTTCCCACCACGATCTTACAGGCCATCCCGCCTGATCAGGCGGCCTGGTGTCTCCCCGTTGCCCCGCCGGCTGCGGAGTAAAAATTTGTCAGGACCCAAATCCAGAACTAGGCTGGGGAAGAATGAGACGAAGTGGATGGGTGGTTTTGGTTTTGGTGGCCGTGAATGTTGCGATCTTTGGTTTGCAGTCGATCGTCACCCCCGAACACCAAGCAGCATTGATCCGGGTCTTTGGTTTGAGCACCAGTGGTCTGGAGGCCGGGGGGTGGTGGCAATTTCTCACCCATGGATTCCTGCATGGCAACCTCTGGCATCTGCTGATCAACATGCTCAGCCTCTGGTTTGCCGGTCGGATCGTGGAGCAGGATTTCGGCAGCTTCCGATTCCTGCTGCTGTATCTGCTGGGTATCCTGGGAGGAGGAATTCTTCAAATGTTGATTGGTTCCCCCGGCACCCTTCTCATCGGGGCCTCCGGGGCTGTCTTCGCCGTGTTGCTGGCCTTCACCACCATTTACTCTGACCAAGAAATCCTGGCCCTCATCTTTTTTGTCATTCCCCTCCGCATCAAAGCCCGCTACCTGGCCTGGGTTCTGGTTGGCTTCACCACGCTGGCCATTGTGTTTGGATTTGAACCATGGATCGGCCATGCCGCCCACCTCGGTGGAGCCATCACCGGCTACCTGTTCGCCCGCGTCCTGGGCTACGGACGCCCCACATTCTTGGAAAATCTGGGGAGAAAAATTTTAAAAAAAGCCCGAGCGTGAGAACTCATCCCAGAATTTTTTTGATCGTGGCAGTGGTCGAGCGGCCCTCGACGAGGTCGGCGAGAACGACGCGTCCGCCTCGGGCCTCGACAATCTCGCGGCCGCTGACGTAGTGGGCCCAGTCTTTGCCTTTGACAAGAACGTCCGGTAGGACGTCGGCGATCAGGTCGCGGGGTTCATCTTCTTCAAAAATCACCACCGCATCCACGGATCGCAGTCCGCCGAGGACGTAGGCCCGGTCGCGCTCGGAGTTCACGGGGCGAGTGTTGCCTTTGGTCCGGCGGACGGAGGCGTCGCTGTTCAATCCCACGATGAGGGCGTCCGCTTGGGACCTCGCAAAATCCAGATAAGCGACATGACCCGCATGCAGAATGTCGAAGCACCCATTGGTGAAAGCCAGCGTGCCACCAGCCAGGGACTCCCGGAATTTTTTGGCCTCCTCGCGGTCCAGCAGCGGGGCAATCACGCCTCGGCGGGGGGACGGGCCCCCAGCAGGACATCGTAATTCGCCTGCACCGCCACCACCTCGGGGTCATCGGATGGCCGGAATCTCCGGTAGATGTCCAAGGCCGCACGGTAGAAATTTTCTGCACGGTCATAATCGCGCTGGGAGTGATAAACCACGGCCATATTGCCAAGGGATTGCGCCACATCCGGGTGCATCCCCCCATAACATTTTTCGCGAATCGCCAGGGCTTGCATGTGCAGGTTTTCGGCGCTGACAAAATCGTTGGCGTCCGTGTAGGCCACGCCCAGATTGTTTGCGGCGATGGCCACCTCGGGGTGGTTTTCGCCGTGGATGCGCGCCGCGACTTCCATCGCGCGTTTGTAGGAGCGTTCCGCTTCGCTGGCGTCTCCCGAGCGCCGGCACACGGAAGCGTAGCTGTTCAAAAGTTGGGAATGCAGGGAGTGATCACCAATGCGCTCGTAATATTCGATGGCCCGCTCATACGTTTCCCTCGCGCGGGTCAACTCCCCCGCCTCATCCAACAACCCCGCCAACTTGCCGGCAATCCTCGCCGCCGAGATCCAGGCACCGATGCGCTGGGCCGTCTTGAGGGCTTCTTCAAAAGTCGCAGCCGCCTCGGTGCGCCGCCCGCAGGCCTGGCAGACATCCCCGGAAATTTCCAAGGCGTCACACAAACGGGGACTGTCAGGGCGCAAAATTTGTTTGGCCGAATCCACAAAGGCCTGCGCCACGGCCACGTATTGGTCCGGGGAGGTGCCCTGACGGCGCGCTTCAAAGTCTTGACACAGGGTTTCCCAAAGATTGGCGGTGGTTTGCATGGTGGTGAAGGGGAGCGGTATC
>JBBECL010000112.1:0-5493 GCA_040881805.1 Terrimicrobiaceae bacterium | reverse complement strand
GGCCCGGGCCGAGGACCTGCCCTTGGAAATTCTGTTCGAGGACAAGTGGCTCATCATTGTCAACAAAGCCTCCGGCATGGTTGTTCATCCCGGGGCGGGCAATGCCCATGGCACCCTGGTTTCCGCGCTTCTTCACCACGGAACGCAACTTTCCAGCAGCGGGGGCGAGGCGCGTCCCGGCATCGTCCACCGCCTCGACAAGGAGACCAGTGGCTGCCTGGTTGTTGCCAAAAATGATGAAGTACATTCCCTGCTCTCCTCACTGTTCGAAGCACGCAAAGTTTCCAAATCCTACGTGGCAGCTGTCGAAGGCCGCCTGCGCAAACCCTCCGGCGTGATCGAGGCCACCATTGGCCGCCATCATGTCCACCGTCAGAAAATGGCCATCGTCCCCGAAGCCAGGGGACGCGAAGCGGTGACGGAATATCGCATGCTTGGGATGATGGAAGGCATCAGCTTGGTGGAGTGCAAACCCCGGACCGGACGCACCCACCAAATCCGCGTGCATCTGAAACACTTGGGATGTCCCGTGCTTGGTGATTCGGTTTATGGAAAGCGCGGGGAGTATTCGCGGCATCTTCTTCACGCTTGGAAGTTGGCATTCCAACATCCCAAAACAGGTGCCCCCCTCTCAGCCGAGGCTCCCATCCCCGCAGATTTTTCCGGTGCCCTGCCCCCCGCCATCCAAAAGATGATCGCGGAATTGAAAAAGCCCTAGCCATCCCGGCCCGCTTCGGCGATTTTAACCTTCTTGATGTCAGAGTTAAACAACATCCAGAACACGATCTGCGGACGCAAGCTCCCGGAGGCGTTCGTGCGAAGAGGCCTTCCCGTTCTTTGCTTGATTCTGGGGGTCGTTGTATGTCCTGCCGAGCCCCCGGAGGTTCTTGAGGTGGACCTGCAGTCGGCGATCCGCATGTCCCTGCAAAAAAATTTCCGTATTCAGGGGGAGGCCTTTGGACCCAAGATCGCCAAAGCTCTCCAAAAAAGCGCCTCCGGCCGGTTTGACCCCATCCTTGAGATGTCCTACACCCGGGATGAAAACAACCAGGAACTTCGAACTCTGAATTCCAACGTGGAAGATGCCACGCTGGCACCCGGCGATCCCACCCCGGAACTTTTTGCCCGAAGTCAGGGAAACGTCGCCGACTCTGCCGTTGCCGGCCTCACGCCCTGGGGGCTTTCCTACGATGTCGGAGCCTCGGTGTCATGGGATGATAACAACCAACGCGTGCCGGATTTCACCCGCTACGAAACGTTTTTTGGTATTGGTATCGTCCAACCATTGCTCAAAAATTTTGGTACGGATGTCAATCTGGCCAGCATCCGGATCGCGAGGGCGGATCGGGCCATCTCCGGTTGGCAATTGCGGCAGGAGGCCACCAACGTGGTCACCGAGTGTATTCGCATCTACAGCGAGCTTTGCTTCGCCATCGAAAATCTCGCCGTGGAAGTCCGCTCCAGAAAGTTGGCGGCCCAGTTGGTGACCGACAATGCCAAGCGCGCAGAAATTGGTGTGATGGCGCCGCTGGATGTCCTCCAAGCCCGCGCCGACCTCGCCTCCCGCGAAGAACGGGTTTTGGTCGCCGAACGTGCCGTCGCTGACAACGAGAACTTTCTCAAGCAACTCATCACGGACGAGATCATCGGAATCCTTGGGTTGCGCGTGATTCCGTCAGCACCCCATCTCCCCACCCTGCAAACCGTGAACCGGGAGCGGGATTTCCCGCGCGCCTTCGAACTCCGCCCCGATTACCGACAGGCCCTCATCGATATCCAAAAGCGCCAGATCAACATCGTGTTCACCCGGAACCAATCCCTGCCCCGCATGGACCTCGTGGCAAGCTTTGGCCTGAACGGCATCGACACGGACCTTGCCCAAAGCCTGGCCCGTGTCGCCGGTCAGGATCACAGCAACCTTGCCTGGAATGTGGGGGCAATTTTTAGCGTGCCCATTCCCAACCGCGAGGGCACAGGAAATCTGGAAGCGGCAAAACTGCAGACCGCCCAAGCCCTCATTGGTCTCAAGAGGCTGGAACAATCCATCTTGGTGGAGGCGGACAATGCCGCCGGGCAGGTCGAAACCACTGCCAAGCGCATTGACGCCAGCCGCCTCGCCCGGGAGTTTGCCGCTGCCACTCTGGATGCTTCCCAAGCCCGCCTCGCAAGCGGTACCTCCACGACGTTCGAAGTCCTGCAATTTCAACGTGATCTCGCCACCGCCGAAGCCAACGAACTCCGCGCCCAGGCCGATTATATCATCGCCCTTGCCGAATACGCCCGAAGCATCGGAGCCACGCTCGAAAGCAACCGCATCTCATTCGACGACCCCTGAGGCCCCGCCGTAGCCTCAGAATTCGGGGGCTCCCGCAAACCCTGACCGCAATACGGTCCTGCGGAGAACCCGCAGGATGATATCACGGCTCCTTGGCTCTGCATGTCAATGATGGTGACCACCGGGGCCGTGGACATGGCCATGGGCAATTTCTTCGTCGGTCGCGTCACGGACTTCGCGGATGGTCACGTCAAAGTGAAGATTTTTTCCCGCGAGCGGATGGTTGCCGTCAAGGGTCACTTCGTTGTCGGTGAGTTTGGTGACGGTGACAACCTGCGGTCCCCCGCCGCCGCTGGCTTGGAGTTGGATTCCAACCTTCAGATCGGGCACACCTTCGACCTGGGATCGGGGGATGTTGATAATTTTCTCGGCATCATGCTCGCCATAGCCTTCCGCGGCCGGAACATCCACCCGGAGCGCATCGCCGACCACCCTGCCATCAAGGGCTTTTTCCAGCCCGGGAATAATCTGACCACTGCCATGGATGTAGGCAAGGGGTTCGTGACCCTCCGAGGAGTCAATGGTCTGTTTTTGATCGTCAGTGAGCGTGTAGTCGATGAGCACGACTTTGCCGGAAGTGATTTTCATGGGAATTGAGTGTAGGGGGTTGCGGGGAAATGCCAAAAGTTAAAAGCAGAAAATTGCTACAGGCAGGGGATCGGCAGTTGATATTTCTGCAACAACCGCTGAAGCCTCATAAACACTTGCGCGGTGAGAAACGCATCGCCGGGGGCGGTGTGACGGTCATGGGGTTCGACTCCGAATTTGGAGCAAAGGGTATCCAACTCAAAATTGCGAAAGAGTTCCCCGCCGAAGGCTCCGTGCTTTTCAAGGACAAGCGCCATTTCCATGGTGTCAATGGCCGGATTATCGAAGGAACGCCCGAGACGTTCGGCAGCCTGTGCGACGATCGATTTGTCGAAGCCGACATGATGGCCGACCAGAGGCGATGACCCCACAAACTCGAGGAACCGGCCAACAACCTCGGCTTCCGATCCCCCGGCCGCCGCCTCCGCCGGGGTGATCCCATGCACAAGGACCGAGGAGGTCATTCGCCAATCGTTGATGATGGCATCAAAGCTTTCATCCAGCACAATGTCCCCATTTTGAACAACAACCGCCCCGATGGTGAGGATACCATCCTTTTCCGGGTTCAACCCCGTCGTTTCGCAATCGAAAGCCACAAACCGGTCAGCGCTGGAGACCATGGTGATTGGCGGTGAGGGTCATCAACTCGGCTATGGCACGGAAGGCGGATTTGAGGAGCACCTGTTCGGTTCGTGGAAGCAGCACCATCCGGAGTTCGTCGCCAACGGTGCCACGGGGGAGTCCATTGCGGGCAATAAAAAATTGCGCGGTCTGGAAAGCGGTCGCCGCGGCATGAAACTGCGGAGCCCATGCCGGCAGGCGCCCGGCGGCAGCCACAAGCCGGTCCATGGTATTCGTGACCGCGGGCTGATCCCCTTCCAGATGAAAGACCCGTGCCATGTCGCTGATGGGTGCGAGGGCATGGCTCGTGAGATTGACGGTTTCCTGCAGCAACCCCCCGACCCCCACGGCGTAACCCTCAAAAATTGTGACCGGAGGGAGGTTGCCCAAAGCATCGTTGGCCAGCAGCGGAACAAAGCGGGCATTGGCGCGGATCTGGGTGGTGAGCTCTTCTTGGACCCTGTCCAGAAGGAACCGGTTCCCGCTGACGGTGGACAGATCGAAAAATGCCATTTTCTGCCAGACCCCGGAGCCCAAGTGGTCGGTAATCAACTGACGAAAAATCGCTTTCCATTCCTCCACCGAGCGAACCCGGTCGAAGGACGCATCCGTTTCCGGAGAGGGAAACCCCGCCTCGGCAAGCAGGTCATCCACCCGCTGAAGCAGGTCCCTCATCCAAACACGCGAAGCATTTCCACGGTCCTCAAAAATGATCACCGAAGGAAAGGCCGTTCGAGTGAGCGCCTCCCCGCGACCGGCACACCCGGCCAACGCGAATTCCAAAGCGCACGGTTGTTCGGTCATCGCTTCGCGCGCCCACGCTTCGACACGTTGGAAAATCACCCGCCGGATCTCGGTGGCCAGCTTTTCGCACCATGGGATGTCTTCAGGCGTTTTCGTCAGATAAAGAAGCATCGCGGAAAGCGCTTCGCGCAAGTGTCCCATCATTCGCGGCGAATGGCAGGTGTGGACTTCCCGCACAAAGGCGAGAGGGTTGTTTCCGTGGGCAAGGGACACCTCGCTATCGGTCAGCACGCCCACGGCCCGCGGCAACTCGCTGCCGCTGGTCGTGACACAGAGGTGGTGCACATTGTGACGGATCATGTGCAGGAGGGAATCCTCCGGGGAGGTGTTTCGTGCGAGACAATGGACGGGGGATTGCATGACCTGATCCACAAGCGCATCGAGTGGCACGCCGCCGGTGGCGACCTTGTTGCGCAGGTCCACATCCGTGATAATCCCCGAGGCCTGCCCCCTCGCATCCAATACCACGAAGACGGAACTATCCGCAGCGGCCATGGCCCCGGCGGCCTCGCGGACGGTGGAGGTTTGCGGGCCGGAAACCATTTTGGACACCAAAGCTTCCATGTGGCTGTTCGGCCAGCGACGGACCAATTTGTTGGTGTCGGCCGACGAGTCCCCGCTCGAAAAGTAGGTGGCCAGGAACCGGCTGGCCTGCGGAGATTCCAGGCAGGCTTTGGCAAACAGTCCGGCATCCAGCGCATAGATGACAGAATCCTCATCAACAAGCGCCGACATTTCGTAAGCCTTGCCGCCGAGGATTCCACTCGATCCCGCGAAGTCGCCCCGACCCCTCAGGTCCATCAACACCCGCTGATCGCCAATCCCCTTCACCAACCGCAGGGATCCCTTGTTGATCACAAACACATAACGGTCCCGCTCCTTGCCCTCTTCAAAAAGGATTTCCCCCTTCTCACAAAAACGAACACGTCCGGAACTCGCCAACTCCATCAACGCGGGTTCTTCCAGAAAACAGAACGGAGGAAATCCTTTCAGAAAATCGGCGACTCGCAGGATGATGGCGGAGGTTTTCATGCGGGGACAAAATGTTCTCGCACAGGCCTCGGGAAAAGAAAGCGATTTTGTGCGGCAGCGTCAGATCCCAAGCAGACGGGCAAGCAGTTCCCGGCGCCGGGAATGTTCTTCAT
>JBBECL010000111.1:0-5530 GCA_040881805.1 Terrimicrobiaceae bacterium | reverse complement strand
GTAAACCAGAGGATCGCGATGGCGCTGTCCTGCACGGGTGTTGAGGGTTGCTTGATGGTGAGTTTGACATTGGTCATTTTGGTTGTCCATAGGCCCCCATTGTCGTAGCCTGACCCACATGCTTCCATCCTCACGCGCTACCCCAAAAAACCATGCTCCAACCTTCCCTTCACACCGCCGCGTAGCGGCTTAGTTCAACGGGCCAGTCCACCTAACCCCTACCCGTCGTCACGCCGGATGCTTGGTCGCTTCGCTCCCGGCATCCGTCGCGCCGACGGTCCGGGGCAGGTGACTGGGGACGTCTGGGCAACAAAAAATTGAGTTCCACGCCCTTCCTGTTATTTTTTCGCCATGCCCACTACGATTGATCTTCAGGAGATGACCACTCCAGACAAGCTGCGCCTCATGGAAGCATTGTGGCAAAATCTTTCTGCAGCCGCTACAGAAGTGGCTTCACCTGAGTGGCATGGAGAAGTTCTTGCGGAACGGGATCGACTGATTGATACCGGAGAAGAGACATTTATCGACTGGGAGATTGCCAAGAAACAGCTCCGAGACGACCTTCAGTGAAGATATCCATTCAGCCGTCTGCACTGGCAGACTTGCGGACTGGGTTTCGCTTCTACGAGAAGCAGCAGACTGACCTTGGGGGTTATTTTCTGGATTCACTGTATTCTGATATTGATTCCCTTTTACTCTACGCCGGGATTCATTCACGGCATTTTGGCAAGTATCGCCTTCTCTCGGACAGGTTCCCATACGCCGTCTATTACGAGCTTTGCGATGATCTGGTCATGGTTCGAGCGGTTTTGGATTTACGCAGGAATCCATCGTGGATATCCCGAAAACTGAACAGACTAAAATAGTTCAACGATGCAGTCCACCGAACACCTACCCACTGTCACGCCGGATGGTTGGTCGCCTCGCTCCTGGCATCCGTCGCGCCAGCGTTCCGGTGCCGGTGACTGCGGGACGTTGGAGGCCGTTTCTGCCTGATCCAGATGACGATCTTCTCCTCGAGCTTGCGGTCGCAGCATCGGCCAGGTTCGTCATTACACACAATTACAGCGGCAGCAGAGAAGCTTTCGGCACTGGCGACCGTTGATTACCTTCGACATCGAGCCGAACGAGCCAACCTCAAGGATTTTGACAGCTTGCTTCCTCGGGTATCTGATTCCGACCCAGATTCGGGTGACGAGCTCCCTCCAAAACACAGAAGGAGAACAAGCCCTACGAAAAGCTGATTGGCGATCTTGCCGGTGCATATTCACGAAGAATCAATATTCAGCACAGACTTGAATGGCAGGTGCTCAGGGCTGAGCGAAAGGTGAAGGTCTCGCGGTTGTGGGCTCACTACGAATAAAAATGATGCGAGCGTATCGACCCAACCCCTACAAGCCGGCACTCGGGCTGCCAAAGCCCCCTGCCTGCCGGCTTTCCGGGGCAGGTGATCGCGGATGTCGCAGCCGTTCTGTTTCGCTGAATTCCCGTAATTACAACCTCAACACTGTTTCAGCCTTCCGCCGAAGCTACCAGCGGCCGGTGTGCTCCACGTTGGGAAATTGAAACCCGGGGGACCCCGGGACGCATTCACGTTTAATAACCCCGGTAATGGAGGCTCAGCAACCGGAAGCTCTGTGCGTCTTTTTCCGCTGTGTAGTAATAGAGCGCAAGGGTCGTGGACGGCTGCGACCATTGGTAACCCACCAGGGTTTGGAGCACATCGCCCTCGCGGGTTTTCTGGCGTGCGATCACACGCCCGATGCCATATTTCTTTTCAATGTTGCGCCGCGTTTGGTCGAAGAAGTTGCTGTAGCTGGCACCGTCCCAGGATGTGTCCCCATAGTGCAGCTCGATCTCGCCCAGTGAGTCATTATCGAAATAGAAGAGCGCCCGTTGGAGGAGCTTCTGAGTGATGCCCTCCACCACCAGACACTGACGCCCCCGCACGTCCTTGCGTTCCACGATGGTGGCCTTCACGCCCTTGAGCCCCTCCTCCAGACGGCTCAGCGATTCGCCCCACTGAAAATTGAAAGGCACCTTGATCTCCTCGGCAGCATTCAAGGGACCGGCCATCAGCACGGTCAACACGACAAAAATCCCAAGGGTGATCACTTTCACAGCCCTCATAGGTAGCCGAAACTTGGCATCGGTCAAACGACTCATGGCAAAACCTCCACCTCTCCCCCCTCCAAAGGCGAGATCTTTTGGAGGCCGCCGGCAAAAAATCCTGCGGCGAAACCCGGTTGGCCCACAAGAATTTGGAGGGAACCGGTCGCCTTTCCCGGGGCAACCGCCACACGTTGAATGCGGGTGGCGTCCCAGATGGGCAGAAGACTCAGGCCTTCCTCCGATTCCAGCCATGCCCCCGTCGTATCAAAAGCCAGTCGCAGGGAGATGGTGCCCGGACGGGAAGACAGCGGATCCTCAGCCAGGGGGATGTTGATCAGGTCGTTGGCGGGGGCTGATGCCGCGGGCTGTCCATCCGCAAAACCAAAGGCCTCGCAGGGCTCGATGGTTCGGACAAGGAATTCTTCCCAATCCGTGATGCGGACATCGTCGGAGCCGGGGGTTGCCGGGGTGTTCACCGCCACTGGTCCTGCCAACGGACGCAAGCCACGAAAGGTGGTCACGCCATGGTGGTCGGACAACAAGAAAAAGCCCGTGGCCCGGGGAGAGGAAATCACAAGGTTCCTGGCTTCGGAAGGCTCCAGCTTCCACTCCCGCAAAAGTTCTCCCGCAAAGCTGAAATTGCGCACCACCGGCTGGGGAGGGTCGGTCTGCAGCACCCCGGACATCCAAAACGAATCTCCAACTCCGGGAGCCAGGGATTCCAAAATCACAGGGTCTCCCAACGGGACCTCTGTCACCTTGCCTCCTTCCACCCGCGCAACCCGTAAGCCGTCACTCACCAAAAAACCGCCTCCCCCGGCCGTGAGGAACTTGGGCGTGATCGGGAGAGGAACTTTCAAAGGTTCGGAAGCCAGTTGTGTGAGATTGTGAAGGACCAACTCCGAGCCACCCCCGGCAACCAAGGCCACCCCGACAGACGAAACCGCAGCCAATGCGGCCTCCCCCACCACCGGTTCCAGCTTTTCTTCTCCTTCCAGCGAAAAAACGGCCAGTCCCGTCGGTGTCCGCAAAACCGCCATGCGCTGTTCCCCAGCCAGAAACTCAGTCCCTTCGGGCAAAAATCGCCGCACAGAGAGCACTCCCCTGGCATCCGCCTTCCAAACCGCCCCGCGGTTTTCAGCCGCATCGGTCCCCACCAGAAAAAATTCCTCGCCCCCGGTCGGAATCGCGCCCAAGACCTTGGAAAGGGGGGGGATTCCCGCCGCGTCCTCCCAGGAATTAAAGTGGAAGGCCTCCCCCTCCACGACAACTCCCTCGGGAATGAACCACCCCCGCACCAAGTATTTTCCAGGCTTGGCGGGCTTTCCCTCAGCGCTGAGTCCATCCCATGTGAGGATTAATCCATTGAGCCCGATCTCGAACGTCTCCACGTCCCGGGACTCGCACAAGGTGCGGATCAGCTTTCCCTCCGGGTTGAACACCCCAAGGCTGATCCGCCCCGAGGACTCGGGGACGGCAAGCATCAGCCGCAGCGGCACGGCAGCCCCGGCGGAAAGACTCAGGGCAACAAACAAAACACAGAACAAAGGGGCCATGGATTCCTTAGAGATAATGCCGCCACTGGATCTCTGGAAAGAGATTATCCCGCGCCTCACACGCTTTCAGAAAGGCCTCGTCTTTTTTGTCCTCCATCAACATCTCGTAAAGCCGGGTGAAACGCAGAATGTGTTCTTTGGTGCGGCGGGTGGCATATTCACTGGCTGTTCCGGTTTTCATCAAAAATGCCCAGTCGCTCGACTGGGCCAACAAAAGTTCTCTCGCCATCTGCGAAAGCACGCGGGAAAGGAACTTTGATCGTGTTTTGGCAAATTTTCTCGCGCACTCGGTCATCCGCCCCGCTGCCGCATGAAGGTGCGGGTAAATCCATGAGTTGCAGCGATCAAGCCAGACCTCGTAATACCCCATGTTTCCCCAACTTGAAGGCGAGGGACAAATCATTTGCTGGGTGGGATGCGTGGCGAGGTAACGGGTCGGCGTCGTGAAGGCAAACGTCGATTGGTCGTAAGCCGACTTGCGGAGAAAAAGATCCACAAACTCCGGCCCCTCAAACCACCAATGCCCGAAGAGTTCCGCATCAAAAGGACTCATCACGATGGGCTCCACCGGCAACATCGCCGCCAATTGCTGAATCTGGTCCGCACGGCTCCGCATGAAATGTTCCGCATGTGAATCCGCGGCCCCCATCGCCCAATCCCTGCGATAAATGTCCTTGGGGTCATGACCCGTGATGCGATGATATTTGATCCCGGTCATTTTTCTGTGGCCCATCGCGGGCAGAATCCGGTGGAGGTATTCCTCGGGAAGATCACTGCCGATGTCGCGATAAAAATCCCGGTATGCCGGATCCCCGGGATATCCCTCCCGGGCACTCCAGACCTGCTTGCTGGATTCCCGGTCCCGTCCGAACACTGCCGGGCCTGCCGGTGTGAAATACGGGGCATAAATCGCAAACCGTGGCCGTGGTTCGCCATACATCAGACCATGGGCATCCACCACAAACCACCGGATGTTTGCCTCTTGGAGCACCTTGTCGATGCCGGGAACGTAACCGCACTCCGGCAACCAGATCCCGGACGGATCCACCCCAAAGCAGTCCCGATGATAATCCCTCCCAATCAAGATCTGAGCCCGCAGCGCCTCGGGATAGGCCTCCATGAGCGGCAAAAATCCGTGCGTCGCTCCACACGTGATAATCTCAACAATGCCCTCCGCCTGAAGCTGCGCAAACGCCCCCACAATGTCGCCGCCGATCTCCCGGTCAAAAAAATCCGAGGCCTCTTCAAACCGTGTTTTATAAAACCGCGCCAATTCATTCGTCGCCGGATCCCCCGCCGTCCGCTCGATCTCCAGCGCGGCCAATTCAATCCCCCGACTCAAATACCGGGACGTCCGTGACCGAAGAAGCGGATCCCGCAACATCGCACACAGCGTCGGCGTCATCGTCAGAGTCAAACACACCGGCACCTTCTCCACAGACAACCGCCGCAGAATTTTTAACAGCGGAATATATGTCTCCGCCACCGCTTCAAAAAGCCAGTCCTCCTCAAAAAACTCCTCGTGCTCGGGATGACGCACGAAGGGCAGGTGGGCGTGCAACAATAACGCGAGAAATCCTTTGGGCATGACGCGCAGTCTTACCTGTCCCCCCCCTCCCCGCAAGCCCGCAGGCAGCCCGGAGTCACTCTCCCAAGAGCGTGGGTCCAGGGTTAAAATCAGGGATTGGGTTGCCCTACAGGCCCTTGATGCCAAGAAAGGAATCGCCGTTTTCTTAGATTGGTGCGACCATCGTTTCCATGAAAGTCCCTCAACCGTTTCAGTATCAGGGCAGCAAGCGAGCCTTGGCATCAACAATCTTGGAGTATTTACCCCAACAGGTTCAGCGAATTGTTGAGCCGTT
>JBBECL010000110.1:0-5531 GCA_040881805.1 Terrimicrobiaceae bacterium | reverse complement strand
CGCCCGCTCTTCCGCCCCAACGGGGCAAAATACGATAGCCCAGGGCAACGCCCTGGGTCTCGTGTCCGAAAACCATCCGGGCCCTGAAGGGGCATGATAACCGTTGCGCCGCCCCTTCAGGGCTCGATCAAAAAACGACCGCAACCCACGGCGTTGCCCTGGGCAGACGCATGGCGCACCGTGGGTGCTGGGAATGGGTGTCATGGTTTTGGGCAATCGTTTTGGAGTTTGCAAGACTCGGACGAGTGCTTGGGGGACAAAAGGGACGGCAGGGACAAAAAGGACAAAAGGGACGGAAAAGACAATGGGGCGGTGTTGGCTCTGGTTGCGGGTGTCTTTGATTTCAGGTTCCATGACGGGATCCTCGGTGTTGGTTGGTGCGGGCGGAGAGGCGGGCGCGGGTCATGCGTTCGCGGAGACCGCCTTCCTTCAGGAAATCCTGTTCGAGCCGCTTGAGCTGCTGGTCGAGCAGGTAGTTGGTGAGCTTAATCAAACCGATCATCACATTGGCGGCGATGGCCGGGTCGGGATGTTCGATGCCTTTCTTAAAGGTCTCGTAGGAGGCATTGGGCTGGCGGTTGAGATCGCGGAGGCGTTGGGTGTGGGGGTGTTCCTTGGTCCACTCCGGAATACCGCGCACGCGCAGAAAGTCGCGGTAGTCTTCGAGGAGTTCCTCGAAGCTGGCACGGGCCACATTGGTCAGCTTGATTTCGGTTTCTTTGGATGTGCCGCTGGCCTGACTGCCTTCGAGGATGTTTTGTTTGCCGGAGCGTGCGGCCTGCACCATCTGGTCGGTGGTGCGGGACCTCTTGTCGATGAATCGGGCGCAGAACTTCACGGTGCCGTCAAAGACGATGCGGGCTTTCTGGAAGGAAAGGAGTTGTTCGTAGCCACCGTGAATCGGAATGAAACCCTCAGTGGGAGTAAGAGAAGCCGGAAGGCACTTTTCGTCCTTTGGCAATGTCCTTTTCGTCCCTTGGTTTGTGTTCTCACCCATACCCCATGCCCTCCATGTTCGCGTTCACCTGCTTCTCCAACACCGCCCGCTTGGCGAATCGCTCACGCAGGGCAGTGACCAGACGCGGCATCTTTTCCTCGAACGCTTCATCATCCTCCTCCGCATCCTCCGCGCCGACATAGCGACCGGGGGTGAGCACATGACCATGGGCGCGAATTTCCTCAAGACTGGCGGATTTGCAGAAACCGGAAACATCCTCGTAACCCTTGCCCTCGCGCCATGCGTGGTAGGTGTCGGTGAGTTTGGCGATGTCCTCTGGGGATAGGTTCTTTTGAGTGCGGTTGACCATGTAGCCGAGTTTCCGGGCATCGAGGAACAAGACCTCGCCCCGGCGGTCGCGCAGCTTGCGGCCGCCGTGTTTCCCGCCGCTCTTGTCCTTCGCCATGATCCAGACGCAGACGGGGATCTGCACGCCGAAGAAAAGCTGACTGGGCATCGCCACCATGCAGTCCACAGCATCGCCCTCGACCATCGCCTTGCGGATCTCACCCTCGCCGCCGCTGTTGGAGGCCATCGAGCCATTGGCGAGGATCACTGCCCCGTAGCCGGTCGGCGCGAGGTGGTGGTAAATGTGCTGGAGCCAGGCGTAGTTGGCGTTGCCAAGGGGCGGCACCCCGAATTTCCACCGGGCATCATCGCGCAGGAACTCGCCGCCCCACTCCTTGATGTTGAAGGGCGGATTCGCGAGGTTGAAATCGAAACGCATGTCCGGGAAGGCGTCCTTGAGCAGCGTGCCCTCGTTGTTCCAGCGGAGGTCGCCGGTGATTCCCCGGATCGCGAGGTTCATGCGGGCGAGTCGCCAGGTTTCCGGGTTCCGCTCCTGCCCATAGACGGCGATGTCATCCAAGCGCCCGGAGTGAGCCAGCACGAAACGGTTCGACTGGACGTAGAATCCGCCCGTGCCGTGGCAGCAGTCGTAGATGCGCCCCCCGGTAGGGTTCGATCATCTCCACCATCAGCGTGACCATCGAGCGCGGGGTGAATTGCTCGCCACCGGCCTTGCCCTGCATCGCGGAGAACTCGCCGAGGAAGAACTCATAGACACGCCCGAGGAAATCGAAGTCCTCCGACATGCCGGTGAGGTTGAGGTTGGTGAAGTGGTCGATCAACCCGCCGAGCATCTGGGCGCTGAAATCCGCCTTGCCGAAGATCTTGGGCAACACACCTTTGAGTTCTTCATTCTCCCGCTCAATGGCTCGCATAGCATCGTCGAGGCGCTTGCCCACATCAGCCGAGCGGGCAAACCCTTGGAGCGTGCTCCAGCGGGCCTCTGGTGGCACCCAGAAGACATTGTCGGCCTGATACTCCTCGGGATCATCCATCACCGCGTAGGGCGTTTCCTTCAGTTCCGCCTCCTTGCGAGAGAACGCGGCGGAGAGGTAGCGCAGGAACACCAACCCAAGGCAAACGTGCATGTAGTCGGTCGGCGGCACGGCACCGCGCATCTTGTTCGCGGCGTCCCAGAGCTGGACTTCGAGGGTTTTCTCGGGGGCTTTGACGGCTGTTTTGCGACCGCTTTGTGTGGGGGGCGGCGGGAGAGGTCTCCGGTGCGTGCGTTTCCTCCTCGACTGCGGGCTCCGGTGCAGAGGATTCTTTATTTTGAGCCGCACGGGCTTTCGCAGCGGACGGGTAACCCTTTGAGGCATCCGCCCGCCTCACCGCCCCGCCACGCCCCTTGGCGGTGGTGAGCTTCCCGGAGTCGATCAACGGCTGACGGGCGGCTTGGTAGCGTTCCTCATCCCAGCCGAGTCGCTCCCGGAGCTTCTGGTTGCCAATGGATGTGCCGTCGGTGGGAACGCCGGCGAGGAGGGTGATGGAATCGGCAGAAAGAGACATCGGAGTTTATGGGAAAGATGATATTACGAGTGCAGCCAAAGACACAGAATGTGGGGTTTCCCGCGTTTTATGGGAAAACCGTCCGTTGGAAGGAAGACTGCCGGAATCCGCTGCAACTGGCAATACCGTCCTGTTTGTGAAGTTCTTTTGGAAGCCTGGCCCAGAGTCACGGGCATGCCTGTCGCGTCATTTTCCATTGCGATTGCGACCGTGTCGGCGATGATGGCTCAATGATTCCCGAACCCGAAAACACCCAGCCCACAGAAGATCAGCCGAAGAAGTTTGAAATCACTGGCGATGACGATCTGGCTGATGAACCTCTGCCCAAACGACAATGCGATCTGGACGACGGCCAGGATGGATGCCCCGTTTGCGAGTGAGCACAAGCCCGTTAGTGCCCTAATCATTGCGCGGAATTGTGCCTCCAGTGCCTTTTGATGCTTCCTGAGGTCTATGGGGGGAGCAGAACAGGGGTCTCAAGGCGACTCGTCGTTCAGCACGGCTTCGAGTCCTTTGATCACCAAGCCACGCATGGTCGCCTGTTGCTTGGCTGCGGAAATCTTCACACGCTCCAGAAGCGGGTCCGGCAGGTCAATCGTTGTTCTCATCGCCAAGCCACAGATTTGTAAATATGCCTACGAAGCAAGCGATTTTGTGATCACGCGGTAGCCTGCAGACTGGATGATGGCCGCGCCACCAGATCCGGCAGTTGAAGTCTATATCTTTAGTCTGCCGAAGTCAGTGAGAGGCAATTTTCGAGTTTGGAACGGGCGGCGGCACACGCCGCCTTGCTCGCCAAGCCCGTGTTTTCTGCGAGGAAGAGAAGATATCTCGCGACGTTTTTGGTGTAGTTGAGGCGTGCTTCCGGGGTGATGGAATAGAAGCGTGCCCGTTGACGGTAGCCAGATGGGCTATGGTCGCCGAGGCCGGATTTCTCGGGAGTGCCGTTGGCGGCGAGGACGTGGAGGAAATTGTATTCAAACCAAAACATGTTTTCCGGGCTGGCAGGCAGTGTCTCCAGGGCCAGGCGGGTTGCCGCGGGATCGGAAAAAATGACAACAGGATCTGCCGCCGCATGGTGGTGCTTGAGGGCGGCGAGAATGAAACTGCGGGCCATGTCACGCTCGACGGTGTCTTCGGCGAAGGCTCCCGTGATGGCCATTTCGACCGTGAACTGGTGCCAGTCACGCCACAGGGCCTGGTCATCGGGGTGGGTCGAATCCGAGAGGGCGCGACCCATCTCATACGTGTAGCGACCGCTGGTTTTGATCTCGAGGCGACCACCTGTGACTTCGCCCATGATGCGATAGTTCTCGGCGGATTTTCCGGAGCCGGAATGGAAGCCAATCCCGACGCCAAAGGATTGGCAAACATTCCACTGGAGTTGGATGAGTTTCCGGAGTCTGGTGTTGTCGGGATACGGCATGTTTTTCTGAAAGCCAAAGGCCGGGGCGATGAAGTGAATCTTCATGCTGAGGGCCTCGCAGAGCGCAAGCATGATGGCCGTGGTCTCCGGAGTGGTTAGACCCGGTAATTCGTCAATGGAGAGTTCGCGCAGGTAATCTTGACCCACAATCGTGGTGAAGGCGGCCTTGCGTGCGGCGGTGTAGGCGTCATCGCGGCGCTTCATTTTGAGCATCGCTGGCCACACCGTGGTGAGGAGTTGTGCGAATGCCGCATCGTCCAGTGTGCTGCCGGCTGCGGTGACACGGTCGCGGATTTTGCCTATAAGATCGGCCGGGATGTCGGCGAGGATCGCCTGCGTTCCGCTGGCGAGTTCAGGTGAGAGGTCGAAGGTGATGTAGCTGGCGAGCAGGCAGCCGCGGACAAGAGCCTCTTCCCGGATGTCGAACTTTCCGCCAATGGGTTGGTGGTCGGCATTGAAGCTCCAGGGAATGCGGCGGGCATGGAAGCCCGAACGGAGTTTTTCGAGAATGCAGCCATGGCTCATGCCTTCCACGCTTTGCCCCTGATGCCCCTCGGGCACAGAGGTGCCGATGAAGGGGAAGGGCACGCTGTCGAGCTTTCCGCCGAGCATGGCGTTGACGTCATAGACCAACTCGCGGGGGATGGAGTTTTGGTTGGCGGTGAGGGAGATGCCGAGCTCTGACATGACCCAATCGACAGCGGGCCAATGCAGGGTGGTGAAACGGGCACCGACGCCGAGCGTGCCGTGGCCAAGGGTTCCCCGGGTGCCTGGAAAAATTGTCGAGTCGGAATCGTGTTCCAAAATCAGATTTTTCAGGCGCAGGAGATTTTCGAAGGTGGCGGGAAACCAGGTGGTGCCTTCAACGGTCAGGGCTTCACCGTCGAGCGCGGAAGAGGCGCCCACTCCGGCGTTTGGGGTCAGTCTCCAAGCGCAGTCGCCAGTCGCAAGGTCCTCAACCAACATCCAATCGCCCGCTGAGGTGGTGAAGCCACTGAGAGGCCAGAGATGAAGTGGGAATTGTTGGGAGATTTTTACCCTCAGTGCAGGCCAATCGAGGCAGAAGTCGGGGCTGATGCAGGGATTCTGGACGATACGAAGCTCATGTTGAAGGAGGAAGGAATTGATAGGAGTGGCCATAGGGATGTTTTAGCGGCTTAATCAGATCCGTTGGCGCGGGCGAAGTGGGCTTCCATGGCTTCCCGGGTGATGAGATGACGGGTCCCGCACCGCGGGCATCGCATCCGGATG
>JBBECL010000109.1:0-5556 GCA_040881805.1 Terrimicrobiaceae bacterium | reverse complement strand
GACTCTCCGAAAAGGAAGACGGGGGCGGCGGCCCCATGATCAGTCCCGCGGCTGCCATTCTCAGCCACCCGACGCCCGAACTCGCTGAAAGCCAGCACCGTGACTTTGTCGGAATTTTTTTGGTTCCGCAGGTCGTCGAGAAACGCGCTCACACTGGCGTTAAAATCCCCCAGCAGTCGGGCATGGCTTCCCAATTGGTCGGCATGGGTATCATATCCACCCTGGGAGACGTAATACACGCGCGAGGGGAAATCGCCGCCAACAAGACTGGCCACCATCCGCAGTTGATTGGCCAGCACACTGTCGGGGTATGTGTTGCGTCCCCGTTCTTTTTTCAGAATGCCACGGATCGAATCGCCAGCGATTACGGCGTTCATTGCGGTGTGACGCAAAAAGTTGATGGTCTCGGGTTCGTTTCCTGAAATTCCCCCTGCGGTTTGCATCGTTGATGCGCCGGAGGGCTGGTTGAGCTTTTGAAAAATCTGCTCCTGAACACCCGCAAGAGTGGAGGTTTCGCCGCTGGGGTTCCACTGGAAGGTGGCGGGGTCATTGATCGCGATGCCCACATTGGAACGATTGCGAAAAGCCTGCGGCATCACTTTTCCAAAACTCATACCGATTTCCCCGGGGAGCCTGTGCGGGTCGGCGCCCTCGCACTTGGCATCAAAATAGCGTCCCAGCCAACCGTCGATCTGACGGGGATCGTTGTCATCCCCCCCCGTGTGCCAGATCTCCATGGAGCGAAAGTGTGAGCGGTTGGGGTTGGGATATCCCACGTTTTGAACAATGGCCATACGACCGGCGTCATATTCCTTCTGAAAATCCGTGAGGGCCGGGTGAAGTCCGAGATGCCCGGTGAGTTTGAGGGTCTCGTTTCCAGAAAGCGCAAGCGTGGGACGTGCTTTGGCGTAGAGGTCATCGGCAAAAGGAATGACTGAATTGAGGCCGTCATTGCCGCCACTGAGTTGGACAACAACAAGGATTTTTTTGTCCCGACCAGCCCCTGCGGCCGCCGCTGTTCGCGTGACAAACGACGGCACAAAGGTGCTGGCCGCAAGCAGGCCGACGCCTTTGATGCCTGTTGTGAGAAATTCCCGGCGGGTGTGGAGGATCATGGTTTTAACAAAGTTGGTAATCGGGACTGCTCATAATCAAGTGGACGAGTCCCCTCGCCCGTTCATTAAAATTGGAATCCCGAACACTTATCGGGCGGCGGCCACCGGCCCCATCCGTCTCGGCGAGCTGGATCAGGGCCGCCCGCAGGTCCCGGGAGGGTTCGCGTTGCAAAAATTCACGGATAAAATAATCCACGATGTCCTTCGAAGTGAGCATCCTCCGAATTTCCCCGCTCGATTTGAGATAATCAGCGGGCTCCCAATCCACCGTCGCAAGCTTTCTTTCCGAGGTGACAAATTCCCGCCGCGACAACGTCCGGTCCACGGTTTTTCGATCCAGAGTTTTGAACTCATCCGCGCTCACGCCATGCATCAGGAAGTTGGCAAAATTGTAGCGGATCAGCAGTGTGTTTGAGTTGATCCAATCTCCGCCCCCCGGCCAACCATTCACATCCGGTGGAAAAAACAAATCCTGCCCCATCACCCGCAGCACCCCAAGAAACACCTCATCTTTCGGCATCGGCGAGCGCATGGTCTTCAGCGCTCCCAAGGCCAGACACACCGGAGACTTTACAACCGCATTGGTCGTGACCTGTGAGTAAAAGTATTGGGAACGGAACAGGGACCTCAGCAAGTCCCGGAGATTGTAGCTGCTTGAACGGTAACCGTCAGCCAGGGCCTCCACGATTCCCTCCTCCGGATTGGTGCAGGCAAAGAATTGAAGAAACTTGCGGGTCATAAACGTCGCCGTGGAGGGGTGCTCGCAAATGATCCTCACAATATCCTCGCCACGAAACGGACCCGTCTGCCCGAAGAATGTTTTTTCGCCGGGATCGTGAGCCCCCTCGCGAAATTGAAACGTCCACGTCTCCCGATCTGTGCTGTAGCCGGTGAAAGCCCGCGCGGATTCTTTCACATCCTTCTCGGAATACGGTCCGACCCCCATGGAAAAAAGCTCCATCAACTCCCGCGCAAAATTTTCGTTGGGGTTGTTGCGATGACTTGACGCATTGTCCAACCAAACCAACATCGCCGGATCGCGGATCAGCGCATTGAGTTGATCGGGGAGCGGACGGATTGCCAACGCCCGAAGCATCTGGTTTTGTTGCCAAAGGGGAAAGGTGGCTTGGATTTTATCCTCATAGCCCGTTGCGAAATGGGAGTGCCAAAAAAGGGTCAGCTTTTCTTCCAGCGGGGGGATGCCCGAATTGGACAGCGAACTGGAAACCATCCGGTCCAACCACCAAAGCTTCAGGTCACGGATTTGCGCCCGCTCCCTCTCTTGACGCAGGCGACGTTCGCTCTGTCGAATCTCTTCATCCGGGATTCCGCGCAATCGCTCCTCAAAGGCCCGCGAGGACTCCTCGGGAAGCGAGGCACACTCCGGCGCCGGGAGGTTCACGGACGGCTCATAAAACACCAACCGATCCACCGCCGAATCCAACCCCAGATCCGCCAACTCCACCGCCTCCTGCCATGTTCCTCCAAACCCTGCCCGCCACAGCAAGTGCGCAGCCGCATTCGGGGTAAAATCCCGGGCCAGCAGAGGGGTGAATGAGGCCATCCCCGAAGCTAACCGAGAAATTCCCAGGCTTCAAGTCACAGCTTGCTGCCAATGGCGGGGTGTGGTTATGACCGGATGCTGCGAAAGAGGATGACGGTGGATGGTCGGGGTCAGCGGGATTGGGGAAAAATTGGGGCTGAAATTTTTTGAGAGCCTGATATGTGTTTCGCTTATGTCTTCGAAGTCTCTCCCCTCCCCTGTCACCGTCGCTGGAAAAAAGCTGCTTGTTGCGAATCGCAGTGAGATTGCCATCCGGGTTTTCCGGGCGGCGACCGAACTTGGGATGCGGACGGTGGCCATCTATGCGCAGGAGGACCGGCTTTCCATGCACCGGTTCAAAGCGGATGAGGCCTATGTGGTGGGTGAGGGCAAGGGTCCGGTGGGGGCTTATCTGGACATTGAGGGTATTGTGGATCTGGCCAAGTATCATGGGGTGGACATGATTCACCCGGGGTATGGGTTTTTGTCCGAGAATGCCGCTTTTGCCAAAGCCTGCAAAGCGGCGGGCATTACCTTTGTCGGCCCGCATCCCGAGTTGTTGGAAATGATGGGGGACAAAACCGCCGCCCGGACCCTCTCGGAAAAGCTGAATGTTCCCACCTTGCCGGGGACCGAAGATCCTGTCGTGGACAGAACCTCCGCGCTGAAGATTGCCAAGAGCATCGGGTTTCCTCTGATCATCAAAGCGGCTTTTGGTGGGGGCGGTCGGGGCATGCGGGTCGTGCGAAAAGATTCCGAACTGGCGGATTTGCTCGACGAGGCGCAAGGAGAAGCCGGGCGCGCCTTTGGAAATCCCGCCGTCTTTTTGGAGAAATACATTCCCCGCGCAAAACACATCGAAGTGCAAATTTTGGGAGATCATTTTGGAAATGTCCTTCACTTGCACGAGCGGGATTGTTCGGTGCAGCGGCGTCATCAAAAGGTGATCGAGGTGGCTCCTTCGATTGGTTTGGATGACACAATCCGCGAGGAACTCTGCGATGCGGCGGTGCGCATTGCCCGGGGCATCGGCTACAACAACGCGGGCACCATCGAGTTTTTATACGATCTGGACAAAAAGGAATGGTTTTTCATTGAGATGAATCCCCGGATCCAAGTCGAGCATACGGTCACCGAGCAGATCACGGGCATCGACCTTGTGCGTTCGCAGATTTTGGTTGCGGCAGGTGCCAAACTTCACGGCGGGGAACTCGCGCTGCCACCTCAGAAGGATATTCCCAGGAACGGTTATGCCGTGCAATGCCGGGTCACCACCGAGGATCCCGCCAACAAGTTCACCCCGAATTATGGCAAGCTGATCACCTACCGCAGTGCCTCGGGTTTCGGCATCCGCCTCGACTCCGGCATGGGAACCACGGGGAGCGTCGTGACGCCTTTTTACGACTCCCTGCTCGTCAAAATCACCGCGTCGGGACAGACGTTCCCGATGGCGATTCAGCGGATGCACCGGGCACTGAGGGAATTCCGGATCCGCGGGGTGAAAACGAATATTCCATTTCTGGAAAATGTCATTCATCACGAAACCTTTTCCTCGGGCCAGGCCTCCACGACCCTCATTGACAACACCCCGGCGTTGTTTGATTTCAAGCCCCGCAAAGACCGTGCCACCCGGCTGCTTGCGTTTCTGTCCGATGTCATCGTGAATGGCAACCCGCAGGCCAAAGGCCACAAGATCGCAGCGCCTCTCCCGGCCGCCCCGCGGCCGGTCTGCGATCACGAGACCGCCCCCAAACGCGGCACACGTCAACTCTTGCTCGAACTCGGCCCCGAAAAATTTGCGGAATGGACCCGCTCGCAGAAGCGTGTTCTTTTCACGGACACCACCTTCCGCGATGCACATCAATCGCTGCTGGCGACTCGGGTTCGCACCTATGACATGCTTGCGGTGGCGGACGCGGTGGCCCGAAGGAGCCCCGGGCTCTTCAGCTTGGAAATGTGGGGGGGCGCGACCTTCGATGCCGCCATGCGGTTTCTGCGCGAAGATCCCTGGGAACGGCTGAGGGAGTTGCGGAAACGGGTTCCCAACATTTGTTTTCAGATGTTGTTCCGGGGGTCGAATGCGGTGGGGTATTCCAATTATCCGCCCAATGTGGTGAAGGGATTTGTGAAGCATTCCGCAGAAGCCGGAATGGACATCTTCCGCATTTTTGATTCGTTGAATGACCTGCGGAACATGAAAACCGCGATGGAAGCCGTGCGCGGGACAGCAGCCGTGTGTGAGGGCACCCTGTGTTACACAGGCGATATCCTCGACCCCCGGCGCACCAAGTATTCCCTCAAATATTATGTGAGCCTTGCGAAGGAACTTGAAAAAATGGGGGCTCATTTTTTGGCGGTGAAAGACATGGCCGGCTTGTGCCGCCCGTTTGCGGCAAGGGCCCTTGTCAAAGCGTTGCGCTCCGAAGTGGGGATGCCTGTGCATTTTCACACCCATGACACCAGCGGCGTGAATTCCGCCTCGGCGTTGATGGCTGCGGAAGCAGGCGCGGATGTGATCGATGCGGCCATTTCCTCCATGTCGGGATCGACATCCCAACCCAATCTCAACAGCCTCGTGGCCGCTTTCCAAAACACCCCACGGGCCGCCGGACTGGACCTCGAAGCGCTCAATGCGTATGCGGATTATTGGGAGCAGGTGCGCACCTATTATCAGCCCTTTGACACAGCCCCGAAAACAGGCAGCGCGGACGTGTATCTTCACGAAATGCCGGGCGGGCAATTCACAAACCTCAAAGAGCAGGCCGCCAGCATGGGGCTGGGTCACCGCTGGCCGGAGATTGCCAGATGTTATGCCGGGGTGAACCTGATGTTTGGCGACATTGTCAAAGTCACTCCCTCCAGCAAGGTTGTCGGCGACATGGCCCTTTTCCTGTTCAC
>JBBECL010000108.1:0-5588 GCA_040881805.1 Terrimicrobiaceae bacterium | reverse complement strand
TTTACCAGTCCACTTTTGTTCCAACAAAAATTCCACTTTTGTTCCGTTCCCCACATTTCGGTTTTATTGGTTTGCAAGGATTTGCTTGGGGCGCTAGACGGTAGGTGATGATCATCCGATTCCTTCCTGTGGCTTTGACGCTTTCCTGTTTTCTTTTCGGGGGGTGTGCCAGTCAGCAAGTGAACCCTGCGGTGGTTCAGAGTGTTTCTGCGAGCGGTGTGAATCCTTCGGTCACAAGCAAAATCCAAGGTGGCCAGGCTTTGGGATACCAAGACATTTCGGAGTTGGTCGCCAAAGGCGTGCCGACCCATGTCATCACCGGGTATTTGGAAAGCACGCAGAAGGTTTATAACTTCTCATCCGCCCAGCTCAGCGCTCTGAGTGCCAAAGGGGCTTCCCCGCAATTGGTGAACTACTTGCAGGAAACCCAAGGATTTTACGGTCGGACGACGCCTCAGCAGACGGCCCGCACGAACAACCAACAAAAAGCCGCCTATTACAACTCGCCGCTTTACCAGGACGAGCAGCCTTTTGCTTACAATCAGCCGATTGTGGATGGATTTTATGATTCGGGCTACGAGGAATCGCTCTACAGCCCGTTTTCGTTCAACTGAACTCAAACGTTCGGGCAGCGATGCTCCGGCAGCCATGAATCTGACCTTCACAGGGCTCGCCTTTGTGAGGGCATGCGGGACAGACCTTCAAGCGCGGGTGGAGGAAAGCCGTCACCCCGACCGGATTGACCATGTGTGGATCACCATGCATTGCGGGTTCTCCCCGAGGATTCTTGTTTCGGTCAACACGTGGTCGCTGCGAAATCATGAGGAGGGGTTTGATGGAAGGGTTCGGATTGCCACCGTGAGCGGAACCTGTGATTATTTTCCTGCGCGGGGAATCCTGCCCATGGAGGCCTTCGATTATGAGGAGGTCGCGTCCTCACAAAATTTATTTTTTGAGCACAAGACACGCCTGGAAGCCGAAAATCTGCTTCTTGATTTGTGTCAGCGGGCCGAGCTTTTGGAGGCTTGGGGCATGCACTACCACCAAAGAAAGTCTCCGGGGATTCATCAGATCCATTCCCGGCGGGCAAGTTGCGCGGTTGCGGACGATCATCGTGGCAAAGATGGTGGGCTGAAATTCTACGGCAAGAATCCTGAGGGCATTTGGTGGGTGATGGTGCTGACGAAGTTTTGCGGTCAGCCATGAAAGGTTGGCGGGGACATTTTCGCGGGTTTTTGAATCAGCGTCTTCCGTTTTTTCCCCTGGTGATGAGTGCGATCGTGGGAATCGTCGGAGACACGATTTTTCCATTTCCGGGATTTTTATCCCTGCTTGTGTCGTTATTGGCCTTGGGCCTTGCCATTTTCCTGGCGGGAAAACACGCGGGGGTGGCATTTGTCAGCGTGTTGGTGGGGACGGTCTTTGCGTTTGCGGCATTGAACGCATGGCAGGGTCGCGAATCAGCGGCTGCGAGGTTTGCCGCAGCATGGTCCGGCCCGGCGGTCGTGGATCTGGAGGCCCGTGTTGCAGAAATGCCGAAGGTGTATGAGAACGGGCGGTCCTCATTTCCGGCCACGGTCACAAAGATCGGGATCGCCGGGGAAAGTGCGCACGGTTCTTTCCCTATCCAAGTGGACTGGCGGGGAGATCCTCCGGGGTATGGGGATTTGGTCCGCATTTGGGGATCGCTGACCGCATTTGAACCGCCGCGAAATCCTGGGGCCTTCGACCGGGGCGAGTGGATGCAACGGCGAGGCATCCACTCGCGGGTCCGGGTCGGTGCGCCCTCGGATGCCAGCATCGAGGCTCCCTTTGCGGGGTGGAATCTGAAGTCCCTGGCCTTGGCGGCGGCGCAGAAAATGCGGGAAACGCTGACCGCAGGCTTGGATCCCGAATCCCGCGAGGCCCACCTGATCATTGCAATGACCCTGGGCGACGCGAGTCCCTTCTCCGAGTCGCTGAACGAGGCTTTTCGCGCGACCGGCACCCTGCACCTTTTCTCGGTGAGTGGTTTGCATGTGGGCATGCTCGCGATGCTTCTCTGGCTGGTTTTGTCAGCGCTCGGCGTGAGTGCCAAGGGGCGGGCTTTTGTCATCATCCCATTGCTCTTTTTTTATGCCCTCATCACCGGTTGGAAGCCGGCCAGCGTGCGTGCGGCAGCGATGGCTTCCTTCGTGCTTGCGGGGTTGATCTTGAATCGCCCGCCCGCCGTGGTGAACAGCCTGATGGCTGCCGCCTTTTTCCTGCTGCTTGCGAACACCGGCGAATTGCTCAACCCGGGGTTTCAGATGTCATTTCTGGTGGTGTTTGCGCTCATTCTGCTTTCCATTCCCCTTGCGGAAGCCATCAAACGTCCTTTGGAAGTGGATCCTTTCATTCCAAAACGCATTTTTCATCCCAAGGAAAAGCTGAGGGATTGGTTTGCCCGCAAGGGAGCTCCCTTTGGGGCGGTGATTCTGGCTGCGTGGATCGGCTCGTTGCTGCTCACGTATGCTTACTTTCACTTGGTGTCCTTTGCCGCTATTCCCGCAAATTCCGTGTGTGTGCCACTCTCCTTTTGTGTGATGGCCCTTGCGATGATGTCTCTCGCGTCGGGGGTGGTCTCCACGGCGCTCGCGGCATTGTTTAACAATTCGAACTGGCTGTTTGCCGGGGTGATTTTGGGGGCTGTGGAATTTCTTGCGGCTCTGCCCGGTGCCTATGTTTATGTGGGCAAACCCGTCCTTCCCCCACCCATCGCAACCCTGACGGCGTTTGACTTCGCAGGCGGGGGAGCCCTGGGTGTCCAGTCGGGGTCGGGCTTCAGTTTGATTGACTCCGGCCCCCTCATGGAACACGAGTGGACCTTGGTCCCCTTCCTGAGGTCTCAGGGTGTCAATCGGTTGAAAGCTCTGATTCTTACCCATGGCGATGCGGGTCACATCGGTTCGGCCCAAAGCCTCCTGGCCCCCTTTGATCCGGAAATTGTCATGGAAAGCGGCCTTCCGGACCGCTCAACAACTCGACGCGCTCTCCAGGAAGCGCTGGCAATTTATCCCACCACACACCGCAACCTTCTGGCTGGCGATTGGTTTGCGCTGTCGAATCAGGTCAGGGTTCAATGCCTCTATCCCCCCGAAAACCTCACCAGTGACGTCGCCGATGACAAAGCCTTGGTGCTCCTCATGCACATTGGTCCGTGGCGGGTCTTGCTGCTGTCCGATGCCGGTCCCCTCACCATTCATTGGCTGCTGGAAAATGCCCGGGAGTCCCTGAAATGCGATGTCCTGATCAAGGGCAACCACCGCAGCGGAATCTCCCCACCCCCCGATCTCTGGAGTGCCGCAACGCCTTCTGCCGTCATTGCAAGCAGTCGGGATTTCCCTGGATCCGAAAGGCTCGCTGAAGAAATGATTCGCGATCTGGACCGTGCGGACATTCCCCTCTTTCGTCAGGACGAAACGGGGGCGGTGATCATTCAAGTTCATGAGGCTGAAATGCAAATCCGCAGCTTTTTAACCCCTCAAGAGTTACTGCTCAAAAATTGACGATTGGCTTGGTGCACGAGGCTTGAGGCCTCGTGTGATTTTGAACTCACAAATATCCGTCTTGCGATCCTTGGGCCGGGCGATATTCTTGAGAGACTAGGGGAGTTAGCTCAGTTGGTAGAGCGCGTCGTTCGCAATGACGAGGTCAGGGGTTCGATCCCCCTACTCTCCATATTCAGGTCAACCTCAAAACGTGATAAGAACCTTGCCGGATCTTTGGCTTTTGGCGGCTTCAGCGAGAGCGGCATGGATGTCGTTGATGGGATACGTTTGGTGAACGGCGAGTTTCAGTTGACCGGAGGAGGCCAGGTCGGCGAGTTGTTGGAAAACGGCGTGTTGGCGGGCTTTGGGGGTGGTCTTTTTCCAACGGCTGAGCCAGAAGCCGGTGAAGGTGAGATTTTTGAAGATGAGGAGGCCATTCGGGATTTTGAGCGGCTGACGGCCCATCGCTCCATAGGTGACCAAAAACCCGTCCTTTCCGAGGGCATTGGCGAGGTTCAGGGCACTGGCGCCTCCGACCGCATTGAGGGCCAATCGGATGGAGAGGTTGCCTGCGATTTCCCGAAGGTCGGTATCCTCGGTGACAACACGATCCGCTCCCAGTTGGAGAAGTTCGTCAAAAAGCTCGGGGCGCCGCACCACATTCAAGGTCCGGAACCCAAGTGCCCTGGCAATCTGAATCACGCTTCGACCCACAGCGGAGTTGGCGGCGTTTTGGACAATCCAATCGCCGGGTGCCAGGGTCACAAATGATTCCATCATCAGCAGCGCGGTGGGCGGATTAACGCCCAACATGGCAGCTTGAAGGACATCCGTATTTTCTGGAAGGGGGAACACATCTTCTGCGGGAACCGTGATTTGTTTGGCCCATGTGCCTTTCCTGACGAGGGCCACCAAAGCGCCGACGGCGACCGAATTCACGTCAGGACCCACGGCCACAATGCGGCCGGCCCCTTCACTGCCGGGCACACCGGGCAGCGGCGGCAAGTCACCATATTTCCCTTCAATGATGTTGAGGTCGGCGGGGTTGATGGGGGCAGCCAGCATTTCCACCGTCACTTCGCCGGCTTTCGGATCACGCAACTCCCACTCCCCAACACGGACACACTCATCCGCCTTCCCAAAGGCATTCAAAATCACGGCAGGATTGTTCATCGGTCGATTAAACACGACCCGGCGCGCAAGGTCAAAGCCAAGGCGATTTTTACCACGAAGCCCATGGAGAGCATGGAGGGGGAGAGGAAGATTTTTTACAGAAGGCAACGAAGATAACGAAGGCGGAACCGAAGGTTTTTCTCTGGATTCTCACTTCGAGAACTGCATCAGCGAGGCGGGTGCCCAGCACGAACCGCTGGTTCTTGGGCAACCCCTCCACCCGATCCAGCACCCACTTCGTGTAGTCATACCATTTCGTGAGGACGACTGGCAGTTCCTCGCGTGACATGGGGATTTCCAAAATAATTTCGACCGCTTCGCGGTTTCCTTCTGCCGGTGCTGCTTAATCGCAACCCCAGTTCACAGAGGAAAAGGGCAAAGAGATAAAGATCAAAGGGACCGGGTTGCGCGTCTCTTGAATAGCAAAGCTCCAAGGCCCATTAGCGTCAACACGGCAGCAGAGGGTTCAGGGACACTGGCCACACGGAAACCCACGAGGCTGCTCTCAACCGTGGGCGTGTTGTTGGCGCGGGACGAGGAGCGCAGGAAGTCCTCGGTGATGAACCAGTCGCCACCGCGGATCCCGCGATCCGCGGTATTTACATTGTTATTACCATCAAAAGCACTTTCGTTCCACTCAAAAACATTTCCGTTCTGCCCCATCGTGCCATAGGGGCTCAGCCCTCCAGCTTGGGTGACATCCGCAGGGTCAGCGGGAATACCCGCCGCCGCACCATCGTAAACCGCTGATCCGGGGGTTGTTCCTCCTGTCAATTCCTGCGTCGGTGCCGTATTACTCCCCGTCGCATAATCCCAGTAGTTAGCATTCACCCCGGTGTTCTGGTGGTAGGCCGCCTTATACCACTCATCCTCGCTGGGCAGGAAGTAGAAGGCGTTCTTATGGCG
>JBBECL010000107.1:0-1036 GCA_040881805.1 Terrimicrobiaceae bacterium | reverse complement strand
CAAAGTGGAGCCTTTCGCCGTTTCCATCGTTCCACTCTCCGAGCCAACCGACACCCTCGAACAACGCGAGTTCAGAGTGCCCCCGGGATTTATTGTCGGAGCTGCCACCGGTGAGGACGAAGGAGGAGCTGTCGCCGGGCGACAACTCAACTCGGGAGGCACGCGCCTTGCCACCCGCCTCTCAGCTAAGGATTTCTTGGAGTCCCAAGGCGTCGAATTTCCCCCGGGCGCCAGCGCCAATTTCAACCCCGGCAGCAGCCGGTTGGTCGTTCGCAACACAGCCGCGAATGTCGACCTCATCGAGTCCTTGGTTGACGCTGCCATGGGCGAACAGCCAACCCAAGTCGAGATCGAGGCAAAATTTGTCGAAATTTCGCAAAACAATCTCAAAGAACTCGGGTTCGATTGGGCACTCGGGCCGTTTTCTATCGGTGACTCCGGAGCTTTCGGTAGCGGTGGAACGCCTATCTTGAATCCTGCGACCGGAAACAGAACCTCCCTCGACTCGGTCACTTCAGGTTTGCGCACCGGTAGCGGCGCCGGCCCGAACTCCGCCGTGTCGGTCAATAGCTTGAATGCTTTGTTGGCGCAAAACGCCGGACTTCCCATTGGCGGTGGACCAGCACCTGGTTTCTTTGCCATCTCCGGCATTTACACCAATCCGCAATTTCAAGTTCTCATCCGTGCTCTAAATCAGAAAAAAGGTATAGATCTTATGGCGGCTCCCAAGGTCACCACCAAAAGCGGTCAAAAAGCGACAATCAGTATCGCGAGGGAGTTTCCTTATCCTGAAGAATATGACCCTCCCCAAGTTCCTCAAAATACTGGGTCGGGTGCAACCGGGACCGTTGTGAATATCCTTCCTGGACAGGCAGCCGCCAACGCGGACCCCATCGTCACACCGAGCTTTCCTACGAGTTTCACTACGCGGAAGCTCGGCGTGAGCTTGGAAGTGGAGCCACAAATCGGACCCGATGGATACACAATTGATCTATCCTTGAGTCCCGAGGTGGTTGACTTCGATGGATTTGTCAAC
>JBBECL010000106.1:851-5593 GCA_040881805.1 Terrimicrobiaceae bacterium | reverse complement strand
CTCGGCGATCTGGTCGGGTGTGGCGGACGCGGACTCGAGGCGCTCCTTCAACCGGTCGTTGTTGAGGAAATTGATGCTGTCAAGATCCACCTCGGCCTTGATTTCCGCCGAGATCAGCGGATTGTCCGCGACACGGCTCATCACGCCCGCGCTCAGAACGCCGACGACCAGCGTGCCCATGACGGCTGTGCCAACGGCTGCGGCAAGGTTTTGGGTCACACCGCGCAGCGAGCCCACGTCGCCGGCAAGCTCCTTGGGCGAGGAGGTGACCAACACGTTGAAGAGCAGCGTCACCAAGGCCCCCTGCCCGAGACCGACGGTGATCAAACCGATAATGACGGGGAAGACGCTCCAATCGTTGCTGACAACGAAGGCCAGCCACAACGCTCCGGCGGCGACCAGCGCGAAAGCCCACCGTGCGATCGTGCGCGGGGGGAACTTTCCGTAAAGGCGAACAATCAGGATCGCGGTGAAGAACACCGTGAGCATGAATGGCATCATCGCAACCGAGGTTGCCGCACTCGAGCGACCTTGGATGATCTGAATATAGAGGGGAACGGTGAAGTTGATAGCGGCCTCGGTCGCAACGATAAGGAAGAGCGTGAAGACGGCCGCCCATTCCTTCGGCGAGTCCACCACCTGGAGTGCCAGCAACGGGGTTTTTCCCTTGGTTGCCTGCTTGTGGCTCCAAAGGAAGAACGCCATGAAGATCACCAGACCCAGCCCGATCATCAGCGGCGCAGGCGACACACCGAACAGGTTGAACGGCGCGGAAGGAAGTGCCAGCGTAAGGCCCCAATTCCGGAGGTTGTTGAATCCGAAGCTGATCAGGATCACAGCGACGGCGGAAAGGATCACGCCGAAGACATCGATCTTGATCGCGGGATTCGGCACGGACGGCTTGAGCTTGAAACTCAGCAGGAGGAGGAGAGAGGCGTGAACAATCAGAAGCCCGAAAGCCAGCCGCCAATTGATCATGGCCACATAACCGACAATCACAAAGGCCAGCACCCCCGCGATGGCGCGGGCCGAGCCGAGCCAGCCCACCGCTTTTGCCTGTTGGGCCCCCTTGTAGTGGTTGGCAATCAATGCCACCAGCGAAGGCACCAGCGAGGCCCCGGCAAATCCGGCAAGGGCCTGCCCCGCCAGCATCACGCCCGCCGTCGGGCTGAGCACCATGGTGATCATAGCCACAAGAAACAACGCCACCGCCACTTGAAAAAAGATCTTCGAGCCAAACCGCTGACCAAGTTTGCCGCCCAGCATGACAAATCCGGAAACGCCCAGCGAATACATCACAATCGCGGTGCCCACGGTCGTGGGCGGGGTGTTGAAGCTGCTGACCATGCCGCTCATGGAGACCGGCAGGGCGGCAACATTGAAAGACATCAACATCTGCCCCATGGCGATCACGATCATCGGAAGCCAGGAGGCGTTTTCCTCGATGTCGGAAGTGGGGTTCGAAACGGCTTTTGTGGTCATGGAATGTTTTGCTTCACTGGTCAGATTTGTGGTTTGGAAACAAACAGGTCCATGCCAAGTTGCTGGGATAAAAATTTGGCGGCAAGCTGGCCTTTCACGCTGTTTCCCGCTTTGTCCAGCCTCGGCGCGAAGGTGCCCAAACCGCCTTTGCCGGGCGAGACAGCAAGGATTCCCCCACCAATGCCACTCTTGCCGGGCAGCCCGATATCATAAAGCCAGTCGCCGGACGTGTCATAGAGCCCGGCCGTGGCCATCACTGCCAACACGTAATGGCAAACTCCCGGATCCACCACTCTCTCCTTGGTGATGGGATTCACGCCACCATCAGCCAGTGTCGCAGCCATGACCGCCAAATCCTTGGCACTCACATTGAGCGAACATTGACGGGTGTAGAGGTCCACGGATGCGGCGGGGTCATGGTAGATCGCTCCCAGGCTCTGAAGCATTCTTGCAATACTCTGATTCCGGAAATTGGTCGCGGAGGCCGATTCCAAGACCTCGTCATTCATGGGAAGTGGACGTCCCGCAAAGCGCGAAAGCCCGTCATGGAGGAACTTCCATTTGTCTTCATGCGTGCCACCGGGGACCAGGCTTGTTGTGGCAATGGCCCCGGAGTTGACCATCGGGTTGGTGAGCCCCTTGGGATTGCGCTCGATCCCGGTGAGGGAATTGAAGGCATAGCCGGTGGCATTGACGCCAATTTTTGCGCGTGCCTCCTCAACGCCGATGATCTCTGCCACCAAGGCAAACACAAACGGCTTGGACACACTCATGATCGAGAACTCGTGCCGGGAATCCCCCACCTCGTAAATGTTCCCACTGGCCCCGACAATTGTCATTCCGAAGAGATCGGGGTCCGCCTCGGAAAGCGCCGGATACACTTGGGAATTTTGGCCGTCCGTGTTGGAAGCATAACGCGAGTGAGCCTCTTCCAATAATCTCTGAACATCTTCGGGAGTCGGGAGGCTGCCAGTCGAAATGAAGGGGACATTGCCTGCAGAACCTCCGTCATGAGTCATCACAAAACAAGTGACCTAGCCATCAAACCCGGATGTTGCAAGGATTACTGTGCGGCATTTGATTTTTCCCGCACCGTGGGGGAATCGGGGGGCGCGGTGCGTCTCGCCCGTTGCAAGTTTGGTCCACCCCGCTCACCCAAGACCACGCGCTCGAGACGACCATGCCCCCCGGCCTGCATGGCAACATCACCCACTTTCGATCACCGCCAGAGCCTGCTCGAAAAAATTATTGAAAAAATTAGTGTTGGCATTCGGCGAATTCTCCGGCAGAAAACAAATCCGCGTGATTATCCCCTCCATAAAATTCGGCGATCTCCCTCAAGCTCGCGAAGTTTAGCTCATGTTAATGATATGGGCCTGAATTCCGTCCGCCCCTTTCAATCCAGTCCGGACGCCGCACTGCTTCGCGATATGGCCGAAGTCCCGAAAGAATTGGTGGAAGACTTTGCCAGAGATCTCTTTCGGATGAGTCCCGGCAGCCGGGTTTTTCCGTCGCAGCTCGAATTTGCCATCAACGAAATCAACTCGGGCAAAGAAGATTTCCTTGGGTGGCTCCTGCAGGCACACCCTGACAAAAACCCCGAGTCGCAACACGCCATGCAGGATTTTCTTCAACGAACCGAACGCCGCGCCGAAGTTGCAAAAATTCAGGAACAACTCGCTGATCCTGAGGTTTCGGCTGAGATTCCCGTCTCCATCGTCGAGGACTTTGCCAGAGAGGTCCATGGGTTACAAACCCGGGAGGAGGTCAGCGAAGACATGCTTTCCGCGACAGTGACCGGCATTGCCGATGGCTCCCTCCCCTTCCTGGAGTGGATCGAAAAACTCCAGTTGGGAGATTTTTTTGTTCAGGGGAACGGGTTCATGGAATAGCCCTTCTTCAAAGCGGTTAGTGCATTTTTTCTTCCAGCAAGCGGGAAAAGCTTGCTGACGGGCAGCGATGAAGGGTTGGATGGTTGGTCATGCTTCCCTTCAAAAACCTGGCTGAAACACGAACTCCGGATGGCTCGAAATTCTCGCTCCATGAACATGATGGGGAATTTTTTTTGAAGCTCAATGGTCGGCAGCTCATGGGATCAAACTCCACGGTCTCCGAAATTTTGCTGGCTGATTTGGCCTGCGCGTTTCGACACACGCTGGAGGCTCCACACGTGCTGATTGGAGGATTGGGGCTGGGGTTCAGCCTGCGGCGCGTCCTGGATATCACCGGCCCCAAGGCGACGGCCCATGTGGCCGAGTTGCTTCCGGAAGTGGTGGACTGGAACCGTCAATTTTTGCGTGACCTCAATAACAACGTGTTGGATGACCCCCGGGTAAAAGTTTTCACCGGCGATGTTTACAACCTGATCAGCTCTTCAACGGCCAGATTTGACGCCATTCTTCTTGATGTGGACAATGGCCCGACATCCTTTGTGCAGGCGCAGAACGTTCGTTTGTATCGCAAGAAGGGCCTTTCCCTGATCCACAAAGCCTTGCGCCCGTATGGTCGCGTCGCGTTTTGGTCAGCGGAAAAGGAGCCTGCATTTTTGGCGCAGTTGTCCTCTGCGGGTTTCTCAGCCAGTGAATATGAAGCCAAAGCCCACGAGCGAGCAAAGCGGGCCGCCCACCGAATCTACGTGGGGGAAGCGTATTGACCTTGCGTTGGGGGGAGGGTTGATGGCTCAGTTCAGGAATGGAAAATCCGAATCCGACCATTGCCGTCTTTGATGCCAAACCCTATGACGAAGATTACCTCCTCAATGCCGCAAACGGCTCGGGGTTTGAGTTTCGATTTCATGACTTCCGACTCGAGCAGGACACCGCAAGCGCGGCGGCGGGGGCAAAAGCGGCCTGCATCTTTGTCAACGATGTGGCCGACCGGATCACCATGGAAGGGCTGGCAGCGGTCGGGGTGCGTCATTTGGCGCTTCGCTGTGCCGGCTTCAATAATGTGGACATCAAAGCGGCGGCAGAGTTCAAGATCGCTGTCACCAGAGTTCCGAGTTATTCGCCGCATGCCGTTGCAGAGCACGCGGCCGCGTTGTTACTGACACTTAACCGCAAGATTCATCGCGCTTACAACCGGGTGCGGGAGTTTAATTTTTCGTTGGGCGGCTTGGTGGGATTCGATCTTGTTGGCAAAACCGCAGGAATTGTGGGGACCGGCAAAACCGGGCGCCTCCTGGCAGAAATTCTGAGGGGGTTCAAGATGCGGGTGATCGCCTGCGATTTGTATCCCGATGCCGCGTGGGCTGCGGCCAA
>JBBECL010000106.1:0-841 GCA_040881805.1 Terrimicrobiaceae bacterium | reverse complement strand
CATACGTGGAGTTGGAGGCCCTGATCCAGGAGAGCGACGTGATTTCCTTGCACGCGCCCCTGACACCCGAATCCGCCTATCTCATCAATGAGGAAAGTCTTTCCAAAATGAAAAGTGGCGTGGTGATTGTGAACGTGAGCCGCGGGCGCTTGATTGATACGAAGGCTCTTATTGATGCTCTCAAGAGCGGCCATGTCGGAGGGGTCGCCTTGGATGTTTATGAGGAAGAGGAAGGTGTCTTTTTTGAAGACCTTTCCGGGGAAGTGCTTCAAGACGATGAACTGGCACGTCTGATGACCTTCCCCAATGTGTTGATCACCGCCCACCAAGCCTTTCTCACGCACGAAGCCCTCAGCGAGATATCCCGTGTGACCGTGGAAAACATTGGCAACTTTTTGTCCGGGAGTCCGTTTCTGGAAGGCACGAAACTTTGAAAATCTCCGCCAACCGTTACAACAAAGCTTATTTTGATACTTGGTACCGCAATCCAAAAAAGCGAATCATCACTCCGTCATTGATTGCAAAAAAAGCCCACCTGGTTGTGGCGGTGGCAGAATATTATCTTGGACGCCAAGTCCGGACGGCATTGGATGTGGGGTGTGGCGAGGGGGCATGGTTGCCGGCTCTCCGGAAATTACGCCCCCGCCTTCGCTACACCGGAGTGGACCCCAGTGCCTATGTGATTCAGCGGTTTGGCAAGACGCGGAATCTCATTCCTGGCAGCTTCGGGGATCTGCCAAAGCTCGCTCGGAGTTATGACCTCATCATATGCAGCGACTGCCTGTATTATGTGCCGGATGAGGAGTTGGTGGTGGGGCTGGAGATCCTCGCTCACCATCTT
>JBBECL010000105.1:0-5617 GCA_040881805.1 Terrimicrobiaceae bacterium | reverse complement strand
CCCTTGCCCTTCTCTCCGGGGTGCTCCAACGTTTCTCCACGCGGCATCCGGCCCCACTCCGCCCGGTCCCCATTTCCCTGCGCGAGCCAAACGACAGAAACGGAATCCACACCCTGCTCGGCCCCCTCGGCGTCCCGTTCGAAGACCATCCCCAAACCCTCCCCGAGGTGCTGGCTCATGTGGGGGGCTGCCGGCTCTTGCTCTCGGGGAGTTATCATGCCGCTGTGTTCGCCCTCTCGCAAGGCGTGCCCGTCGTCGCCGTCGCCAATTCCCCGCACTACCAACAGAAACTGGATGGCCTCGCCCGTCAGTTCGGACATGAAGGGTGTTGCGTCATTCCTCTTTCAGAACCCCACGCGGTCGCACGCCTCGAAGCCGCCATGGAAAAATTGTGGCATCACTCCCCGGCCCTCCGCCCCGGACTCCTCGCCTGCGCAAAACAACAAATCCAAGCCGGCCAACGCGCTTACCAAAGCCTGCCCCTGCCCCGGGCGTGATCAAAGAGTGGCGCGCCAGTCCCTTGACCGCCCGCGTGTCTCTACTCCCGCTTTTTGCGGCCGCGCAGCCGCAGGCTCACGGGAAGACCCGGGAATTCCCACCGCTCGCGAAGCCGGGCCGTCAAAAAGTTTTTGTAACTGTCAGGCAACAACCGCGGGTCATTCACAAAAAGAAGGAACGCGGGGGCCTCGAAGGGCCGGGGGTTATCGGTAAGGACCTGGGTGGCGTAGAGAATCTTCAGGCGACGGTTGGAGCGCATGGGTGGGGCCTGACGGTCAACGGCCTCCTTGAGCAGGCGATTGAGTTCCCCGGTTCCCACCCGCCGGGTGGCGTGTTGGCGCACTTTCTCCACCGTGGAAAACAGACGGCGGACATTGTCACCTGTCTTCGCGGATAAAATCACGAGCGGGGCGTAAGGCAGAAAAAACAATTCATTGCGTATTTCATCCATGTGGTGGCGCAGCAATTCTTTTTCGTCGGTTTCGCCGGTGGCCACCAAGTCCCATTTGTTCAAAGCCAGGATCGCGGCCTTGCCGGCTTTTTGGATGAGACCCGCAATTTTTTTATCCTGGGTCGTGACGCCCTGGGTCGCATCAATGACCAACACGCAAAGGTCGGCGCGCTCGATGGTTTTTTCCGAGCGCATCACGCTGAAGACTTCGACCGAAGTGTTGTGTTTCGAGCGGTGACGGATCCCTGCCGTGTCGCAGAACACAAACGGCTGGCCTTCGTGTTCGAAGACGACATCCACGGTGTCGCGGGTCGTGCCGGCGATCTCGCTCACGATGGTGCGTTTTTCGCCGAGGAGGGCATTCACGAGGGAGGATTTTCCCACGTTGGGCCGTCCCACCATCGCCAGCCTGGGGGCGCGGGATTCGGTGACTTCCTCATCGGCCGAATCCGCGGGAAGGGCCGCTTCGACGGCTTCCACCAAGTCGTCGATCCCCAGCCCGTGAGCCGCACTCACCGCCAACACGGGCTCGATGCCCAACCTTGCAAAATCAACCGTGGTGGATTCCAGCCCCGGGTGATCGACTTTGTTGACCACAAGAATCAGCGGGCGCCGGGAACTGCGAAGTTGTTTCGCCAACTCCGCATCGAGAGGTGTCGCCCCGGTCTGGGCATCCACGACCAGAAGGAGCACCTGGGCCCCGGCAATCGCGACCTCGGCCGCCTCCTTGGTGGGTTCCGCAAATTCGGGGTCCGGCTCGGCACCAATGCCCCCGGTGTCGATAATCTCAAACGGCGTTTTCCCCATCTTGCAAACGGCAGCCAGCCGGTCGCGGGTCACGCCGGGCTGATCGTGCACAATCGAAATCATCCGCCCGGCAAGACGGTTGAACAGCGCGGACTTGCCAACATTGGGTCGGCCAACAATAGCGGCAATTCTCATAAATTTTTCCTTTCAAAACCAAACATGTGCCCACGATGACGGCATCCGCCACAATCACAAGCTCAGGAAACCGGCCGGCTATTCGCTGGCGGTTTGGGCGGAGGCTTTGACGGTGATCACATCATGGGGTGCCGCCTCCCGTTGTCCCGCCGGGCTCACACGGATATAACGGGCATTGGCGCGGAGGGTGGGCAGGTCGCGTGCTCCCAGATAGCCCATGCCGGATTGGATGCCGCCAATCAGTTCGCGCAGCACATCATCCAAGGGGCCAACGGATTCTTTGAGGGCTTCGATGCCTTCCGGCGCCGCCTTGGAGGTGGCGTCTTTTTTGTCATGTCCATACCGGGCCGCCGATCCTTCTTTCATGGCCTCGCGGCTGCCCATGCCCCGGTATTGTTTGTAAAGTTTTCCGTTGATTTCGATAATGCGTCCCGGGGCCTCGTCACTGCCTGCCAGGAGGCCACCGCAGATGAGGCCATCCGCCAGGGTGAGCGCCTTGACCATGTCGCCGGACTTGGTGATGCCGCCGTCGGCAAGAATTGTCACCCCATGTTTGGCCGCCGTCCGCGAGGCCACGTAAAGTGCTGTCATTTGCGGAATCCCGACTCCGGCCACAACCCGCGTGGTGCAAATCGAGCCCGGGCCCTGGCCGATTTTGATGCAGTTGGCTCCGGCCCCGGCCAGAAACTCCACCCCCTCCGCGCTGGTGACATTGCCCGCGATCAGCGTGAGGTCGGGAAATTGTCCGCGCAGGAGTCGCACGCTGTCACCCACCCCCTTCGTGAATCCATGCGCCGTGGAAACCGCCACCACATCCACGCCCTCATCCACCAAGCCGCCGACGTGGTTGACAATGCGGTCGGCATCCAGCGATCCATCGGGCTTGCGGTGGGAGGCCACCGCCGCCCCGCAAAGCAAACGAAAACGCCCATCCCGCGCGGGTTTGACGATCCGTGTGGCCTCATCTTCGATACGCTCGATGTCACTCAGCGTGAACAGCCCGCACAGGCGGTCCTGATCATCCACGATAAGCAGCTTGTTGATGCCGATATGTTCGGTAAAAAATTTGTCCGCCGCCTCGATGGGGGCTCTTGTGATGGCGCTCTCGGGGAGGGTAAAAACCGAAGGGCGGGGCGTCATCGCCTCTTGAACGCAGTGTTCCCGGTAGCGCTCTTTCACGCAACTGCCGGGGAGCAGGCCCAAAAGGTGGTTGTTTTCATCCACCACGGGAAAGGTGCTGAAGCGATAGTTTTTGCGCGCAATGAGATCAAGGACCTCGCTGATTTTTTGGTCGGCGGTGACCTTGATCGGTTCACGGATAAATCCGTGGATGTGATTTTTGACCCTGGCCACCTGCTTCACCTGGGCCTCATCGGTCATGTTGTAATGGATGAGCCCCAGCCCGCCGTTCAGGGCCATGCGGATCGCCATTTTGGATCCTGTCACGGTGTCCATGTCAGAGGACAAAATCGGGATCTGTAGATGAAGCGAGGGCGAGAGCGAGACAGAAAGATTCGCGTCGCGTGGCAGAATATCCGAGTAGCAGGTCGCCAACGAAATGTCGTCAAAGGTGAGACCAACCGGCAGATTGGAGGGGAAGAACGAGTCGGCGTCGGGAAAAAAAGCAGTGAGGTCTTCCATGGGGGACTATGACCGGATCACCCCCGTCAGCTCAAGGAGAATTTTGGTATTTCCTTGGAAAGGATTCTGGATACAGAATGAACTCCCTATGTCCGCATTTACGCAAATCTCCCAAATCCCCTACGAAGGCCCGCAATCGAAAAACCCTCTGGCCTTCAAACACTACAACCCAGGGGAACTCGTTGAAGGGAAAACCATGCGCGACCACCTGCGGTTTTCAGTGGTTTATTGGCACACATTCCGTGGCACAGGCAGCGACCCCTTCGGAGCAGGGACGATGTTGCGGCCATGGGATGATGGCACCGCATCCGTCAAAAATGCCCAGGCGAGAGCCCGTGTGGCCTTTGAGTTTATCGAAAAGCTCGGAGCACCGTTTTATGCATTTCATGACCGTGATGTCGCGCCGGAGGGGGCAACACTCGCCGAGTCCAACCGCAACCTGGATGACGTCGTCAAAGTTCTGAAAGAAGAGCAGGACCGCACCGGGATCCGTCTGCTTTGGGGCACGGCCTGCCTCTTTGCCAATCCGAGGTTCTTGCACGGGGCGGCCACCAGCCCGAATGCGGACGTGTTCACCTATGCGGCAGCCCAGGTCAAAAAGGCCATGGAAGTCACCCACGAACTGGGCGGCGAAGGTTATGTTTTCTGGGGCGGACGCGAAGGCTACTCGACGATCTGGAACACCAACATCAAACGCGAACTCGATCACCTCGCCAAATTCCTTCACATGGCGGTTGATTACAAAAAAGAGATCGGTTTCAGCGGGCCCTTTTACATTGAACCCAAACCCAGGGAACCCACCACCCACCAATACGATTCCGACGCGGCGGCCTGCCTGAATTTCCTGCGCGAATACGATCTCTTGGAACACTTCAAGCTGAACCTAGAAACAAACCATGCCACGCTCGCCGGCCACACGATGCACCATGAGTGCGAAGTGGCCGCCGCCGCCGGGGCCCTCGGATCAATTGACGCCAACACCGGGGATGAACTGATTGGATGGGACACCGACCAGTTCCCGACCAATCTTTACCTCACCACCGCCGTGATGCTCACCGTGCTCAACTCCGGCGGGTTCACCACGGGCGGACTCAATTTTGATGCCAAGGTGCGCCGCGAATCGTTCGAACCCATTGATTTGTTTTATGCGCACATTGGCGGCATGGACGCCTTCGCCCGCGGCCTCAAAGCCGCGGCCGCCATCCGCGCCGATGGCCGTCTCGACGAGATCGTTCGCAACCGCTACGCCTCCTGGGATTCCGGCGTGGGTGCGGACATCGAGGCCGGCAAACATTCCTTCAAATCCCTCGAAGCCATCGCGCATTCCAACCCGGATCCCGTCCAACACACGTCCGGTCGCCAGGAACTTATTGAGAATATCTTGAATGATTTGATCTGATCCCATGGAGCCAATCGCTGATCCCGGCCTCGAGGTCCGCACGTATTTCGTCCGCGAAAAAAATGCCCTCCTGGCGCGGGCGGATTTTGGGGAAATGTTCGCGGACCTTGTTTTGCATGAGGTGGATGGCGGCATCAGCCATCCCCCGGCTTTTGAAATGCTGCTTCGGGATGGCCTCGCGGCCCTGACCCTGCATTGCGCCTCGCGCCCCACCGCCGAGGTGTGGGCCTGGACAATCCATACCCAGGACCCGCTGGCGAATGTGTTTGTCACCGGCGACAACACCCTCGGGACCATCACAGGCACGGTCTTTTGCGAGGATGTGAAAGACACCGGACGAAATCTCCTTTTTGCCCAGAGCCCCGGATTTGACCGAAACAGCACCATCGAGTTCTCCGGCTCAAATATCCTCACCGCCGTCGAAACCTTTTACACCCGAAGCGAACAACGCCCGGCCCGATTTTCCATCATGGCCCCGAAGATATTGTCATGCTCACCGCCCAACCGGATTGTGACATGGACTGGCTTGCGGGGCTCGATGACGCACAAATCAAAGACCTCGACCAAACGTTCACCCTCTCGCTTTTGGAAACCCGCAACTACCGGTTCTTTTGCGGGTGCACCCAGACGCGAATGATGGATGTGCTCCTGCCCGTGATGCGCACGGATCCCGAAGGGCTCTTCGG
>JBBECL010000104.1:0-5630 GCA_040881805.1 Terrimicrobiaceae bacterium | reverse complement strand
GCTGCCAGCTGTGGCCCACGGCCGCGCTCCTTCCCGTTTTACCGAAACACTGTCCCCCGAACTCTCTCATCTGACACCTGGCAACTGTCTCCTGAGCGTCTGCGGCTAACCTTGGATGCAGATTTGGTCACGGCCTTGGGTGCTGGGCCCGGTCTCCCTTCATTTAGGTCAAATTGAATAATCGCACCTTTACTTTTGACAGAATTCCGTTTCGAGTATTAATAGGATCCTACCGCAGGTGAGTTATAGTTCTTAACTTGGCTGAAACACATCATGCTCTTTCAAGTGTACTAACCTACCAAATGCACAATTTATACCTCCTATGAAGTTGTTCACCCCTCCCCGCACTACTCGTCATGCTATGCCTTCCTCGGGAACTAGGCTCCAAAGATTCTCGCCGACAACGAGCCCCGTGTCCCAGAGAACTCACCACTGTTCAGCGGCCCATTGCTTCTTCCGCCGCCGCAAAATACATTGGCTGACTCAGATTATCGCTCTTGGAGCTTTGGCCGCCGGTGTCGCATTCTCCCGCGCGAATGCGGAGGCTAGCAGCACGGGCGTAGAAACCTCGAGATGGACGCTTCGCGCGCCACTTGGCCCGACGTTCGAGGATCTGCGCAGCGCAGCGGTCGATCCGAATAGCGGCACAATCGTAGCGGTCGGCTCTGGAGGCACCGTTCTAACGAAGCCAAGCTCGTCCGACAAATGGGACGCGCAGACCCTCAGTGGGGAGGGGTCGTCCTACGGTCCCCAATCCGTTGTCTGGACGGGAACCCACTTCGTCACCGGCGCCTATTCGGAACGGGGCCTCCATTGGTCGGTTGACGGCATCACCTGGGAGACTGTTCCCGGAACTCGGGAAATCGCTTTCGAGGCCAACAAAATCGTGGGCCAAGGGCAGACTCTCATTGCCCTCGATACATCCTGGACCTCCTCGGAAACGCTCTACTGGCGATCGACGGATGGTGGGCGCACGTGGTCGAAGCGGAAGCTGCCCAACCCTCCCGTCGATAGCGACGGTGACTCGAGATTCGGAGACATTGCGGCCAATGACCGTGGTTTTGTCGTCGTTGGCACCGGAGGAGCTATTTATTTCTCGCCCGATGGTCTCGACTGGGAACCCGTTGGGCCGCCTTCCGATACGGACACGACGTTTTGGGCTGTGGTGGCCAGTGAAAGTGCGTTCATGGCTTCTGGCTGGTCGAACGTCACCTACCGACGCGCGCTCCTCCACTCCCCCGATGGGCGGACATGGTCTGCAGCACCACTTCCGGGAACGGATGCACGGCCCGACGGCGTTGGAAGCATTTATGGTTTGTCCAACGGGTTTGTGGTGTTTGGCAACACTACTCAGACTTACGATGACGGAACTCAGCTCAGTGGTGTCTTGTATTATTTCTGGTCTGATCACGCTGAGGATTGGGAATTTCTGGGCGAGCCCTATGGAGACACTGGCGGCGCGTGGAATGGCGAGGCTCAAGCTGTGGTTGCCGTTTCGGGGGGCTACCTATTTTTCGGCAACGGCGGTCTTATCGCTTCCTTTGCCGCAAACGTGTTTGCCTTGGGAGTCGAAAATTATCTAGGCGGTTGGTGGCAGTCCGACGGCTCGATGGCCGGCCTTGGCAACGCAATAGTAGCTGTGCCAAATCCCGGATCCGGGTCAATCGTTTTCTCGCCAGATGGCGAGACCTTTGACAGCACGCTCATCCAAGGCGATGGCGTCACCCATGTTGCGCGCATCGACAACAAGCTCTACAGGGCGAGGCATCGGGAAGTGTTTTACGACAATGGGGGAGACTCCCCACCGGAAATGCTCCACACCGTCGGGCTTGAGACATCCTCTAATGGACTAGATTGGTCCAGTGAAGCCGTGGATTTGGATATCCGTGGACAAGTTGTCGCTCTAGCCAAGTCGCCGGGGCGGGTGGTTGTGATGAGTTTGGAGTATGAGTGGATCGGCAATCCGCAGATAGGTTCCTACGGGACCACCGGAAACAGGATCGCCCGAGTTTACGCGGGCGATACTTGGGCCAACCTCGAAGAGATCGAAGAGTCCGAGCCCTATCCGAGCAATTCCGCGGTCATCCCCTCCGTTTCATGGGACGGCAAAAGATTCATCCGACTCTCGCACGAAGGGCGACTTTTTACTTCCAGCAATGGCTCGGAATGGATTCCTTTGCCCTCGGCCATTCCAGCAGACAATTCGGGATTTATCAGGGAGTTCTTCTCCGGTGGCGTTCCACTGGCCAATTTGGCGCTCTCCTTTGCTTCCAACAACGACAAGCTTGTCGTGCGTCCAGCCAAAAGGTCAACCGACGGCTACATCATGTCTTACGGCCCGGACCGCTTCTTCACCTACGACTTCGGCACCGGATTATGGACGATGAGTTACGCCAATGAACGGCGAAACCGGTGGTCATGGTATGGCGGTGGCAATGTCGTCTGGACCGGCGAAGTTTTTGCCTCTCCTAACGACGACGGCCAAGTGTGTACGTCCTCGGACGGCTTGGTGTGGCAAACCCGCCAGGCGGGTTCGACCTTGAGCCACTTGGTCTGGACCGGAAATCAGCTGGTGGGCATCACCCAATCCATGACCGTATGGACCCATCCCAACGGCCTGACTTCCGAGCTTTACGCCTCTCAGAAAAGCGTGGAGTTCGCCATTGGCGGGGACCTCTACGTCACCCTCGACCGGAACATTTACTACTCCGCAACGGACAAGCCCATCGGCAGCGAAATCGGTGAGGCGCTCTTGTTGCTCGACGCACGCGGCCGACCATTGGCGGCTTCCACTTTTACGGCCAGTTATGAGTTGATGTTGGCGGCGGGAGCGCAGATCGGGGTAAGCCGCAACGGGAACGTGTTGTCGGTGGCCTTGCCCGGGTTTTTGGCGGGTCGCGGAGGCAGTGCGCCGACGTTCAGTTCGTTGAAGTTGTATGAATTTGATGCGCTCAGCGGGCAGCAGAGTGCAGCCCGGTTGCCGAGCTACACGTCGCGTCAGTTGTCCGACGTGCTGGCGCAAGAAACGGTGTTGGCGGTGGATCTGACCGGCGACGGTGTGGTGGGTGACGGGGTGTTGGAGCGAGTGGGGGCCGGGTTGTGGGTGACAGCGTCCGGAGCGATTTACTACTCGGAGCAGGAGCAGACGGTGGGGCAGCCGGTGGTTGTGGGCGTGATGTTGAAAGACACGCGTGGCAATGCGTTGAGTGCGGCGGTGTTTGCCCGCGGGTATGAGTTGATGTTGGCGGCGGGAGCGCAGATCGGGGTAAGCCGCAACGGGAACGTGTTGTCGGTGGCCTTGCCCGGGTTTTTGGCGGGTCGCGGAGGCAGTGCGCCGACGTTCAGTTCGTTGAAGTTGTATGAATTTGATGCGCTCAGCGGGCAGCAGAGTGCAGCCCGGTTGCCGAGCTACACGTCGCGTCAGTTGTCCGACGTGCTGGCGGCGGAGAGCGAGTTCGGGCAGGACTACAACGGGGACGGGATCACCGGTGATGGGGTCCTGACCGAGTTGGGAGGCGGATTGTATGCGACCCAAAGCGGAGGTCTGTATCATTCCGAAGCGACAGAGACTGAGGGCACGGCAATCCACGCCTCTGCGAGACTGCTGCGGGATGCGCGGGGCAACCCCCTTTTGGCTGCGCGCTTCGCGCCCAATGCCAATCTGTTGCCTCTAACAACTTCCGAAGTAGCAAGCTGGGAACCAAACCCTCCCTCTGGCGTCCTCAAGGTGGCTATTCCGCGATTCAACATGTCGGCCAGAAATCGGGTCGTGGGTATGTCAAATTCAAACCAACCAGACCTCCCAAGATTTGCCCATAGCCAAGTTTGGACTGGCTCTAAGCTCATCATTTGGGGGGGCGAGTATTTGGGCGAGTATTTGGACGAAAACTGGACCAAAGTCACCTTGGATAGCGGCGGTGTTTATGATCCTCGGTCAGACTCTTGGTCAGAAATCGCCGACGACGACAATGCTCCCTCAGCTAGAAGCGTCCACACAGCTGTCTGGACAGGATCGGAGATGATTGTCTGGGGAGGGATTGATGGCAATTTGACAGTATTGAATAGTGGTGCCAGATACGATCCAGAAAACTCGAGGTGGAGCCCAATGCGTGCCGCTCCTCAAGCTTTGTATGGACATACAGCAGTTTGGACCGGAACTGAAATGATCGTTTGGGGTGATGCTTCGAATGGTGATTCCGGAATGGCTTACAATCCGGGGACCGACCAATGGAGACTAATTTCTTCCGATCTCGCTCCCGCGCCGCGTATGGGACATGGTGCTGTCTGGACGGGTTCTGAGATGATCGTTTGGGGCGGCAGTGAAGGTGATAATTCATCCGGCACCAGTGTCGGCACGGGAGCGTTTTACGACCCTGTCCAAAACATTTGGACACCTATCACATCGCTAGGTGCTCCGGTCGGCGGGGACGGTAGTTTCGCAGAATACGGTGAGCGTGGTGTTGAGTTGATGTGGAGCGGATCGTGCCTCATAGCCATGCCGGTCAACACTTACAACGAGCAAACAAACGCATGGGAGCGTCAAGGGGGTATCTACGACCCCGTCTCGGAATCATGGACATTGATTCAAGCTACAGGATCTCCCAACGTACGTCCCTACATGGCCGCATACACAAGGGACGGGCGACTTTTCGCCGGCGGCAGCATGAACAACAGCTTCAACGGCCTTGCCTATGATTTTGTCAGAAAGCGTTGGACGCGCATCATGAGCGCCACAACTGGCAGCTTCCAAGGCCGGCAGGGAACTTGGGTGCCGGAGTTGGATGAGATGCTGGTTTTCGGCGGCATGTGGGCCAACACTGCACTCAGTTTCAGTGGGGGGCAAAATGGCAACCGAGGCTTCCGCCTGCAACTCAGCACCCCCGTCTTTGCCTCGCTTGCCATCCACGAGTTCAACTACTTCACCGGTCTACTCCTTAGGTCCACCACCTTGACTGCTCGGCAAGTCTCTGAGATCTGGGAAGTTGAAGTTGAGGTCCAAGCTGACCTCAACGGTGATGGATTCATCGGAGAACCGCAAAATTAATAGAGTTTCGTGGTTGGGATTGAGTTGACCTCAAACTTTCTCTCGCGCTGTCAACTATCAGCGAGGAAGCCGAGCGCTGTTTCATAAGTTGGGCAAAACCTCTCATGGGCTTAAGTCGCCGCTTGGCCTCAGCCAGCCCTTCGCTTAGAAGAGCAGCAATCTATGCACGTTGCCACCACGCCCCTTGACGGTGTCCTGCTGCTGACGCCACGGGTCTTCGGCGACGAGAGGGGATATTTTCTCGAGGCTTGGAACCAGAGGAGCTTCGACGAAGTGGTTGGCGAACGCGTTACTTTTGTCCAAGACAACCGTTCTCGCTCCGCCCGCGGCGTGCTGCGCGGCTTGCACTACCAACTTCCCCCTGCCGCCCAAGGCAAATTGGTCTCCGTCCTCGAGGGATCAATTTATGACGTGGTGCTCGATCTGCGGCCGGACGCAAAAACGTTCGGCCAACCTTACGGCGTCGAGCTGCGTGCCGAGGATCACACCATGATCTGGGTCCCACCCGGCCTGGCCCATGGATTCCTCGTGACCAGCCCGTCCGCCACCATCGCCTACAAAACCACCGACTATTATTCTCCACAAC
>JBBECL010000103.1:0-5631 GCA_040881805.1 Terrimicrobiaceae bacterium | reverse complement strand
TGCTATGCGGGCCGGGTGACATGGTTGTCTCGACCGTGTGGTATTGGGTGGGCGAGGGGAGAGATGCCAGCGTGCCGCTTTCCTCTGATCTTTTCATCGCACTCCCGCAATGATCGTGAATTTTCGTGAATTTCGTTGCACTGCGAGGGAATCACGCGTAGTCATAAACGTTCGCTCAGCGTTTTCACGAATCTGTGGAAGGACCACGAGACTCGCTTCTCAAGTGCTCCATGGAGACATGAAAAATTGCCCGATGGTGTAACGGTAACACAGCGGCCTTTGGAGCCGTTTTTCATGGTTCGAATCCATGTCGGGCAGCCACTTAATCCCAGTCGATGCCTGCAGTCCCGGTCTGCGAATCGGTCAGGGAGGTGAGTTCCCATTGGTAATCACGTATCCATTAAACCGCGTGAAACCATTGGTGGCGTCATAGGTCAAAAAATCCCCCGAAAGATCCGCATCCGTGTCTTGTCCCACAATCGCCGGAACAACAATACTCCAACCCATCGTTCGGGAGATTTTCCCCAAACGGTCCAAATCCGTCCTGAATCAGGATCGGAGTGTTATCTGGCCGGGAGTTTTGGGCTGCGAGAAGGCCCGCCCACCAGAAAGATCCCACGCAGAGCGACCATGCCAGGAATTTGTGCGTGGGCGTTAATCTTGCAGACTTTGCTTCGGATAGCTACCCAACATTTTGACCGCACGGCACTTCATGGAGAGGGCCCTGAAGACGTCGGAAATTTGCAGTTCCCGGCTGTGACCTTCGGCTTCCACAAAAAAGAAGATGTCCTTGCTCCCGCGGGATGCAGGACGGCTGGCAAAGTGATTCAAGTTGATCTCGAGCTCTTTGAAGGGCTCAAGAGCTTGCACAAGGGCTCCGGGTTTGTCTTCGATCCGCAGCATGAGCATGGTCGAGTCATGACCGGAGGGAGGATTGGCGGATTTGCCCAGAACAAACAATCTGGCGGGGCTGCGGGTCTCACCGCCGGTTTCCGAGGCTAGGACGATTTGGGCGCAGATGGACAACGAGCTTTCTGCCAAGCCATCCAACGTCGCGCTCATAATGCCGTGTTCGGCCTCATCGATGGGTACCACGCCACAATCCGCGCCGCCAATCTCCACCTCTTTGAAAACAGATTCCACATCCGGGAGGATCAGATACTTCACGCTGGAACCAAATTTGTCGCGCGAGGCCTGGTGGGTTGTCGAACCGGAAGGTCCCAGGCACGCAATCGAAATGTCTTTTTCGAGGGCGAGGGAGGCTGACATAATTTCCCGATAAATCGCTTTGAGCGAATCAGGGGTCAGCGGTCCCGGGCTTTTCTCCACAAGTTTGCGGAGCACATGGTCCTCTCGCTCCGGCGAATAAATGGGAAGCCCTTCGCGGTGCTTGAAAGCTCCGATTTCTTTTGCGACTTCCGCGCGTTCATTAAGAAGGCGCACGAGGTCGGTATCCAAGGAATCAATGCGTGAACGCAATTCGGCAATCTCACTCATCTGGTTGTTCTCCATGGGTTGGCAGGCATAAGAAGTGAGAATAAACAGAGGTCGGGCAGATTATCCAATGGATTTCGTGCGCCATTCCATGGCAGCCTGCGCCATCATGGCGTTTATCTTGCGATCATTGAAGGCGGCCTCGGACCCCACGCGGGCCCGGATTCTGCTCCTGCTGGCCGCCGAGGAACTCACCGTGGCCGAATTGCAGGAAGTCCTTGGCATGGGGCAGTCCCGGATCTCGGCCAGCCTTGGCCTGCTCAAACGCGAGGAACTCGTCAGTAATCGCCGCGTCGGCAAAAACATTTTTTATTCCAGTCATCGCCGAATCCCGGAAGGGTTGCTTCCACTTCTGGAAGCCGCAGCCGCAGAGACCACCGAGGCGGGGAATGACCAAGCCGCGTTGGCCCTGACCCTCAAACGCCGGAAAGATTTGGCCGCCGTGTATTTTGACCGGCTGGCGGGAAAATTTGGCCGCACCTACATCCCGGGGCGTTCCTGGCAGGCCCTGACCCATGCCTTGCTCGCGCTTCAACCACCGATGGTGATTGCCGACTTGGGGGCTGGCGAAGGGACACTTTCCCAATTACTCGCCCGCAATGCCAAGGAAGTCCTTGCCATCGACAACTCAGCCAAGATGGTCGAATTCGGGGCCTCCCTCGCCAAAGCCAATGGGTGCAAAAATTTGGAATACCGGCTGGGTGATATTGAAGATCCACCGATCGAGAACAACTCGGTGGATTTGGCGATCTTCAGCCAGGCCCTGCACCATGCCGCCTCGCCCGCCCGGGCCGTCGCCTCGGCTCATCGCATCCTCCGCCCCGGTGGTCGCATCCTGATTCTTGACCTCGCGGCCCATGCCTATGAACAAGCCCGCGAACTCTATGCGCATGTCTGGCTCGGATTCTCGGAAATCGAACTCTGCAACCTTCTGACCGAAGCCGGTTTTACCAACGTGCAAACGTCCATCATCGCCAAAGAAAAACAGGCCCCCCATTTTCAAACGATCATGGCTCTTGGTTCCAAAATGTGGGAGATTCACACAACCAACGACCGACAAGGGTGCGATCAAGTCGATACGTAGATTTTTAACTGAAGCAGGAATTAAGCCATGATGACCTACAAAGGATACGGAAGAGCGATTCGATGACGATGATGATGCGGGCTACTAAAGGGAAATAATAAATCCCCAGATTGACGGTTTGGTATGACTTTAACAGCAGTGTTTCCGGGAAAACCACAAGAGACCCTGAAAATCGCGTCTTGAACATCATCTGGTGTGGTTTGCCATTATCTTATACTTGATTGGACAGAGTGCAGCGCAGTAGAGCGCCATCCCGAGCGTGTCAGCGGAGCTTGGTTGTTCCGCGGAACACGCGTTCCTGTGCGTGCTTTATTCGAAAACCTGGAAGCCGGCGCTCGTGTCGATGACTTTTTGGAGTGGTTTCCTGGCGTCACTCGGCAGCAAGTTGAGGCCGTGCTGGAACATGCAGAGCACAGCCTGGCTGCATGAAGATTTTGTTCGATCAGGGCACACCTGCACCTTTCCCACACAGCTTTCTTCCTCCCATTATTCCGGAAGCAGACAAGGCTACTGTTGGCTCATACGCAGAACTGCAGATTCCCTGAAAGACCGCTCCTAACGCCTGACCCACCGCCAGTATGAGCCAGCATGACCACTAGAACCTTAACTCCATGACACTCCCGGTCAGACGTAGGAGACTAGACGTTCGGCAAAAATACGGCTTGTATGACGTAGCACGTTGAGACTACATTCGGGCATGCCTGTCAAAGAATCATATGTCCGAGCCAGAATAGACAACCGCCTCAAGCGGGATACCGAGTTGATCCTGCATGAGCTCGGGTTGACCACAACGGATGCAATCAGAATATTCCTGCATCAGGTCCGCCGCCACAAGGGGCTCCCATTTGATCTACGCCTGAAGGAGGACAACTCTGACGTTCTGTTGCCGGTTGCCATTCGTCAGTCCGCGCTTGATTCTGTGTATGACGACTGAGCCGGGGCAGGTGTATCTGGTTGACTTTGGCATGGCAGCCAAGACGAGGCCCATGCTTGTCGTTTCCCGGCGCGATGAAGATGCGCCGCGTGCTCTTGCCGTCTGCGCACCGATCACGACTTCCTCCCGTGGCAGCGTGTATGAAGTTTCCATCGGGAAGCCGAGGTTTCTGCACGAGTCGAGCTATGTGAATGTGCAAGGTATGCAAGCCATACAGCATCACGAACTCAAACGGATGATTGGACGCCTGCCGGATGCAGATTTGCAGGAGGTCAAGGGTGCGATTCAATGTCTTTTCGACATCGCATCCAAAAAATAATGCGACAGACCAGTCCAACAAATCACCGTCTCTCAGATCTATGAGGCATCATGCCAGCCGCAAGTTCTGGGCTTATTATGGTGAGTTGCCAGCGCACATTCAGAATCTTGCCGATGACGGTTCCCATGAAGAACTTCTGCAGAATCTAAAAGCTGATGGACTTTTCGATTTAATGCCTGCCTTCCAAATATCATGAGCCTCAACTTGGGTTGAAAATTCTAGGTTAAACAAATCTCCTGAAATGGAAACCCGAGACTTCGCTTTAAATATTCTTTTTTCCACCTCTCTGGAGGAAAAACTGGCTCCTGCAGGTGACCTAACAGATCAGAGCCCGGGATTGAGTATCAGCACGCCCGGGGCACCGGGGCGTCCTTCGGATTTGCGGCTTCGCCGCGATGGGGTGCGAGCGGAGTTTCCGGGTGCCGCCAAACTCATCGATGAAGAACACCGTGGGATTTTGCTGCACTTTTTTGCGAACCACGAATTACTGGCGACCGAGTTGATGGCCCTCGTTTTGCTAAAATTCCCGGAGGCCCCCGCCGAATTCAGACGCGACATCCTTCACACACTCAGAGAAGAACAATTGCACACGCAATGGTATATCAAGCGCATGCAAGAATGTGGGGTCCGCTTCGGGGATTTTCCGGTCAGCCGGTTTTTCTGGGATTCCATCGCCCCCATGGAAACGCCATTGGATTATGTGACACGGCTAAGCCTCACCTTCGAGCAGGCCAACCTTGATTATGCCCGACATTATGCCTCGCTGATGCGCGAAGCTGGTGACCCCAAAACCGCGCGTATTCTTGGAAGGATCTATCGCGACGAAATTGGGCATGTCGGATCTGGGCTCAAGTGGTTTCAGCGATGGAAAGCAGCGGGGGAATCCGACTGGCAGGCCTACAAAAAACAGCTGCCGTTTCCGCTCTCCCCGGCACGGGGGCGCGGAAATGTGGCCTTCAATGCCGAGGGACGCCGCAAGGCCGGACTGGGTGAGGACTTCATCCATGAGATGGAAGTCTTCAGCCAATCCAAAGGCAGGACTCCCAACTTGCTTTGGTTCACACCCGACGCCGAGGCCGCCATGGCGTTTGGGTTGGAGGGAAAAGGTTACTCTCGTCGGACGGACGTTCGAGCCCTGCAACGCGCCTTGGAAATTCTCCCGGCGTTTTTGTGTCATCGTGACGATGTGCTTTTGTTGCACCGTCCTCCATCTCGGGAACACCGCCGCAAGTTGCTGGAAGTGGGGCTGGACCTCCCCGAATGCGAGTTACTCACCCCGGATGGCCAACTCTCCAAGGACAGCCTTCAAAGGCAGCGCAAACTCAATGACCTTCGGCCTTGGGCCTGGTGCCCGCAGAGCGCTGCGCTGATGAGGCCGCTCAATTCTGCGCTCGTGGAAGACCGCTGGAACGCGGCGACCCGGCAGCTTTTTGCCAAAGACTGGCAAGTGGAACATTTGGGTATCGCAAGCGCTGTGTGCCGGACCGAGGAAGAGTTGCTGCAAGCCGCCAAAGTCTTGGCTGAGAACGGTCACACGGAAGGACTCGCCAAGGCGCCCTTCGGGGCAGCCGGGCAAAAGAATCACAAGTTTTCCACCACCCATCCCGAGACGCTTCAATCATGGGCCACCAAGATCATGGCCCAACAGGGGGCCGTCGTCGTCGAGCCATGGCTGGATCGGGTTTTGGATTTTTCGGTGCACTATGACATGACACCCTCGGATATCCGTCGTGTGGGATTCGTCCACCTCCACAATGACCGCCGTGGACAATTTCAAGCTTGTGTGGCGGATTCCAAATT
>JBBECL010000102.1:0-5655 GCA_040881805.1 Terrimicrobiaceae bacterium | reverse complement strand
AAAAAGATCAAGTTCAAAGCCCCTGACCACGAGGTCCGCAAAGCCACCATTTCCGTGAACCGCGATGGAGCCGTGACAGCGGCCGACTTGCAGCTTCCGATGGGTGTCGAGGTCGTCAACCCCGACCAACACATTGCCACTCTCGACAAAAAGCAGAAATTTGACCTCGAAGTGGAAATCAAAGTGGGTCGTGGATTTGCCACGGGCGACGAAAACAAGCCTTCGGAACAGATCATCGGCGTGATCCCCATTGATTCCATCTTTTCGCCGGTCACCCGCGTGAAATACGCCGTGGAAAACACCCGCGTGGGCCAGCGCACGGACTATGACAAGCTCATCCTCGAGATCTGGACCGACGGGCGGTTGACTCCCGATGAAGCCCTGCTCCAAGCCTCGGCCATTCTCCGTCATCACCTCGACGTGTTTGTTGGTTTTGATGACGAACAAATCGAGTTCGACGAAACCCCGGAAGAGGTCAGCCAGGAAAACACACGTCTCAAAAAGCTGCTCAACATGAGCGTGAACGAGATCGAGCTTTCTGTCCGTGCGGCCAACTGTCTGAACAATGCCAACATCACCAGCGTCGGCCAACTCGCGATGAAATCCGAAGCCGAGATGCTCAAATACCGCAACTTCGGAAAAAAATCCCTCAACGAGATCAAGGACAAACTCCATCAGCTGAACCTTGGGTTGGGGCTGAAATTCGAAGCCGGCCTTGTGGAGCTTCCTCCCGAGACCACCGAAGCCAAAGAGACAACCGAAACCAACTAAGCCGTCATGCGCCACCAAAGAAAAACTGTCAAACTGGGAAGAACCGCCGAGCACCGCAATGCCCTCTTGGCGAACCAAACCCTGAGCCTGATCGAGCACGGCCGGATCAAGACCACGTTGGCCAAAGCCAAAGCGGTCCGCCCGCTTGCCGAGAAAGTTGTCACCCTCGCGAAACGCAACACCCTGCACTCCCGCCGTCGCGCCCTGGCCCTGCTCCACAACAACAGTGCCCGCACCGCCAAAGCGGTCGTAAAGTTGTTTTCGGAGATCGGACCTCGGAATGCCGCCCGCTTGGGAGGATACACACGCATCGTGAAGCTCGGGCCGCGTCAGAGTGACTCCGCTCCCATGGCCTACATCGAGTGGGTTGACCTTGTCGTCGCGGCCGAAGAGGCCCCGATTGTGGTTGGAACCCCCGCCACCAAGGCCAAAGCCGAAAAACCTGCCAAAGCGGAAAAAGCGGAAAAGCCTGCGAAAGCGGAAAAGCCCGCGAAAGCGGAAAAGCCTGCCAAAGCCGAAAAAGCGGAACCCAAAACCGAGGCAGAATAATTCCTGTCAAACAAAAGCCCCGCAGGGATTTTCCCTGCGGGGCTTTTTTGCGTTTTGATGAGGGGTTGATCACGCATCTGTGGGAACCTGCCTCGGCGGAGGGGCAGGGACGAAAGGCAGCGATGGGATTGCCGAGGAGGGTCAAAGGGGCGGCAATTCCGGTTAATTGACAGCCACCAATTCTGGAATCCATCACTCTGGCGTCACGAAAAATATCACCATCTCCCTGGCGGGAACAATTTCAGTCAGCGGGGATAATGCCGTTGCGATCTTTGCCCAAACGGATGGTGTGGTGGGAAGCTCAGGCGGCGATGGCAACCCGGCTTGGAGCTCTGACATCACGATCTCCGGCACCTTGAGCGGAGGTGCCGCCATGCCCGAACCTTCAACGACTTTACTTTGGCTTTCAGGCGTATTGTTTCTCTTGACCCACCGGCGATTCAGGCCTTTGTCAATGCCGTGAGTCTCATAGTGGTGTGATTCCGAGTCCCGGTAGTCGTGCCCGGGCAAGTGGTCATTTGACCCCGCCCAACTTGAGCAGGTGGCGGTATGCGGCAGGGGTCAGGGGCATCACGCTGAGGCGGGATTGTTTGAGCAGGGCGATGTTTTCCAGCAAGGGCTCGGATTTGATCTGCTCCAGAGAGACCGGGCGGGGGAAGGGACGGAGCGGCTTGAGTTCCACGCTCACCCAGGACCCTTCCTTCGCGGTGGGGTCCGGGAAGGCGTCTTTGGAAACCGTGGCTTCGCCCACGATGTCTTTGCCGGTGACGCTGTGATAAAATAAGACCCGATCCCCGAATGTCATGGCCGAGAGATGATTGCGGGCTTGGAAGTTGCGCACGCCGGTCCAAGCGGTGGAACCATCGCGGACGAAATCCTGCCACGAATAGGCGGAGGGTTCTTGTTTAACGAGCCAGTGTTTCATGCTTTGGGGTCAGTCCTTTTTTCTTGCTTTTTTACCTCTCCAGAAATATCCCGAACGGACTGAAGAACTCAAGGATCCATTTCTCTGTGGCGTGAGATGGGATTCAAGTGGCCTGAAAAATCGCTCAAGCCAATTTTCCTGCTTTGCTAGACGTGCCGGTTCATTGAATACTCCTTTTCTTTCCCATGGCACAATCCCACCAATCAGGTTTCTTTATCAGCTTTGAGGGCTCGGAAGGGTGTGGAAAAAGCACCCAGATCGGGATGTTGATGAGGGCGCTCGGTGAGGCGGGGAAAAATCCATTGCTGGTGAGGGAGCCGGGTGGCACTCCCGTGGGGGAGGTGATCCGTCATTTGCTGCAACATGCCCCCGAGGGTCAGGAAATGGTGCCGGAAACCGAGTTGCTGCTTTTTGCGGCCAGCCGGGCGCAGTTGGTGCGTCAGGTCATCCTCCCGGCTCTGGAAGCAGGGCGGGTGGTGGTTTCCGACCGGTTCCTCGATTCCACCACGGTTTATCAAGGGGTCGCACGCAAGATTTCTGCGGAATCGGTGGAGCTTGTGAATCGCTTCGCGGCGGGACCCCGCATGCCCGATGTGACGTTTCTCCTGGATATGGATGAATCGGTGGCGTTCCAGCGGCTGCGAGAGGGCCGTCCCGAGGCGGTCCATGACCGGATGGAAGACCAGCCCCCGGATTTTTACCGGGCCGTGCGGGATGGATATCTCCAGTTGGCCAAAACCTTCCCCGACCGGGTGAGGGTGCTTGACGCCTCCCGGTCCCCTGAAACCATTGCGCGGGAAATCCGTGCTCAACTTGCTAATTGCGGTCATGCCCTGCTCGAAGGAATCAGCGCTTGAATTATTGCTGAGCGCCCACCGCGATGGGCGGTTGGCGCACGCCCATTTGCTCACAGGCTCGACCGGGAGCGGCAAAACCTGGGTGGCCCATCACCTTGCGGCCGCGATCCTGCAATGCGAAGCGCAATCCATCCTCGCCCACCCGGATGCCCACTTTGTGCAGCCGGAGTCCAAGTCCCGGCGCATTGTCATCGACCAAATCCGCGCCCTCGAAGCCGTGATCCATCGCAAGCCGCTGCTATCATCCTCGAAGGTTTGTATGATCCATGATGCCGACCGCCTCCAGCCGGCGGCGGCCAACGCGTTTTTGAAGACCTTGGAAGAACCCCCCGAGGGGTCGATTATCATTCTGACGAGTTCCCTGCCCGAGGCAATTTTGGAAACCATCCTCTCGCGTTGTGTGGAAACCTCGCTCTTGGGCGGAACCATTGGCCCCGGGCCGGGTGGCGAGGCGGTGATCCAGGCTTTGGGGGATTGTCTCCTGCAAGGCAAAGGACCCACGGTGGCCGGTGCCTTTCGTCTGACGCGGGCTGTCCAGCAAGTCCTCGGCGAGGCCCGAACCCGGATTGGCAAGGAATTCGAAACGATCTTCAAACAAGAATCCGCAAAATTCAAAAATGCGTCCGGCGGTGGGGAGTGGCTGGAAGAGCGCGAGGAGCAAATCAAAGCCATGACCGAATCCTCGGTGCTCCGGGAACGGGAGCGCGTGGTTGGTGTCCTTCTTTATGCTTTGGGTGGGGCTCTCCGGGCTGCAAATGGGGGTTCCCCGCCTCATGAAGTTTGCAATCAACTCGCTCAACGCTTTTCGACAGCCGAATTGCTTGCCATGATTGATTCGTGGGAAACGATGCAAAGACGATTGGCAATGACCGTGAACGAACCGCTCACCCTGGAGGTGGGGATGATGGAGATAGCTTTGGGGGCAAAATTATGAGCCACGGCAAAGGACGAATCGTGCTCAAATTTGGAACAGGGGTTCTCGCAAAACCGGGCGGGGGAGCACTTGATGTGAAGCAATTCCGCAGATTCGCGGATGAGATTTCTTCGTTGGTTCTGGCCGGGCATCCTTGCGTCTTGGTCAGCAGTGCAGCCATCGCCGCCGGCGTTTCGGTTCTTGGATTAAAAGCCAGACCCACCGACCTCCATGGCAAGCAGGCCTGTGCGGCGGTCGGCCAACCCGAACTCATGCGGCTCTACACCGAGTCGTTCCGCCGTCATGGTCTCAAAGTGGCCCAGCTCCTCCTCACGCATGGCGATATTGACAGCCGGACCCGCCGTGCCAACGCCCGCAACACCTTGGAACGACTCCTCGAGTCCGGGCGCATTGTCCCCATCATCAATGAAAACGATTCCGTCGCGGTCGAGGAAGTCCGGTTTGGGGACAATGACCGGTTGTCTGCCGAAGTGGCGTTGCTTGTGCGGGCGTCGAGGCTGTTGCTCCTGACCAATGCCAGCGGGCTGAATGACCATTCCGGCCTCCGCTTGAAAATCGTGCGCGACATGGAAAAAGCCTTTTCGTATGTGCGTCCGGAAAAAGGCGAATATTCGGTGGGGGGGATGCACACCAAACTGGAGGCCGTGCAAATTGCCGTCAATGCCGGCATCCCCGCGACGATTTTGGATGGCAGCGCTCCCGGCCAAATCGTGCTGGGCGCGGCGGGGGCCGATGCGGGCACCCGCTTTGTGGTCAATAAAGTCAGTGGCAAAAAGCCGGAAACTCGTGTTGATTCTCGAAAGCCCTCCCGTTTGAGATCATGATCAAGTTTTTCGTTTATGGACTGCCCGCGCTTTTTGTGGCGCTGATTGTGGCATCGTTCCTGAACGTGGTCCTGCTGACGACGACGAAAAAAAATGAATTCTCGATCGGGATGTTGGGCGAACCTTCCACGCTGAATCCGATCAAGGCGGCCGATTCGGCTGCCGGGCAGGTGACGGGTTCGATTTTCAACGGGCTACTGAAATATGACGAAAACATTGAGATCACGACCGACCTGGCCGAGTCCTATCAACTGACCCAAACCACCACCGTCTTTTTTGAGAATGAAAATGCGGCGCTGACGGCGCTGCTTCGATTGGAGGCCAGCCGCAGCCGGTGGCCGGGGTGGCAGCTCCATTCGGTGCGCCTGGAGGGCCAGGCGCTCGTGATCAAGTTGAAGCAACCCGGCATCGAGGCTTCGCAGGAGATTGTGGGAATGTTTGAAGGCAAGGTGCCCGCCCAAGTGGTCCGCGTGCAAACCAAAAAGCCGCCGGGTGCCGCTCTTGAAAAGATCCGGGCTTCTTTGGGTGGTGGCAAAATGGTGCGGGTCTGGGTGGAGGGAGCCAACGCGTTTGAAGTCACCGTGCTTGGCACCGAAGAAGAGGCAAAAACCAAGGTGGCCGGCTTTTTGCCAGAAGACCTGCAGGCCGAGGTCAGCATCTTTGAAACCCTTCCCTTTCTGGCCGAGCCGGAAGTTTTGTTCCGACTTCGTCGGGACGTGTTGTGGCATGATGGCGAGCCCTTCACCTCCCGCGACCCGGCCTTCACATTCCGTGCGCTCATGGACGAATCCGTGG
>JBBECL010000101.1:0-5665 GCA_040881805.1 Terrimicrobiaceae bacterium | reverse complement strand
AATCCTCCCGTGACCTGCGGGGGCTGCCACCGATGAAACGCGATTTGAACCACCCGCCGCTGCCTGAGAAGTCCACCCTGTGGAGGAGCCCGGCCGAGTTCGAAAACACACCCGGTTTTGAGAATCTCCTTCGGAATGAGTTTCCGAGGGGAGCGGATGTCTACCAAGACAGCGGCCTGAACAAGCGGGATTTCATGAAGCTCATGGGAGCCTCGATGGCTTTGGCAGGTGTGGGGGGAATGACCGGCTGCCGCCGGCCGGAAGCTTATTTGGTGCCATTCACCAAGGGCTCGGAGTGGACGATTCCCGGCAAGTTTTTGTATTATTCGTCCGCCATGCCCATCCGGGAAGGGGCCATTCCGTTGGTGGTGAGCACCGTGGATGGGCGGCCCACGAAACTTGAGGGTAATCCCCTGCACCCTTCGAGCAATGGGGCGACTGACGCGTTTGCCCAAGCTTCGATTCTGGATCTTTACGATCCCCTTCGCTCCAAAGACATCACGAAAGCCGGAGCGCCTGCCACCTTTGAAGATTTTTCAGCCTACCTGGCGGAGTTGGTGGCCAACAAGCCCGGGAACCTGGCGATTTTGGTGGAACGCAAAAATTCTCCGACCCGCGACCTGCTTCGCCAGTCGTTGGAAGCCGCCCACCCCGGACTGATCTGGAGTGAATACGAGCCCCTTGGCAACCAGGAGGAAACCACCGCTTCGGGTGCGGCTTTTGGCGAAGGCACACGTTTGGTTCCCAAGTTTGAGAGAGCGGACGTGATCCTTGCCCTCGATAGCGATTTTCTGTCCCCATCCGACCGGGGCGTTGGATACGCATCCGGCTTTTATCCTCGGAGAAACCCCGATCAAAAGGGAGCTCCGATGAACCGCCTTTACGTTGTGGAAAACCATTTCACGACGACGGGTGGGATGTCCGACCACCGGCTCCGCTGCAAAGCGTCCGAGATCGGGGCAGCTGTTCGACAAATTGCCGGGCGCGTGGCAAGTAACATATCCGGAGGCTCGCTGGCCGCTCTGGTGGGTGCGGCCCCCCAATCCAACGCCGCGCTCGACAGCGCATGGTTGGACGTCTGTGCCGATGACCTCATTGCTCACGCCGGGCGGTGCATCGTCACCGTGGGCACCCAGCAACCCGCATGGGTCCAGGGCTTGGTTTTTGCCATCAATGAGGCCCTCGGGAATCTGGGTTCGACGATTCTGGCCGCCAACACGGGCGAACGGCAGGCGGCCACCATTTCGGAATTGGCTGCGGCGATCAATGATGGAAAAGTTGGGACCCTCTTCATCCTTGGGGGAAATCCGGTTTACAACGCACCAGCGGACCTTGATTTTGGGGAACTCCTTGCCAAAGTGCCCGATGTGATTCGTCTGGGACTCTTCGATGACGAGACCTCCAAGCTGAGCAAGTGGCATGTTCCTGCGGCTCATTATTTGGAATCCTGGGGAGATGTGAGGACCTTTGATGGCACTTACACCCCGGTTCAACCGATGATCCTTCCTCTCTGGAATGGTGTCTCCGAGTTGGAAATTTTGGCGCTGTTGGCCGGGCGCCCACGACCCGATGGTCCGGAATTGATTCGTGAAACCTTTGCCAAGCTGATGGGAGCCTCCTTTCTGCCCAAGCCTGCGGAATCGGCAACCCCACCTGTCATTCCCACCACATCCGCATTGCCAGCCTTTGACAGCGAGGCCGCCTCCCAAGGATGGAATGATTTTCTCCGCACCGGCTTCCTGGCCGAAAGTGCATTCCCCTTGGCCAAACCCGCCTTTGACGCCTCCGGTGTGGCCTCCCTCCTCCAAGCCTCCACGCCCGCAACCCCCGGCATGGAGCTGGTCTTTCTGCAAAGCAGCAGCGTCGATGATGGACGTTATGCCAACAATTCCTGGCTCCTCGAGACCCCGGATTTTGAGACCAAAGTCACGTGGGACAATGTCGCGCTGATGAGTCCCGCCACCGCTGAAAAACTGGGCGTCAGCGCCAACAATTTCAGTTGGATCTACAAGGTTGCCGAACAAATGGGCAACAACATCGACTTTGATATCGTGGCCGATGTGTTGGAGCTCACTGCGGGCGGAAAAGCCATCCGCGCTGCCGTCTTGGTTGCTCCCGGTCACGCGGACGATTCCATTTCCATTGCGTTGGGCTACGGGCGCAGCGGCGTTTCGGCCCTCATGGAAAATGTGGGCTTCAATGCTTATCCGCTCCGCAATGCGTCGAGCCCCCGCTTCCGCACCGGGGTGGAAGCCAAAGTCACCGCCGAAAAATACCCACTGGCCCGCACGCAAGAAGCCAAGAGCATGTATGGCCGGGATCTTGTCCGTGAAGGAACCCTCAAGCGCTACGAGAAAGAACCCAAGTTCCCGCAGACGATGGGTATGGATGGCCACATCCCGCCCAACCTCTCGCTTTACAGCAACCCCACCCTCACGTCGCCCGAGCAATGGGGAATGACGGTGGACCTCAACACCTGCATCGGCTGCAACGCCTGTGTGGTGGCCTGTCAGGCGGAAAACAACGTGCCCGTTGTCGGCAAGGACCAAGTCCGCAAAAACCGCGACATGGCCTGGATCCGCATTGACCGTTACTTTGCTGGAGACCCGGCCAATCCCGAGATGCTTGCGCAGGCGATCATGTGTCAGCATTGCGAAAATGCCCCCTGCGAAACGGTTTGCCCGGTGAATGCCACCGTCCACAGCGAGGATGGGCTGAATCTCATGGCCTACAACCGCTGCATTGGCACCCGTTACTGCGCCAACAACTGCCCTTGGAAAGTCCGCCGCTTCAATTACTTCGATTACAATCAGCGCCCGCTGGAAAAACTGTATTGGGGTCCTCTCGCCAAAAAAGGCATGGCCGACAGCCTCAAGCTTTCCAAAAACCCGAACGTCACTGTTCGTATGCGCGGGGTGATGGAAAAATGCACCTTCTGCATCCAACGGATCGAGGAAGCCAAGATCGGTCGCCTCGTCGAAGCCGGCCCGCGCAACAAAAACGATTTCCCGATCTCCGAATTCAAAGTGGCCTGCCAGCAAGCCTGCCCGAGCGATTCGATTGTTTTTGGTGACATCAAGAATCCGAATCACCGGGTCACCCGCCTCCGGGCCAGCGACCGTGGCTACACGATGTTCAAATACGTGAACGCCAACCCGCGCGTGACCTATCTGGCCCGCATCAAAAACCCGAATCCCCTCATGCCGGGAGCCGAACTTGTGGGCATGGCCAACGGGGCTCCCCACGGCGACCATGGAGCCCATGGCGATTCGAAGGACGCACACACAGTCACCGGCAATGACCATGGCGCAGAAAATCCTCCTGCCAAAAAGTCCGGCGCTGAACAACCTGCTTACCACTGACCATGGCCAACGCAACGCTCGAACCTCCAACCATCGACAATCCGCAGGACGCGGAAGCGCTCGTCCGCCCGCCGCTGGTCAATAACCAACGCGAAATTGGCTGGATCTCGAATTACGTCAGCTCCATCGTCGAATCCAAAACTCCGGTCTGGTGGTGGTTGTCCATTCTTATCACCGCGCCGCTGACGCTTATGTGTTTTGCGATGTTGATCTACCTTATCGCCACAGGCGTGGGCGTCTGGGGAAACAACCATCCCGTGGGCTGGGCCTGGGATATCACCAACTTCGTGTTCTGGATCGGGATCGGGCATGCGGGAACCCTCATTTCGGCCATTTTGTTTTTGACCCGCCAGAAATGGCGCACGTCGATCAACCGCGCGGCCGAGGCAATGACCCTCTTTGCGGTGGTTTGCGCCGGCATTTACCCAGCCCTCCACGTGGGACGCGTGTGGATGGCCTGGTTCCTGGCTCCCGTGCCCAATTCCAATGCGATCTGGCAAAATTTCCGGTCGCCATTGTTATGGGACGTGTTTGCGGTTTCGACGTATTTCACGGTTTCCATTCTATTTTGGTACACGGGTCTGATCCCCGATCTGGCGACCCTTCGTGATCGGGCGACGACAAAGATCAAAAAATTCTGTTACGGTTTCCTCGCGCTGGGCTGGCGTGGTGGCAACCGTCAGTGGCGGAACTACGAAATGGCGTATCTCCTGCTGGCCGGCCTTTCGACCCCGCTGGTGCTCTCCGTGCACTCGGTCGTGTCCTTTGACTTTGCCACGTCGGTGGTTCCCGGTTGGCACACCACGATCTTCCCTCCTTACTTTGTGGCTGGCGCGATCTTTGGTGGATTCGCGATGGTGCTCACGATCATGATTCCGGCCTCCGCCATCTACAAGCCGCTGGGTGATTTGGTGACCGTGAATCACGTGGACAAGATGTGCAAAGTGATCCTCTTCACAGGCACAATCGTGGGTTACGCCTATATCATGGAGCTCTTCATCGCTTGGTATGGAGCGAATCCTTTCGAGCGGGCCGCCTTCTGGTATCGCGCCTTTGGACCCTATTGGTGGGCGTATTGGTTGATGATGTTCTGCAACGTCATTGCTCCGCAACTCTTCTGGTTCAAAGCCTGCCGCACCCACTTGCTCTGGGTCTGGATCATCGTTCAATTCCCGAATGCCGGGATGTGGTATGAACGCTTCGTCATTATCGCGACCACCCTCACCCGTGACTTCATGCCATCGGCCTGGGGCATGTTCCATCCCACCATCGTGGACATCCTGACTTTCGTCGGAACCTTCGGTCTGTTCGGCACGTTGTTCCTGCTTTTCATCCGGTTCTTGCCGATGATTTGTATGTTTGAGGTCAAAGCGGTTCTGCCCGAGGCAGACCCTCATCATGGAGGCAAGCACTGACATGGACATCGCCGGAGATACCCAACAACCCGTGTATGGCGTGGTGGCGGAGTTCAATTCCGCCTCGGAGCTGTATCATGCGGCCGAGGGCTTGCGGGATGCGGGTTACAAAAAATTTGATGTGCTTTCGCCATTCCCAATCCATGGCATGGATGAGGCGATGGGCATGAAGCGTTCGATCTTGGGAGTGATCGTGTTTTGCGGCGGGCTCGCCGGATTCCTCACCGCGACGGGACTCACCTTCATCCCCAGCACCTTCCTTTACCCGCTCATCGTGGCCGGCAAACCCACGGACTTGATGACCATCCCCGCGTTTTTTCCCATCATGTTCGAGCTCACCGTGTTGTTCTCGGCCTTTGCGGCGTTGATCGGGATGTTGCTGCTGAATGGCCTCCCCCGGCTGAACCATCCGCTGTTCAACTGGGATCGTTTCAAAAAGGTGACCGAAGACAAATTTTACGCCGTGATTGAATCCACGGACCCGAAATTTTCAGATGAAAGTTCCGCCCGGTTCCTGGCTTCGCTGGGGGGCACCAAAATCACGAAGGTCCACGGAGAATAAGCCATGTTACGCTACTTCTTCCTCATCACCGCCTTTTTGGTCATCTTGATTGTTTCCTGGGCCGGCCTTCGCGGCCAGAAATTCAGTCAGCCTCCGATTGAAATTTTCCCGGACATGGACCGTCAACCCAAGGTCAAAGCCCAGGACACCTTCGATTTTTTCGCGGATGGTGTCGGGGCACGCAAGCCGGTCCAGGGAACAGTCCCGCTTGGCTACGCCAGCCCGCAACACAAACCCGTGGATGGCTCCACCGGCGAATCTTCCAGCCCCTACCAACAAATCGCTTTTGGCGGTTTCCCCGACTACGCGCAGACAGGAACCATGGG
>JBBECL010000100.1:0-5681 GCA_040881805.1 Terrimicrobiaceae bacterium | reverse complement strand
AACAAGCCTGCGGCTTGTCGTGTCCGCAAAATCCCTTTAGGCTCCGGCGTTGTGTTCAAATTTCTGCCTGCTCAAATCACCGCGCTTGTCGCGGTTTGGAGACCCCGCTCCAGAAAACGGAATCTGCGTTTTCTGTTCTGGTTCGGGGCCTTTCTTGGCACGCTGATTTTGGTTTTTACGATTCTTTTCCATGTCATCATGGAATGGGAGGGGCAGTCCTATTCGTGGATGAGCGGCTTTTATTGGACGATGGTCACGATGTCCACGCTCGGGTTTGGAGACATCACGTTTCAGTCGGACGTCGGAAGGGGATTTTCTGTGATTGTCCTTGTGACCGGGATGCTCCTGCTGCTTGCGTTGCTGCCCTTCACCTTCATCGAATTTTTTTACTCGCCCTTCGTCAAAGCCCAGCAGGAAGCACGCGCGCCCCGCCAAGTGCCCCCGGATTTGACCGGGCATGTGATTCTCACACAACTTGACGGCGTCACGGCAGCTCTGATCCGCAAGCTGGACAAATACCAGGCCCCCTACGTCCTTGCCGTGAAAGACGTGGAAGAAGCGCTCAGCCTGCATGATCTGGGAATCAAAGTGGTTGTGGCCGATTTGAGTGATCCCACAAGTTTCAGTCGCTGTGGATTTGAGCGGGCGGCACTCCTGGCTGCCACGGGCAATGATTTTGAAAACACCAGCGTGGCCTTCACCGCCCGCGAGATCTCGAAAGACCTCGTGATCGTGACCACTGCGAACTCTGCGGATTCTCTCGATGTGTTGATGCTGGCCGGCAGTTCCCACGTCATGCAGCTTGGCGAACAGTTGGGAGGAGCTCTGGCTCGGCGGACGATTGCGGCGGATGCCCAAGCGCATATCATTGGCGGCTTCGATCAACTCCACATCGCCGAAGCCATTGTGGCCGGCACCCCGCTCCAGGGCAAAACTCTGGCACAAAGCCGGTTGCGGGAACTGGCCGGGGTGAACGTGATCGGCCTCTGGCAGAGGGGCCACTTCAATAACCCGGCCCCGGACCTGCCGCTCACCCCCGACACTCTTCTCCTCATGGCGGGAACCACCGACCAAATCGAAGCCTACAATGCGCTCTTTTGCATTTACCACCGCGCCACCGCCCCTTCGGTGATTATTGGAGCCGGTCGGGTCGGCAAGGCCGTGGCCCGCGCCTTTGACCAGATCGAACTCGATTACCGGATCCTCGACAAAATCCCCGAGAAACTCGCAGGCATGCCAAATGCCATTGTCGGCAGCGCCGCCGACTTCGAAACGCTTTCAAAAGCAGGAATTCAGTCCGCCCCGGCTGTGCTGATCACCGCCCGGGATGACGATATCAATATTTACCTCACGATCTATTGCCGGAAGCTGCGCCCCGATATCCAAATCATCGCCCGGTCCAATTCCGATGCCAACGTGGCCCGCCTGCACAGTGCCGGAGCCGATGTCGTGATGTCCTATGCCTCCATGGGCTCCAACATCATCTTCAACCTCCTGCGAAATCAGAAGACGCTGCTCGTGGCCGAGGGTTTGAATGTTTTCCGTGCCGCCATGCCGGAAGAATTGGTTGGGCAATCGATCCGGGACTCGGACCTGCGGGCTCGCACGGGCTGTAGCATCATCGCCACCAGTCACAACGGAAAACTGACCCTCAACCCGGCCCCCTCCACGATCCTTGAGAAAGGTGAAGAAATTCTTCTGATCGGCACGCTCAATGCCGAGGACAAGTTTCTGGAAGTCTTCGGATCCTAAATCTTGAGAACCCCCCTCATGAGGGTTTTGTTTTCGCAGCGGTAAAAGGCCTCCTCCGCCGTGATCAAGCCGGCATGGAACAACTCCGCAATCGAGTCATCCATGAGCACCATGCCCTGCTTGCGCCCGGTCTGAATCACCCCGGGCAGCATAAAGGTTTTGCCCTCGCGAATCAGATTTCCGACAGCCGGATTGTTCATCAGGATTTCGATGGCCAGTGCCCGCCCGCGCCCATCCGCCCGGGGAATCAGTTGCTGACTGATGATGCCGCGCAACGACTCACTGACCATGATGCGAATCTGGTCGCGCTGGTCGGTGGGGAATACGTCCAGCACACGATCCAGCGTTCTCGCGGAGTTGCCGGTGTGCAATGTGCCAAGCACCAAGTGACCGGTTTCCGAAGCGGTGATCGCCAGGGAAATTGTTTCCAAATCCCGCATTTCCCCGACCATGATAACATCCGGGTCCTCACGCAGAGCCCCGCGAAGAGCCGCCGCGAAGGAAGCCGTGTGGGTATGCACCTCGCGTTGCGTCACGTGGCAGTGGCCGGAGTCGATGATGTATTCAATCGGATCTTCCAGCGTGATGATGTGATCATTTCGCGAGTTGTTGATTTCCTGGACCAAGGCGGCCAGCGTGGTGCTTTTGCCGCTGCCCACGGATCCGGTCACAAGCACCAGCCCGTTGTGATATTGGGTGAGCAGTTTGAGTTGAGGGGGCAGCGCCAGCTCATCCATCGATCTCACGGAGCTGTTGATGATCCGGAAGGTGAGGTCGTAACCGAGCCGCTGTTTGACCACGCTGGTACGAAACCGCCCAAGCGAATTGGCATACGCAAAGTCCACGTCTCCCCGCTCGGCCAACAAGGCCTTCTGCGGGTCGGTCAGAAATGTCATCGCAAGGTGTTCGGTGTCGGCCGCCGTTAACACCGGAGCCTTCAGCCAGATGGGTTCCAGCCGTCCAAAGCGACGCCAGATCGGTTGACTGTTCACACCCAAGTGAATGTCCGACGCATCGGACTCTTTCCCCACGATCAAATATTGATCGACGTGGTCAAGGGTATGGACTTCGCTTTCGGATTCGATCGAGATGATGGGAGATTCGGTAGAAGGGGCACTCACAATGCAGGTTGTCTTAGCTCAAGGAACGGCTGACGGAAAGCTAGAAAAAATGGCAAATTCTTTTCCATACAAGGATTGACATCATCAATCAAAAACCACAGTCTGACTCATCGCGAACGCGCAAAGATCCTATTTCTCACACCAACATACAACATGTCCAACAAAGTAAAACTCGTAGAGCAAGTCCAGAAAACCCTCGGTAGCGCAAGCAAGGCGGAAGCCGAACGCGCTGTCAATGCCGTGATCGACGGAATCAAATCCGGAGTCAAAAAGCACAAAGCCGTCCAATTGATCGGCTTTGGCACCTTCAAAATTGCCACACGCAAAGCCCGCAAAGGGATCAACCCAAAAACCGGGGAGTCCATCAAAATCAAGGCCTCAAAAACCGTCAAATTTGTCGCTGGAAAGGCCTTCAAAGCCAGCGTGTAAGGATTTCCCCCTCGCACCGAGAAAACCCGTTTGTCCTGAAAAGGGGCAACGGGTTTTCTCTTTTTAACCCCCGAATTGCTCAAGGCATCACCGCCGGTCCGCGGAGAATCATCAACCAGATCACCACACCCGATAGGGCGATGGCAAAGGCCCAAAGCAATAAAATCAATTTTAAGTTTCCGGGTTTGCGTTTCATGGGAGCCGTTTCATGGGAGCCGATTCATGGGAGCCATTTACCGTCGGGTTGCCACAAGAAGTCCAAGCATCACGGGAAGGTAAGCAATGGAAGCGAGGAACAGAGTTCGGGCGACCTGACGTTCTCTCGATTTGAGGAAGGCCACGGATGCGGCAAGGAAGAGGCCACCAAGAATCAGTGCCCCGAAAAAACCCCAGACATTGTTGAATCCCATCAGCGCCGGCAGCAAGCTGACCAGCACAAGACAAAGCGTGTAAAGCAAGGCTTGGCGGGCGGTCATCGCACCCGTGGGATCATCACCGGGAAGCATCTTGCACCCCGCAGTGGCATAATCGTCCCGATACATCCAGGCAATGGCGAGGAAGTGTGGCATCTGCCAGAACCACAAGATCGCAAACAGAAGGCAGCCTTCGAGGTTGTAGGTGCCGCGGGCAGCCACCCAACCAATCAGTGGCGGAAGAGCCCCCGGAATCGCCACCACCAACGTGTTCAGCGAGGTCATGCGTTTGAGCGGGGTGTAAACAAGCACGTAAATGGCAATGGTCGCAAAGGCCAGAAACGCGGAGCGGACATTGGTAAAAATTCCAAGAATCGCCAGCCCCAACAACGCAAGGAGCACCCCAAAAAGAAGAGCATCCGACGGATGAATGCGCCCGGCCGGAAGAGGGCGGTCCTTGGTTCTTTGCATCTTGGCATCCAAGTCCCGCTCCCACCACTGGTTGAGCGCAGCGGCCCCCGCCGCACAAAACGCCGTTCCCACCAAGGTGGCCGTCAGCAGTAGATAATTCATCGGACCACGCCATCCGAGGAGAAACCCGACCAGGGTCGTGATCAGCACCAACAATGAGAGCCGGGCCTTTGTCAGTTCCGCAACATCCGACATTAAGACTCCCAGACGGGGATGAGGAATCACAGAAACCTCTTTCATACCAACGAACAGACCTCCTTCGGTCGCACCGCATCCGGCATCGCAAAGTCCAACGTCCGGGCCCCGAGAACCAAACGATAAGAAAGCACCACACCCCAGGCCAGCAGCAAGGCCCCAAGAGCCATATGGGCAGTCGCGATATCCGCCGCCTTGCCGGACCAAATCGTCCAAATCCCCAGTCCGACTTGTCCAACCACCATCACCAACCAAACTCCCGCCATTCGTCGGATGGCATTCGAGCACCCTCTGGCTGACCAAACAAAAGCCATCAATGCCAGCGTGACCACAACCGCCATGGCCCGGTGGGCCATGTGAATCCACACAAACGAGGGCTTGATCGGAACATCCCCGACTTGGGCCCGGGCCGCATTGATCTCCACCATTCCTTCCGGCGAGGTGTCGGGCAGAATCTTTCCATAAGCCAGCGGAAAGTCCGGCACGGCCAGACCGATGTGTTCGTGGCGCATCGTGGCTCCCAAGGCGAGCTGAAGAAAAATAAGGGCCGTGACCGCGATGGCCAACCGACGGGGTCGCGAGGATGGTTCAAAATCCGCCCACCGCCGCTCAACAAACGTGCGGGTCATCACCACACAAAAAACCACCAGCGCCGAAAAAAAAGACTGCGCAAGAAGCGCGTGCACGATGCCGACATGATCCTTGTTGAGAACCACCCGCAGCCCGCCAAAGAGCCCCTGCACCACCACCGCCACCAGGAGAAAAACAACAAACCCTTTCACCCACTTGCGCGACTCAAGAACAAAAGTCGCCACCGCAAGGATGACGGTCATCAGCCCCACCCCACTCGCAATCAAACGGTGACTGTGTTCGTAAAAAATTCCACCCACCCACTGCGACACAGGAAAAAGAAACATGTTGTAACCAAAAGTCGTCGGCCAATCCGGCACCGCCATCCCCACCCCCTTCGAAGTCACAATCCCCCCACTGCACAAAAGCAAGAAGGTCGCGACCGCCGTCAATACAGCCCAAAGATGAACCAGCCTCTGACCAAATGTGTAACCCATGGGATTCTTCACGTAACGCTTTTCGCAGAAATCTACGCACGAATCAACGGCGAGTATTCACTTTGCCCCGCATTTTCACCAAGATTTGGGGTCAGTCCTTTTTTCTTGTCATTTTTGATGAAGGAAAATGACAAGAAAAAAGGACTGACCCCAAAAGACTGTGATGGCCTGTTACTTTAGGGTGCAGGACAAAAATCTCCGAAATTACAAATTGCCTCGTTTTTTTGTTTCAA
>JBBECL010000099.1:0-5683 GCA_040881805.1 Terrimicrobiaceae bacterium | reverse complement strand
GTTTCCCCGGCCGATTTGGTCATGAGGAAAATCTCATCCCGGTATGTGGGGGTCAGATAGTTGCCGTAACGCTCCTCGCTGGTTCCCGGACCATAACTCTCCGCCGTGTCAAAAAACCGGACCCCCGCTTCCAGAGCCGCCTCGATGGTCGCGCGGGCCAACGCCTCACTTGTCCAACCGATATGAAATCCCCCCAATCCCAGAATCGTGACCAATTCGCCCGTTTTTCCCAGAGCCCGTTTCGGCAAAACCCTGCCAATCTTATCCGGGGCCGCTTTCAAGAGGGCGGGCGACAAAGCCAATGTGAGCCCCGCCGCCGAAACATTTCGCAAAAAATCACGGCGTTTCATGACCTTCAATCAAACCGCAAATTGCCAGTTTCCACAAGTGGAACCTGGCGTTCGAGTTCACGAACATGCCAGCCGGCAGCCATAGCTTCCTTCTCGTAGAAGTCCCGGGCTATGGGATAAGGCCCCGTTGGGGCCTGAGTTATAGCAGGTCGCGGGACCATTTGCCGCAAATGGAAAATTTCTCAGGCCGACTTCTTGCTTCTTTCCGCGCTCCGCATTCCGACTTCCGCGTTCATCTGAGCATTTCCTCCAGTTCCTTCATCCCCTGCTGGATCTCCTCCACGATCTCAGCCAGTTTCCGGAAGATTTCCTGCGGCGGGATGTGGCTCACGCCGCTTTGGGGTGAGTCGGAAGAGTGTCGTGTTTTTTCTTGGAATGCAGCCACAAACTCTTGGTTATTCGGGCCGGTAAAATCTAACCACTTGCCATTTGGACTGGTTTTTGGACGATTGGGCAAATGGGGAAATTTATCAAAGGCCAACGTTGGGTCAGCGAACCGGAACCGGAGCTTGGCGTGGGCGTTGTGGTCGAGGAAGCCCCCGAACGGGTCTCGATTTTTTTCCCTGCGAGCGGAACAATCCGTCAATACGCCGCCACGTTCGCTCCGGTGAAACGTGTGGAGTTCCGCGCGGGGGACACGATCAAGACCCATGCGGGGGAATCCGTGGCTGTCGAGTCCGTGGAGATTCGCGAGGGCGGAATTTTTTATTATCTGGGTGGGGGCCGGGAAGTGCCGGAAACGGATCTTTCGGACACACTGGGATTCAGCAAACCGGAGGAGCGGCTTTTTGTGGGTCAGGTCGATGATCCCGGGGTGTTCGACCTTCGCCTGGCGTGCCTGAAGCGGCGGCATCAGATCCGTCAGGCTCCCGTCCACGGATTTCTTGGAGCCCGGATCGACCTGATCCCGCACCAACTGCACATTGCCAACGAAGTGGCTTCCCGCCTGCTTCCGCGGGTGTTGCTCGCCGATGAGGTCGGACTGGGAAAAACCATCGAAGCCTGTCTGGTGGTCCACCGACTTTTTCGTAGTGGAAGGGCCAAACGCATTCTGATTCTTGTGCCCGAACCGCTGGTTCACCAATGGTTTGTCGAACTTCTCCGCCGCTTCAATCTCCAGTTCAGCATCTTCGATGAAGACCGGTGCCGGGCGATTGAGTCCGGCGATGCGGAAGCCAACCCCTTCCTCGATGACCAACTCATTTTGTGCCCGATCGGCCTGCTTGCCAGTGATGAAAATCGCGGGAACCAAGCGGCCGTGGCCGGTTGGGATTTGGTCGTGGTGGATGAGGCGCATCATTTGGAATGGTCCCCTGCGGGAGCGGGGCCGGAATATTTGGTGGTGGAAAAAATCAGCGCCCGGGTGCCGGGGCTCATTTTGCTCACGGCCACGCCGGAACAGCTTGGCACGGAAGGCCACTTTGCGAGGCTGCGGCTGCTGGACCCCGACCGTTACGATGACTTTCAAAAATTCACGGCCGGACGTGGCGCCTACCGCCGCACGGCCGGGTTGGCGGCAAAACTTCTTGATGACAAAACGCTGACAGCCGCCGATCTCAAGGCCTTGGAGAAAATCTGTGAAGCCAATCCCCTGCGGCTGAAAGAAAACTTGGCGGCCATCAAACGCGGGGACGCCGGTGCCCGCTCGGCCGTGGTGCAGGAACTCCTCGATCAACACGGCCCCGGGCGCGTCATGTTCCGAAACACCCGCTCGGCGATGAAGGGATTTCCGAAACGAAAAGTTTTCCTTGAGCCACTGGCTTCCGATCCCGCCTCCGCGGCCAAAGAATGGGCTGCCGACCATGCCCCCTCCCCTCGCAATTACTCGCTCACGAAGGACAAACGCATCGACTGGCTTGTCCAATTTTTGGAAAAAAAGCGGAAAGAAAAATTGCTTCTTATCTGCCGCACCCGCGAGAAAGTTTTGGCCATCGAGGCCGAATTGCGCTCCCGCATCAGCGTCAAAGCGGCCCTTTTTCATGAAGAGCTGACGCTGCTTCAGCGCGACCGCAATGCCGCATGGTTTGCGGAGGAAGACGGCGCGCAGATTCTTTTGTGCTCGGAGATTGGCAGCGAGGGACGGAATTTTCAATTTGCCCATCACCTCGTCTTGTTTGATTTGCCCGTTCACCCCGATCTGTTGGAGCAACGGATCGGGCGGTTGGACCGCATTGGGCAGACGGAAACCATCAAGATCCATGTCCCCTACCCCGAGGACAGCCCGATGGCGTTCCTGGCCCGCTGGTATCATGAGGGCTTGAACGCGTTTGAAAAATCCTTGGTGGGAGGAAGGGAGGTCATGACGCATTTCGCTCCGCGCCTGGCCGCATTTCTCGACGGCACCGGCAAAGAATCCCTCGATTCATTCGTCATCGAAACCCGCGAATTCCATGAGGGCATTGCAAAGGAGCTCAAGCAGGGGCAGGACCGACTCCTGCAAATGAACTCCTCGGGAGCGGCGAAAGACCTCATCTCCCAAATCGAAGCCTGGGATGCGGACACGTCTGTCGATGAGTTCCTCCTCAGCCTGTTTGATTGTTACGGAGTCCAAGTGGAGGAATTGTCGTCAAGAACCTTCCTCGCCATGCCCGGCCCGCTCACCAAGGATGCCTTTCCCGGCCTTCCCGAGACGGGAATCACACTCACCAGCGACCGGACAAAGGCGCTCAGCCGCGAGGAGATTGGATTTCTGACATGGGACCACCCCATCGTGAGTGCTGCGATTGACCTTCTGATGAGTTCCGAGTCCGGCAATTGTTCCTTTGCTCTCAGCCGGGGACCTGCGGGGATATTTCTTGAAACCGTGTTTGTGATCGAGCCGGTTGCGCCGCCGGCTCTGCATCTGGACCGGTTTCTGCCGCCCACTCCGGTGAGGATCGTTGTGGACTCCACGGGGAAACCCACCGATCTCCCGGAAACCACCCTTCACGCCGGTCCGATCTTTCCCCTGCTCGACAACCCGCGCATCAAAAAGAAATTGCTGCCTTCCATGTTGGAAAAAAGCCGCGAACATGCCACGATGCAATCGGCAATCCTCACCAAACTCGCCGCCGAGCGCATGCAAACCGTGCTCGGCCGCGAGTCCCAACGCCTGAAAGATCTCAAAAAAATCAACAACCACATCCGCGAAGAGGAAATCACGCTTTTGGAATCCCAGATGACCGAGCTCCACACGCTGATTGCCGGTGCTCCGGTTCGCTTGGATGCCATGCGTTTGGTCTGGCAAACGCCGGAGGAGTGACCCCATGTCAAAGCTACAGCAAAATCAGTTCTGGAAAATTGAAGGCGGCTACGTCTGCATCGTTCACCTCGAGCGCCTCTCGGTCGCTTACAAACATTTTCAAGATCTGGCCTTCCGCGAGGGCAGTCACCATCAGGTCACCAAAAAAGAATTCACCCGCCTCATCAAGTCCGGGACCTTGCTCGCGCCCGAGGACGTCCGATTGGCGCGAGGCGAATAGCGGGCAACCCGTATCCTGGGTAGGGCCGGGCAGTCCCTTGCCCGCCGACTTCTCTCTTCATGCGACGGACAGCGAGGGACCGCCGTCCCTACCACCACGAGGCCCCCCGACGTCACACCGCGTCCGGCAACGACTCGTGGTGGTAGCGATACCCCTCTCTCAACGCAACGGAAGGTTTCACCCGGCAGCTGTCGAGCATCACATGAGAGAGTTCCCCCAAGGCCATGCGGATGGCAAACGCGGGGGCGGGTAGGATCGTTGGACGGTGAAAGGCCGCACCCAGGGCTTTTGTAAATTCGGAATTGCGGAAGGGGGAAGGCATCACGGCATTGACAGGTCCCCGGAGGGAGGTTTTTCCTGCGGCCCAAAGGGCCATGCCAGCCACATCGTCCACATGCACCGCACTCATCCATTGGCGGCCGTTGCCGAGGTTTCCGCCAAGGCCGGCACGAAAGATCGGGCCGATCAGTTTCATCGCACCGCCCGGCCCGAGCACAAATCCAATGCGCAGAAGAATCACGCGCACACCAAGGGCCTCGGCACGCACAGCCTCCGCTTCCCACTCACGGGCCACCGAGGCAAGAAATCCCCGACCGCAAGGCGAGGATTCTTTCACTTCCACCTCGCCCGTGTCCCCATAAATCCCAACGGCCGACGCGCTAACCAGGACACGCGGGGGATTTTTTGAGCTTTCAAAACCATCAACCACACTCCGAGTGCCAAGAATCCGGCTTTCACGAATGCGGCGCTTTTTGGATTCCGTCCAAAGTCCGAGAATGCTTTCCCCCGCCAGATGAATCACCACATCCAGACCGGAGACGTCGCAGGGGCGGTCCAAGGAAAACGCCCTCGAGCCTTGGGTGGGTTGACGCGAAAAGCCGGTGACCTGATGCCCGCCGGATTCCGCCATTTGCTTCAGCCGCTCCCCGATGAACCCCGTGACTCCTGTGATTCCAATTTTCATAAAAGCTTCACCATCCGAACCGGCGCCGCAGCCACCGCAGGTCAAACCGATCTCCCGGGCAGTCCGTGGGCTTGGGATTGATTTGTTTGTGGCCCCGCACGGCGGCGGGTTTGCCTTTGATTTTTCCCACCCGATTCCGCAGGTAGTCCACCAATTCTTCCAGCGCGGCGGTCTGGGCGGCTGTGGGGCGGTCCCGGTTAAAATCTCCGACGAAACAAATGCCGAGGGCGATGTTATTCAAATAGTCGCTGGCCACATGTCCGCCATTGATCTGTCGGGTCCAGCGGCTGCCAATTTCGATCTGGCCATCGCCCGAACTGCGACCGTTCCCAATCACAAAATGGTAAGCGAGCCCATTTTTCATTTTGCGGGTTTTCAGGTGATAGTTGTTGAAGATCCTGGCGTTCCCCTGACGGGTGCCGCTGTTGTGGATGATGATATACCGCCAGCGTCCTTTTTTCACGGCGGCCTGATCGATGGCTTTGCGAATCGCCGGCGTCAGGTAACGGTAGCGTTTGAACCACCCCCCGCCTCCACTTCTTTTGGGAGGCGGCTCATAACCTTGATCTTCCTGGAGTCCCGACTTCTCAATTAAGATCGGTGCCTCCATGGGGGCTGGACCGCCTTTTTTGGGGGGCGGCGTTGGCTGGCGTGCGGGCTGCTTCTGCGAGGGTGTCGGGGTGGCCCGGGGTGGGGTTTGACGTGAATCGGGCGGCTGCTCCCCGCGATTGACTTCGCCTTCGAGCGGGATCACATCGTCATCGTCGGGAGCCACAGGCGGGGTCGCGGGTTTCGTCGAAGGAGAACGGTCCACGGGTCGCGGCGTTGCCTTGGGCGTGGGTTTCGGCGTTGGACGGGGGGTGGCCACCGGTCGGGGGGTGGGCCGGGGGGGGGTGGCGGGTGGGGGG
>JBBECL010000098.1:0-5688 GCA_040881805.1 Terrimicrobiaceae bacterium | reverse complement strand
GATTCACAAATCCAAAAACCACCAGGCCCCCTCCAGCCCAAGCGGACATGTTGATCCGTCGTGTCTCTTCGCCCTTCAGGTCCAGGAGCATGATGATAAACAGGAACAGCACCATCACCGCCCCCGCATAAACCAGGATTTGGATCACCGCGATGAAGAAGGCATCCAGCGTCACAAACAACGCGGAAAGAAAAATGAAGCACATAACCAGGCTCATGGCGCTTGAAACAGGATTGCGCAAAAAGACAACGAGGCCCCCGAAAAGGAGCATCAAAACGGCAAATATCCAGAATAAGGCAAGCTGCATTGGTTAAGGCTTGAGCTTTTTACCAGCCCGCGCGGGAAACGGCTACTTTTTTTCGTTCCACTTGAAAACAAGACCTTCCATCACCCCACCCAATTCATAGAGTTTTTCCTTGTCGTGGACCATCTCAGCCCGGTTCAAACCGGTGATCGAATAATCTTTTCGCAGAAAAATGGCCTGCTCGGGACAAACCTCTTCACACAGCCCGCAATAGATGCAGCGAATCATGTCAATATCGAAGGCTTGTGGACGCTTCTCGACCTTGGACCACTTTTCCGCGGCGGGGATCTCCTCGGGCTTGATTGTGATCGCGCGGGGGGGGCAAATAAATTCGCAGAGCTGGCAGGCCACACACCGCTCCTTGCCGTGTTCATCCTTCACCAACGTGGGAGCCCCCCGGTAATAATCCGGCAACTGGGAATCCCATTTTTCTTCGGGATATTGCATCGTCACCTTTTTTTTGCCCGTGATGGAGGTGAGGATGTGTTTGAAGGTGATAAACATACCGGCCACGATGGCAGGCAAATAGAGCCTCTCTGAGAGGGTGAGTCGTGGTCTTGGAATCGTGACAGCCATTGAGGTAAAGTTATTTGATTTTACGCGGTGTCGTCCAGTGCGGAAGCAAATTTCCAGAAAAATCCTGTGAACGGGCGGTGGGCAGGGTTCGGGATCCTGCGGGTGCCTTGTGGGAGTCCAACCCTGGCGGGCTGGCACGATGTGGTTTTCCTATCCGCACGGCTTCCCGAAAATCACTGCGACATTGGAGCCCCCGAATCCACTGGAGTTGCTCATCACGGTCACCGGGGCATGGTTCACCGGCTTGGTGATGACGGGAATCCCTTCGCAGGCGGGGTCCAAGTGGGTGATGTTTGCGGAGATGGGGGTGAAAGCGTTTTCGATGGCCAGGCAGGAAATGGCCGACTCCAAAGCACCGGCCATGCAGAGTCCATGTCCGGTCAGGCTTTTGGTGCTGCTGACATCAGGGATCTTCCCCGAGCCGAACGTGCGTTTGATGGCTCGGAGCTCGGCCACATCTCCTGCCACGGTGGAGGTCGCATGGGCGTTGATGTAGTCAATATCCCGGTTGGTCACGTGTGCTGCCACCAGGGCATTTTCCATGGCCCGGGAAAGCCCTTCTCCCGCGGGGTCCGGGGCCATGACATGGTATCCGTCGGAAGACTCTCCCCAGCCAAGAACTTCCGCAATGACCCGGGCACCGCGCTGTTTGGCGTGCTCGAATTCCTCAAGCACGAGGGCCGTTGACCCGCCTGTGAAAACAAAGCCATCGCGGTCCCGGTCAAAGGCTCGGGGGGCCAGCGCGGGATCCGTCTGGGTGCTGAGTGCCCGGAGAGCGGCAAACGGGAGGCCTGTGAAAACATGACAATCTTCCGCCCCGACCGCAAAAACGATGTCTTGTTTGTGGGATTGGATCAGGTCAAACCCGTGCCCCAGCGCATGGGCGGATGACGAACACGCGCTGGCAAAGCCGAGTGTCGAGCCCTTGAGTTGGAAGAGTGCGGCGAGGTTGATATTGAGTGTGCCTGGAATGCAACTCACCATGCCCATCGGGTGACATCGCATCACCCCGCGGCTTTGCATTTCGTGAAGGTTGGTATACATCAACCACGGGCTTCCCGCGGAGGCACACATCGCACCGGTGCGGGCGTTGGAGACAAGGTCGTGAGGGAGGTTGGCCTCTTTGATGGCCTGCTGCATGGCGCAATAAGCATACACGCTGTGAGGTGCCATGGATTTCCGTTGTTCCCGGCTGAGGTCATAGCCTTCGGGAATCGTCCATGTCTGAACATCCGGACTTGGAAAATGGAATCCTTGGATGGTGCCGGCAAGGCGAACGGGACTGTCCGGGCGATCGAATTCCTCAAAGGGACGGATTCCGGTTTTCCCCTCCCGCAGGCTGGAGAGCACGGAAGACTTGTCGTTTCCGAGGCTCGTGATGAAGCCCATTCCGGTCACAACCACCCTCCGGAGTGTTGTTGTTCGGAGATCAGCCATCAGAGGGGCAGGTGATGTGACGATCTTGGCGGAATGACTTATAGCGCGGGAATATCGTCCTCATAGGTGGGAGCATCGGGCATGTCGCCAAAAGCCAGCATGAGACGTTCAACCGTTGCGACCATGCGCCCCTGGCTGCTCACCCGGCCTTTGAAGATGGCAACAGAGGTGCGCAACTTGCCCAGTTCGACCCGGATTTCCAATGACTCACCCGCGCGAACCTTGCTGTGAAAATGGGCTTCCCCCATGGAGGCAAAAAGGATTTCCGCAACTCCCGGGCGGCTGGCAGCTGTTTTCTCCGATGTCAGGATCCACAGGCATCCGGCCTGTCCCAGAGCCTCGAACACCAAAGATGCTGGAAAGATCGGGTTGTCCCGGAAGTGTCCCTTCAAACAGTCCTCATCTCCGCGGACCAGATATTCCGCCAAAATGATTTCCCCTTCCAGGGTGGCTTGATCGATGAAGAGGAAGGGCGGTTGTTGGGGAAGAATGGCAAGGACTTGCTCTTTTGAAAAATGAATCGACTGGCTGGGGGTGGTCTGTGCCGGAGATCTCCCTCCCGGGTCCTTGAGCTTCCCGGCCAAAAAGCGATTCACATCCCCAATGGTCAGAATGCCCCGCAATTCGGAGTCCTCAATTTTCACATTCAAAGCTTCCTCAATCCCCAACACGATCTCCAACATGGTCAAAGAGTCGATCCCGAGATCTTCCAGAAAACGAGAGTCTTCCGTGGCGGAAGCGAGGGCTTCCGCCGATTTTGCGGTGGCCTCGCGCTCGATGATGCCAAACACGATGATTGGAACGACCGAGGAATCGCCCTCCAGACGAAATTTCAGGATCGCCTCCAGGGTTTCCGGGGAATGATAGGGAAAGGCCCGCCGAATGGCATCGGCCTCCTCTTGCTTATTGGCTGGGTTCACTTGAGTCATGGCACCGCTTGGTTTGCCATGCATAAGCGGAACATCCCGGATTCCCAATCAAAAAGCGGGTGGGCGCACGAAATTTCTCCGCTCGCAGGCCTCACTCCGTCACAGGCTTCATCATGCGCTCCAGCTGACATCTGTGTTCCTCGAGTCGATCCGCAGACTCTTCAGGCTGGACAAAAACCAAGGGGAGGCTCTTGAAAGTGACCACGGAAAATGGCAGGGGAATCATAAAACGATCCCATGTGCCCAGCCGCAGGCAATGGGAATATTCAACCAGGAGGGGAACAATCGGGCGTCCCGTTTTTTGGGCCAGAAAGAGGAGCCCCGGTTTGAGTTCATACTTGGGACCCCGGGGGCCGTCGGGGGTCATCACAATGTCGTAACCCTCCTCCACTTTTTCCTTCAGGGCATAAAGGGCCGCAGTGCCTTGACGGGAGCTGGAGCCCCGGATTGTCCCCACTCCGAACTCTGCAAAAATCATTGTCAAAAGCGTTCCCTCGCCGCTTGCGCTGGTGATGCCAAAAGCCCCCTGCCTGTTTTTGTAAAACAAGGTGAATGCCAGTGGCATGGCAAAAATCCGGTTGTGCCAAAACGCAAAAAGGCAGGGTTCCTGGGGAGCAGCTTTCAAAAAGTTGGCCTCATCCACGACGCGAACCCGCAGGCTTTTTCCCAGCCAACGGATCGCGGTCGAGAGGACCCATGCGAGAGTCTTCGCCTTGAGGCGGATCCCACAAACCCGAAATTCGGGTGCTTCTACTGTTCCCAGCATATAAGTTATGCGGGAAACGCAGGGTGCCCGGCGCCGCCCCTGGACCCTGCTCTCATTTTCACAACATCTCCGAGAAACAACGCGTCAGAATCGCCCGGTGATCAACTCTTTGAGGCTGCGGTGGCCCCGGCAAACTCTTCCGGGAACTTTGCCAGGAAGCTTTGAGTCGGCCATGCACAGGCCTCGCCAAAGGCGCAAATGGTTCGCCCGGCGATATTGTCGGCAACATTTTTGAGCGTTTTCGGGTCATTTTCCACGCCTCCTCCATCCAGGATGCGTGTGGTGATTTTGGACATCCACAAGCTTCCTTCGCGGCAAGGGGTGCACTGGCCGCAGCTCTCATGGGCATAGAACTGGTTGAGGTTGTTGAGAGCCCAGACCATGTCGCGGGTGTCGTCCATGACCATCACTCCGCCACTTCCGACCATCGTGCCCACGGCCGCCAGGGAGGACGCATCCATCACGACATCGAGCAAATCGATTTCCTTGTCCACCATTTCACCATCGGGTCCTTTGACTTTGGTTTTGAATTTCTCCCCGGCCCGCAAAACCTTGGCGGAGCTGCCACCGGGAATCACGGCCTTGAGCTTGCGACCGGGCTTCAAACCACCACAAATCTCGAAGATCAGTTCCCCCAGAGTCACCGCGCCCGCCGGCAATTCAAAAAACCCGGGACGAACCACGTCGCCGCTCACACACATCGTGCGTGTGCCGCCATCGCCGGGGGTTCCCATTTTGGCGTATTCCTCCGCGCCAAGCCGCAGAATATGTTTCACATGACAAATCGTCTCCACGTTGTTCACGATCGTGGGCTTCATGTAGAGACCCAGGACGGCCGGAAAGTAAGGGGGTTTGATGCGGGGGTAGGGGCGTTTGCCCTCCAAGGATTCCAGCAGGCTCGTTTCCTCGCCGCAGATGTAGGCGCCTGCTCCCTGATGGACGTAGATGTCACAATCAAATCCGGACCCCAAAATGTTTTTTCCAACAAAATTTTTGGCTTTGGCCTCCTTGATGGCATTCCACATGATTTTTGCCGCATGAGGGAACTCGCAGCGGATGTAGATGTAGCAAAGGTGGCAGTTGGTGGCATAGGCCGAGGCCACCAATCCTTCGATGAGCTGATGGGGGTCTTGGTGCAGGATGTAACGATCCTTGAACGTGCCGGGCTCGGACTCGTCGCCGTTGACCACAATGTAATGCGGTTTCCCGTCATCGTATTTGATGAAGCTCCACTTCACACCGCACGGAAAGCCCGCACCTCCGCGTCCCCGAAGATTGGAAGCTTTGACGGCATCGATAATTTCGGCAGGCTTCATGGCCAGCGCTTTTTTCAATGACTGGTAACCGCCATGGGCCAGGTAGGTCTCCAGGCTGGGATCGTATCCCGGCTTGCTGATATTTTCAAAAATGATGCGCCGCTCGCGGGGATGAGGAGCGGGGATGGAAGGCAATTTGGCGGTCATGGTTTGTATTGATCCACAAGGGATGGGATGGCGTCCGGGGTGATCCGTTCGTGCAGGTCGTCGTTGATGAGGGCCACGGGCGCACTGCCACAACTGGCCAGGCATTCGACAAACTCGACGCTGAAATTTCCGTCGGCGGTGGTGGGAGGCGCCGTGCCAAATCCGTGATGTTCGCAGTGCGGATCCAGCCCCACAGCCTGACAAAATTTTTCT
>JBBECL010000097.1:0-5733 GCA_040881805.1 Terrimicrobiaceae bacterium | reverse complement strand
ACTACCCCCTAGTGTTTATGCGGCTCCGATGGCCTTGGAGGGCTGAAAATAGCCGTTTTTTGCCGCGAGTCCGCGAAGTGGGGCTAGAGTAAGATGTTTGTTTTATATGATTGCACACCAGTGTTTCTTGTGCAGTCTATCTGTATGTTGCTTCGTGAAACACTCTCTGCGGTCCTCTCCTCTCCGACGGTCGCTCTTGTTGCCAAACCCGAAGTTTCCCGACATTTCCGTCCGGGCTGGAGGACGGCGCCTCGAACTCATGTTTTGGTGCTGACCGGAGTCCGCCGTTGCGGCAAGAGCACTCTGCAAGATCAATTGCGCCGCAGTCTCGGAGGTCGCTCGGTCCATCTCAACCTGGAAGACACCCGTCTGTATGGTATGGGACCGGAAGACTTCGCCAACCTCGTTTCCGTTCTTGATTCGGAACACCCCAAGGCGGCTGTTTACCTTGATGAAGTCCAGGAGGTGCCCGAGTGGCAAAGGTTGGTCAGAGCACTGCTCGATGGAGGCCGTCGGGTCTGCCTGACGGGATCGAACGCGAGCCTGTTGGGTCGCGAGATGGGATCGAAGCTGACCGGACGCCAGCTATCCCACGAAGTCTATCCGTTTTCTTTCCACGAGTTTCTCGAATTCAACGGACAGACCGCCGGACCGCAGGCGCTGGAGGATTATCTGATGCGGGGCGGGTTTGCCGGGGCCCTGCATGCTGGATCGGATGCCGGGGCCACGATCCTGCAGGAGTTGCTGCGGGACGTCGTTCAGCGCGACATTGTGACCCGTCATGCCCTGCGTTCCGCCCGTCCCTTAATGACGCTGGCCTTGCATCTGCTGGCGCATCCCGGGCAGCCTTTGTCCCTCCAAGCTCTCGCAAAAGGATTGGGATTGCCTTCGGTCGCGCAAACCGGGCGCATGGTCGAATATCTACAGGATGCCTGGCTTTTGCTTTCACTCCCGCGGTTCAGCGCATCTTTCAAACAGCGAGTCACCAGTCCGCCAAAGTATTATGCCGTGGATACGGGCCTTGCGGCGGCCAATAGCCCGAATCCCACACCCGACCTCGGACGCAAACTCGAAAACGCCGTTCTGCTTGCACTGCATCGGCGGGCAGCCAATCCCACTTTTGCTGCGGCTCCCCATTTGTGGGAATGCGATTTTCTCACCCACGATCACGCCATTCAATGCTGCGCCCGACTGACTCCGGAAAACCGCACGCGTGAGCTGCGCGGACTCGTTGAAGCGATCAAGTTACCATCCCAAAAAAAAGCAAAGGGCCGGGAGCTTCTTATCCTGACGCTAGACCAAGAAGATTCCCTCACCGAACAAGATCTCACAATCAAAGTCATCCCTGCCTGGAAGTGGCTTGACTGAATCACGCTCGCGCTCAGCAAAATGTTTTCTCACATGAATCTATTTTGCCCAACCTGCATGCAAGATATGGCATGTCTCGAACAAGCGTGGCGGCGAATGCTTTTGCGATCTTTGTATCAAGCAATTTCACCGCTCGCGCTCGCCAGCTTAGCTGCTCAAAAATTCCTGATGGCCTCGACAAAAGCCCGGATGTTTTCCATGGGCACGTCCGGTTCAAGAACGTGGGTCGGTGCGACGATGACCCTCGCGCCGGACGTTTGGAGCCGGCGGACCCTGGCCACGGCTTCTCGCACGTCGTCCGGCGAACCAAAGGGCATCGTTGTCTGGGTGCCGATCATGCCGCACAGGATGAGTTTGTCCTGAAACCCGGCGGCCACGGCCTCCAAATCCATGCATTCGGGCTGAACAGGATTCAGAATATCGATGCCGATCTCGATCAATTCCGGGATGAGCGGAGTGACCGCCCCGTCCGAATGGTATTGCACCCAAACCTTGCGTGGACCGGATGCCTCACGGATGGCTTCGACCACCTTTTTGAGTCGGGGTTTGAGGTGTTGACGCCACATTTCTTTCGAGATCAGAAGACTCTCCTGGGTGCCCACATCATCGCCCAGTCGGATGACATCGCAGCCCGCGTTCACCATGGCACGGCATTCGTGAATCGAGCGCCGGGTGAAATAATCCAGGAGCCATTCGGTGATGGGGTTTTCCTCCGCCCAGTCGCAAAAGACCGTGTCCATTCCACGGAGATACCAAGTGTCACGGAAAGCATCAGCAGATCCGTCCGCGTTTTCCGGCGAGACTGTGGCCGATGGGTTGTTCTCCGACCCAGCGGTCATCGGCGGGAAGGGAAGCGGGTTGATAGCGGGAATCGGAAGAGAGCCGGATGCCGTCCGATGGGTTATCCAGACTCGCGTGGACCATGTGCATGGGGAAAGTGAGCACATCTCCGGCGCGAAAGTCGGTTGTCAGCCAGCGACCCCCCAGTTTTTCGCGCAACGAAACAGGATCCTTCGCGAGGCTGCCGTCCCATTCCCAGGATTGCTGGCCGGACTCGATCGCTTCGGAGTGCCGCCCGTTGGTGCAATAAGTGTCCACGTCCCGTTCCAAGTAGTGCCGGAGCCTGTCCTGCTGGAGGTGAGAGCCCTCCAGCAACATGAGCCCGCCCACATGCATCGGGATGTCTCCAACGGGCACCCATGCTGTGTAAAGCCGGTTGCGGGTTCCCCGCCCCATATAAACAATATCGCAGTGCGGCCTGGTCCCAAAACCGGGCGCCACCGCCCGGAACCACGTGAAATCAAAGTGAAGCACCTCTTCGGCAAAAAGTGTCCGGTAAAAATTCATCATGCTCCCGGCGTAAAGCGCGCGTTGAAGAGCTGCGTTGGTTTCGGCCAAGTCGGGGCGGAAGGCGAGTTTGATGCCCTTTTGCGCCACGGCATCCATCGGCTCGGTGCCGGGCTCAAGGAGTCCATCCTTCGCCAGGAGATCAACCGCCTCGCGACGGGCTTCGAGAACTTCCGCGCGATCCAGCAGACCGCGCAGGAACAAATACCCGTCCCGCTCCATTCGTGCGGCTAGCGCAGCGGGATCATTCACCAGATTGCTTGAGTCCTCCAGTTCACCAAAGGATGCGGGATCTGTATCCAAGGTTTGCCCCTGGGATCGGGGGACGAATTCAGCAGGGCGTGCTTCTGCGCCGGGGAGTAACGTTTTCATCATGAACCCGAAAGTATCACTTCAACGCTGCAGGAGGAATGGACGCTTCGGGAAAAAACATGTATGATTTGGGAAATGAAAATGGACCCGCAGCGAATCCTTGCCGCTTCCTCCGCTCCCTCAAACGACATTTTTGGAAGCGTGATCCTGAGCGGTGAGGTCCGCGGAAGTCTTGGGGTTTCATTTGAGAAAATGCGCATTCTGGGATCCTATGCTCTTGTTTTTCTAACGGGAGGTTGCGGGCATTACCAGCGTCAGGGTTTTCCGCCCGTGTCGTGCCGGAAGGGAGATTTGCTGGTGATCTTTCCCGAGATTCCTCACGCCTACGGGCCCGGGCCGGGTGAGTTTTGGAACGAGGTTTATGTGGTTTTTCAGGGTTCGGTTTTTGATTTGTGGAGGCGTCACGGCCTGCTGGATCCGGAGAACGCGGTGATCCGGATGTCCGGCCCGCAGGCGTTTCGGAAAACCCTGCGGGAAATGCGCGGCATCCTGCGAGCCGCCGACAACACTTCCTCCGGGACACTCATCCCCTTGGACGCGGTGTGCCGGCTGCAAAGCCTCCTCGGGATGGCCGTGCGTGAGGGCGTTTCGAAGGGGCAAGATCGCAAGGCACCTGTTTGGGCCGAGGCGGCCATGGAATATCTTGCGGCGCGCCCGGATGCCTCGCTGGAAGACGCCGCCCGCCTGGCCGGGCTATCCTACGAGTCGTTCCGCAAGAAGTTCCGCGCCGTGTGCGGGATGTCGCCCGCCGCGTGGCGGGACCGTCAGGCCATGCAACTTGCCTGCAAGTGGATCTATGAAGAACGGCTCCCCAACAAGCAAATCGCCGCCCGTCTCGGCTACTGCGATGAGTTTCATTTTTCCCGGCGCTTCCACCAGATCACCGGTCAGACCCCGAGATCCGTGCGCGACGCATTTTTCGGAAAGACCGGGGTGCACAAAGATTAAGATGCGGATGACACACCGGCTTTTGGAAACCGCGTGCACTGTTTTGCTCCAAGCCGATCGTCTCCAAGTTGGGTTTGTTGAAATCTTTGCCTTTGAAGAGCAGCGGCTAAGTTTCCGGCTCACCAAGGAGAAGGGCGATCACACTGGCACAACAAGTCCTTCCGCCTCGGCGAGGTTCTTCTGGTTTCCGTCAAAGGTGAGGAAATGGGTCGCGCTCATTCTGATGGCACTCGCCACGTGGAGGATATCAAACCCACGATGCCCTCCCAAGAGCGTGCGGGTGGAGGAGATTCGCTTGGCCTCATCCACGACATCAGCGAGGTTGGAGGTTGCCACGATCAATCGGCCTTGAGTGATGGCGGATTCAAAACCAGCCCAATATTGAACCGCTGCACCCGCCGGGATAGCCCTTCGGAACTCTGAAAACCTCAGGGCATTCCCAAATTCAAAATGAGTCAGCCCATTGAGGTAGAGCGGCTTGGTGTTCCGAGCAGACCACTTCACTGCTTCCGGGCTGTGGGCGTCGTTCCCGTAGAGTGAAAAAAGGAAGCTGGTATCGCAGGCGATTACCATCTGCCGCCAGCATCCGAGAGGATTTCCGATGATTGCTCAGCACTTAACACGGGGTCGTTCCTGCGGTCCCGGAGCACCTCCGGGCTGGAAGCCCAGTCCACCACTTGAGCCGTTTGAGCGGTTTCCGGGCTCAGTCTGGCGATGACAATCCCGCGCTGGGTGATGAGCACATCTTCTCCAGCACTTACCCAGCGGAGCACACTCGTGTAGCGGTTTCTCAAATCCCGAACTGTTGCCGTTTTCATCGTAGCACAATAGTGTAGCCACTTTCCTTGTCAGTCAAATGCAAATCGGCTCGATGTTGAATGCCATTGAACCATCCGCCCTTGCCACAAAGGATCCCATCTCCAAGCATCCGTGCACGTCCGTCGTTTGACGGCAGCATAGGAAAAAATATTGGCAGTCCATCTTCGGCTTCGCATGCGGTTGTGGATGAAACTTACTTCACCACGCCGACTTTCACATCGCGGATGACGACATCCTCCATATCCCGTGTGTCGGCGAGGAAAGAGACCTGACTGAAGCGCATGTTTTCGCGTCTGGTGACCATGGTGCGCTGTCCGGCGATCTCGACGTCAATCATCGTCGAAAGGTTCTTGCGCTCAAAAACGATGAGCATCTTGACTTCAAACGGTTTGTCCATTCCCCGGATATGATTGATGGCAAAGTTCGCGGCTTTGCGATGGATCGTCTCGCTGAACCAGCTATTTTTAGCCCACTCTTCACCGTTGTGCATCGCGAGCAGCACTTCCGGTGCTGTCTGCATGAAGGAGTCGGCATGGGACGGAGGGAACTCGGTGTCAATACACACCCAGGGTTCTCCTAGTTTCGGGCTCGTCCAGGTTCCCTTCACACTGCCATAGCCGGCATACATTAGCAGCGAGTCGTCCGGGTTGCTGTAAATGCTTGGGTTTTCCGAAGGATGCAGCGTGACAAAAGATTTTTTGAAGGTGATGCCATCCTCCGAGACGGCATAGGATGCGCCAACCGGATACCCCGGAATCTCGTCGCGTGCAAAGACGCGGCTCTTGTTGTTCTCCTTGAGATACTCGTTCTGGGCCGCCCCCGTGGTGCTGCTGCTATCCATGATCCGGCCCGTATGATAGCCGATGGCAAGATGCAATT
>JBBECL010000096.1:0-5740 GCA_040881805.1 Terrimicrobiaceae bacterium | reverse complement strand
CACAAGATACAAGATATAAACTATGTGAACTATGTCCACGGAAATTCTTAACAATTTTATCCCGTGAGTGCCTCCACCAATGGCCGGACGCTAACCTTTTTCCCGAGCGGATAGGTGCGCTTTCCGGGATAGACGACCCGGAGCTCGTCCAGGTCCCCCGTGTCTTTGTGCCGCTGTGAGGAAACTCCGAGTCGGATTTTATTCTCTAATACCGTAACAAATCTCGATGGCAGAAATCGCGGAAAATGCCGGATGCTCGTGTCTGACGGCATCGCACATGCTGAATGTATCTTGTTGGTGTTCTGCAGGAAGAGCATAAATAATAAAAATACATTGTGGATAATCAATAAAATACTACCGTGCGCAAACAAGAGTAGAATGAAACCACATCTCCGACTTGCACAAGCACTCGAAGCTGCCTTGAAAGTTGCCCGCGATCAGGTTGTTCGCGGCCCCGACCTTTCCCAGGGGGTGCGCGCTTTTCTCGTCAAGCAAGGATGCCTATTGGAGATCATGAGGGGATGGTATTTTCTCGTGCCGCCCGATGCGCCCCGTGGAGAAACCGCGCTTTGGCATGGCAGTTTCTGGACTTTTCTCAGCCTCTATCTGGAAGATCGTGTGGGAGAGGAGTATTGCCTCAGCCCGGAAATCTCTCTCGATTTACAAAGTGGAGAAACGGCGACACCGACGCAGGCTGTCGCTATGTTGTCCCATGGGGGAAATAATACCACCACGCTGCGCTTCGCGGATACCGGCATCTCTTGTTCCTTGCTGACTTATGCCGCTCCCGAGCGTCTTCCGGCGAACCCTGTCAAATATCGCGGTTTGAACTTAATGCCTGTCGGCCATGCCTTGGCCCGGGTCACACCGACTTATTTTCGAACCAACCGGCCCCAAGCCGAGGTTTTGTTGCGGACGGCTTCCGCTCCCGCTTTGGTTTCCGGGATTCTGGAAGTGGGCAAGGAGGCCGGTGCCGCCAGAGTTCTCGGCGGTTTGGAGACCTTGGGGATGAAAGAACGCGCCGACCAGGTGAGGGGCTTGATCGCGCTCACCGGATGGACGAAATCGGTGAATCCCTTTCCCGACGATCAGCCTTTGCTTTCCGCCATCATTCGTCCGGTTAGTCCCTCTGCGGATCGCATCCGCCTGCTTTGGCAGCAAATGCGCCCGGTTGTTCTGGAACATTTCCCGTGCGCGCCGGCTGCGCCCGATCCGTCCGCGTTTTTTGCCAAGGCACATGAGCTTTACGAATACGACGCCTATCACTCACTCTCCATCGAGGGTTTTCAGGTTACCCCTGAGTTGATCGCCAAAATTGCCGCAGGGGGAGATATTGACGAACCGGCGATGAAGGAGGAAAACACCCGCCTTGCCGCTAAAGGATATAGCCTGGCCCATGGATCGGTGCTCACGAGTATCGGAAAAATCTTCCGTGGAGGCCAGCCGGGGAAAACCGTTTCAACCGACCTGCCCTATTGGTATTCGGAACTGCACCGGCCTTTTGTGCAAGTCGGACGCCTTTCCGCCGCCGATCTGGCCGGATACCGGGAAAGACCCGTATTTCTCAAAGGTGCCATCCACGTTCCTCCAGCTCCCGGCCCTGCCGTCATTGACAGCATGGAAGCATTTTTTGCCGCCATTGAGGGGGAAGAAGAATCCTCTGTCCGAGCGGTTCTCGGCCATTTCGTTTTTGTTTATATTCATCCGTTCTCAGATGGGAATGGCCGTATGGGCCGATTCCTCATGAATGCCATGCTGGCTTCCGGCGGTTATCCTTGGACCATTGTGCGCGTGAGCCGGAGAGCACAATATATGGAGGCCTTGGAACAGGCTTCCACCGGGCGCAACATCGCGCCATTCGCCAAGTTCATCGCCGGGGAAATGGCCGTTGATTGGTCTGCGGAACGGGCCGAAGCCGAACGCCGGTTGCACAAATAAACGCCGCCCCACCGTGTTCGCAATCCGGGTCAGTGTTCAGGGTTCATGAGCCTGGCTCCACCAGTGGCCCGCTCAAGCTCTTACTGATACGCATTTCTCCGGCGTGCAAAAAAGCAGCTCCTTTCAAAAATTTCAGAGAAGCTTGGGCATTACCGATATAAAAATCTCCCACTGCAGGTGACAAATATGTGGCGGATGGACAATGATCCGCCTTGCGCGCATCTTCCGGAGTTAGTGGCGGCGTGGAATCAACTCGGTCTCAGCCCCCGCCTGCAGATTTCCACTCCCTCGGGGTTTTTGAGTGCCCTCCGGAATGAATGGGCCGGGGGATCTCCTGCGCCACAGACAGTGCGTGGCGACTGGGCGGATTGGTGGATGGATGGAATCGCCTCGACCCCCGGGGAGGTGAAAGCCAATCAGCAGGCCAAGCGCACGCTGGTTGACCTCGGCGCACTATCCAAGCTTCTCAAGGTGCCTGTGGATGATTCCTTGGTGGGGCGTGCCTGGGATAACAGCCTTCTCTTTGACGAACACACCTGGGGGGCCTACAACTCCGTGGCTGAACCATACTCCGACAACACAATCGGCCAATTTGCGGAGAAATCGGCGCTTGCTTACCGTGCGTTGTGCATTTCCAAGCAGGCCACCAAAAAACTCGTATCGGGCTCTCATCGATTCAAAGCGTTTTCGATGACCAAATCCCTCGTGGTTTGTAACCCGGGAACTGGACGACGAAGTGGATGGATCAACATCCCTCACTCGGCCATTCGATTCCCGGCAAATATGGTTGAGGACCTTGAAACCGGTCGGCGAATCCCGTTGGAAATACTCGAAGGTCCTGTTTGGAGCATTCCTGAAAAACCACCTTCCGTGTATGAAATTCCCTCGGATGTGTGGCAATTCCAGCCCACCTTCGCACGGTTTTTTGTGGAAAATCTGCCCGGTGGCTCCATCAGGAAGTTTCGTTTGCTATTTGCCAAAAAGACCAAGCTCCCCACTCTTCCCCGGACCTCCACGTCATTAAGAGTTGATTGGGCCAAGGGCACTCCGGCACCCCGACAAATCAGCTTAACCCAATCCAAAGTGAACTTGGTGGACACTGCCTCACGGTTTCGTTTTGGGCAAATTCTGGTGGAGCAGGGAACACATTTCGCATCGCGCCATCAGGTCAGTTCCCGTCGCTGCGATGAGAGTGGTTATAAACTCCGACAGTCCACTCCCCGGCTCATGAGCTCCAAATCCTCGCCGTTTGCTAACGGACTCCGGCATGAGTTGGAGTTTTCTCATCGTGCATTCCATAGGGCGGAACAGACGTGGAACTTTTTCTCCCATGTCAAGCGCGTGGATGTGGAAACCACACTCTGGGTGCCCGAGACGGTCGCACCCATTGCTGTGTATCTCTGCTTCCCGTTTGCACTGACTGATGCGGAAATGTCCTATTTCTCGTGCGGAACCGAAACTCGGTTCCCTGCCGATGTGATGCCGGGCACTTGTGCTGATTTTGTATGTGTCAACCATGGGGTGCAGATCCGGTCCGGGGAATGCCCGGTGGTGATTGCCACCCCCGACAATCCCCTGGGCTGTTGGGGGCGCCCCAGCCTGCGCGTGGCAAAGAACCCTCTGGAAAACGCGTCACCTTCTTATTTCTCCATCCTCTTCAATAACTACTGGGATACAAATTTTTCTGTGATCAAAGAGCGCAAACTGACATTTCGTCACCGGCTGCTTTTCGAGGAGGATGCTGAGCCGGGAGTCACAGATGGGGCTTCCGATCTCATGGCATTTCCCTGCGATTGAGGCATTCTTACCCTCGGACGAATGCCTTTACTGTCGCGCATTCCGCGCCGATAGCATCTCCGTGGCGCTTCACATGATGGATTTCCCCGTTGCGGCTTCGAACAAAGCTTCAATATTTGCGGGCGGGATGTCCGGCAGAATCGCCTCATGGCTTGGTGAAATGACAAGCCCGGTTGGAAAGAGGGTGCGCAGCTCGCGCACGCGCTGGCGCACGGCATCCGGGGTTCCATGAACCAGGAGATTCTGCGCATCGACGCCTCCACAAAAGGAAGCTTTGTCGGTGAATACCATTTTCAAGTGTTCAGCATTCATGTCGGCAGCAAGTGCCTGGATAGGGTGGATGGCATCTGATCCCAAATCCACGAGATCCTGCACGATCGGGCAGATCGCGCCACACGAGTGGTGGATGACTTTCAGGCCGAAAGAATGGGCCTGCTCGATGAGCTTGCGGGTCCCGGGAAACACGTGGCGCTTGAGCTGCCCGGCGGACACCATGAGCGCGTTCTGGCTTCCGAAATCATTGCCGATGAGCACCGCATCCAGACGCCCGTCCGCCGCCCGGTAGAAAATTTCGTTGGCCTCAATGTAGAACTCCAGAATCCGGTCGAGCACGGCTTGGAACATCTCCGGCGATTCCATCATCATCATGAGCGCGTTCTCCATCCCGAAGGCCGCGCAGGCATCCTGAAAATGGGCCGACCACATCACACCCAGCACGGCGTAATCCTCCGGCACTTCCGCAATGGCTTTGCGGCATTCCTCTTCCCTCATGTGTTCGCGAGGAGAGGGCCACGGGAATTCATTGATCCTTGATGGGTCATCGATATCCTCGAAAAAGCCCGGCGAGGTCAGAGTCCGTTCGGTGTAGTCCTCCGACGAGGCCTTGGCGAAATCGAACGCGCAGGCGATGTGGTTCGACGGTGGGTGGTGGTAGGGCACTTCGACGGGATAGAGATCGTCGTTGAGTTTGCGCTTGAGTCCGTCCAAGGAGGAGACATTGAAATAGGCAAATAAGTCGCCAAGGGCATCCGGCGTCGGGATGCCCAGCCAGCTTGCCGGGCGGTCCACTGGCTTGCGCTCAATGGTGGCATGGAATCTTTCTCTGTGCGTCATGAGGTTTTTTGCTGAAGGGCTTCAAGGCGGATGCGCTGGGCGCCAGCTTGCGTGTTTGTCATTGGATTGGAAGGGGGGGATAAAGATTCAAGTTCAAATTCTTCCATGCCATTGGGTTTTAGACCATTTCCCCAAGGATTTTCTTGGTGTGTTGTCCGGTCGATGGTGCACCGGCTGCGACGGGATCCCGGTATTTCACGGTTTGCAGGTGCTCGCAGTAGAGGACGAGTTCGCCCTCGTTCCAGATAGGAATTTCCTGATGTTTGGCGGGATCGGGGTTGGGATTTTTCATGCGGTTTGCGGATGGGGTTCGGCGAGTTCTTTAAGAATTTGCGCGGAATGCTGTCCGATGGCGGGGGCTCCCTGCGGGGATTTCAGAATGTGGCCGTCGATGCGGATCGGGCAGCGGAGGGTTTGGATGGGCGTGCCGCCGGGGCAGTGGATGGTTTGTTCCATGTCCAGACTTTGGTAGCCCGGTGACTGGCGGAGCCGGGAGTAGTCGAGAACTTCGGCACACCAGATGTCGGCAGGTTCGAGGATGTCGAGCCAGTGGCGGGTGGGTTGGGTGGAGAGGTGGTCGCGCAGAATGGCTTTGATCTCGTCGCGTTGGGTGAACCAGGTTTTGGCGTCGGTGAAATCTGCAAGCGGGGAACATCCGAGGAGTTCCCCGAGCCGGGGGATGGCGCCCATGGCGAGCGCGAGGTGGCCGTCGGCCGTTGCGTAGATGCCATAAGGTGCGCCGAGATAGGCGTGGCCATTGCTTTCCGCGCTGCGGCGCACGGGTTGGCCGCCGTCGTTGAGGTGAGTCGTGAGGACTTCAAATTGAAGATCGAGAATGGATTCCATGAGGCTGACTTCGACGCGCCCCCCCTGCCCCGTTAATCCCCTGCGG
>JBBECL010000095.1:0-5744 GCA_040881805.1 Terrimicrobiaceae bacterium | reverse complement strand
CGTCCAAAACTGGAAGGTCTGATCAACCCCGAATACGCTCCTGCTCCATGAATCCAAAATTCTCCTGCGCCGATTTCACTTTTCCCCTCCTTCCACACAAAAAGGTGCTCGACCTCTTGCGTCTTCTGGAAATCCGCGGGGTGGATTTGGGGATCTTTCAGGATCGCTCCCACCACAGCCCTTCGGATATCGTTTTAGACCCCCTGACGGCGGCGCAGAGCATGCGGGAGGAGTTGCATTCCCGTGGCCTCGAGGCGGCGGATGTTTTTTTGCAAACGGGCGCGGAGCCGTCGATCGCTGCGGCCAATGACCCGGACGACGGCGTGCGAAACCAGAACCGCAAAACGTTTATGGGCATGATCGAATATTGCTGTGAGTTGGGAGCCGCGCATCTGACGGGACTGCCGGGCGTCTGCCACTCCGGCACTCAGCCTGAGGAAGACTGGCAGCGGGCCGTTGAGGAAGCCCGTTGGCGGCTGGAGGTCTGCCGGGGGGCCGGAATTACTTATGCCATTGAGCCACACGTGGGGTCCCTGCTTCCCGACCCGCAGGCAACTCTGCGCTTTATGGAAGCCGTGCCCGGACTGACACTTACCCTCGACTACGGGCATTTTATCTACCAAGGAATGACCAACGAGTCCGTTCATTGCCTGCTGCCGCACGCCAGTCATTTCCATGCCCGCGGTGGAGCCAAAGGTGCCCTGCAATGCACGGTGAAAGAGAACAGGATCGATTTCGATGCGATCCTCAGCGGACTTGAACAGACCGGCTACAACGGGTGGATTTGCCTGGAATACGTATGGGTCGATTGGGAAGGCTGCAACCGGACGGATAACATTTCCGAGACCCTTCTCCTGCGGGATTTGCTCGCCAAAGAACGCAAGTAGCCTGTAACGGGAGAAAAATGGAACCTTTCGAGCGGAGAGAACCCCGAAAGCGGGATTGATGGAATCCTCCCGGCATTGCACTCCAGGGAGGGAACATTGCACTCCTGCCCCTTTTCAGGGTTCCGGAGTCCTTGTAATTGGATTACGATGAATCCAATTCTAGGAGTTCTCTTTCACTGGCTGGGCGGTTTCGCCTCGGGCAGTTTCTATGTCCCTTACAAGGCCGTCAAAAAGTGGTCATGGGAAACCTACTGGCTCGTCGGCGGCTTCTTTTCCTGGATCATCTGCCCGCTGTTTTTTGCGCTGTTGATGACCCGGGATACCTGGGGTGCCATCCAGGCTCAGAGCGTGAGCACGCTGGCGTGGACGTATTTGTTTGGTGCGCTCTGGGGCATTGTCGGTCTGACGTTTGGATTGACCATGCGGTATCTGGGATTGTCGCTCGGGATGGGGGTTGCGCTGGGATTCTGCGCGGCTTTCGGCACCTTGCTCCCCCCGATTTTCAAGGTGTTCATCCCGACCGTCCCGATCCCGGAAACCATCATCGAGATTGCGTCCACTCTGCCTGGACAGATCACGCTGTTCGGCGTCTTTGTGTGTCTTCTCGGGATTCTCATCGCCGCGCTGGCCGGGCTCACCAAGGAGCGGAGCATGTCGGAGGCGGACAAAAAGAAGTCGATTGCCGAGTTCAATTTCCGCAAGGGCATTTTCATCGCGGCGTTCTCCGGGATCATGAGTGCTTGTTTCGCGTTTGCCCTCACTGCGGCAGCCCCAATCGGAATCAGTTCCGCCCAAGCCGGAACTTCCGAGTTATGGACGGGCCTCCCGAAACTCGTCGTCGTCCTTCTGGGAGGGTTCACGACGAATCTTATTTGGTGTGTTTTTCTGAACGTGAGGAATCGTTCGGCCTACCAATACCTGAGTGCAACCGCCCGTCCCGAGCACGCCGGACTCACGGCCAGCGGAGGCGAACACGGCGACCCGGCCTCGGATCTTGTCAGCGAGACGGCGGCTGATCACATCAAACCGATCGACCCAAAGGATCTGCGAATTCCCCGGCTGAACAACTACTTCTTCTCCGCCCTGGCCGGTGTCACCTGGTATTTTCAATTTTTCTTTTACACAATGGGCGAGACCCAGATGGGGCAATATGGCTTTGCCTCGTGGACTTTGCACATGGCCAGCATCATTATCTTCAGCACGATGTGGGGCTGGATTCTGCATGAGTGGAAAGGGGCAGGAAAAAAAGCACACATCCTGATCGCTCTGGGGATTCTCATTCTCATTCTGTCCACGGTGATCATCGGCTATGGCACATGGCTCAAGGGCGGCGGTCCGGCCCATTAGAAATCAAGCAATCCGATGAGATCTGTTGCGTTGAGAGCGCGCACCATTTTTAAAAAACCAACAGGCTTCACCCTCACGGAAATGCTTGTTGTGGTTGTTGTGATCGGGATTTTGGCGGCATTGGCAGTGCCTGCCCTCCGGCGTGCCAGCCAGTCGGCGGATGCTGCAAAGTGTATTGGCGGCCTGCGGGGTTTGCATGCGGCCACCATGCTCTATGTCGGCGAAAATGACGGAAGCCTGCCTCTTTCCTATTGGATGGGGCGGATCGGTCCCTATCTGGGAATCCCCACGGTGGACCCATCGGTGACGGAACGGAGTCGCGAGTTTCCCGTCTGCGGGGTAGCTCTGAAGCGTGCCCTCGGGATGGCCAAAACCACCGTGGACAACAACGGAAACAATAATTCCTGGATCCGGACCCACAGCATGAATGCCGGTCTGAGCGATACCAACCTTGTGCCGGCCAACCTGAAGGTGATCGGAATTCCGGCCCCGGCAGAAACCGCTCTTTTTTTGGATGGTCACCCCGAGGGCGACAACTACCCCTACTGGCGGGCGACGATGCGCGCGGATTCCTTAACCGATGGGCCCGGCACGTTTGTTCACAATGGGCGACTGAATGTGATATTCTTTGATGGTCACGTCGAATCCCTCCCGGCCAGCGAGGTTCCTCAGGATATCGAGGGAAGCCGCTTTTGGAATCCGCTCGCGGAAGAAAGCGTGCCCAAAAATCCGGGTGGGTGAGTCGGAAGCAATTTTGGCTACTAGCCCTTCCCTCCAGGCCCGATCAGGCGAAGATCACCGAAATACCGGCGCAGATATCCCCGGTCGGTGGTTGCAAGAGCATCGCAGTCGGTCAGCGCATGAGCAGCGATGAGGAAATCCGGGATAAGATGTTCTCTGGGGCCTCCTGCATCCCGGTATTTACGGAATGTGACGCCGGCGGCGCAAGCCGCATCCAGAGTGAGAGGGACTCGGTGAACTCCCAAATCGAGTAATGTCTCGTCGAACGCCCCACGGTTGAGACCAACGGCAAAAAACTCAGCAGCCACCACGTCACAGATGACGAGTCCGCCCGCTTCCCGGCAGTGGGCCAGCGTCTCGATCCAAGCTTCCGCCTCCGCTTCGCCCAAGTCGATTGCCAGGAGAACCGATGTGTCAACGGCCGTGATCATGGTAATTCCACAGGCCCCCTCAGCTCTTCAATCCACTCCTTGCTGCTTCGGGCAGCGTGGAGGGATTTTCCCCGACCGATTGCTTTACGCATACGTTCTTTATCAAACGGTTTCCGTGCCCTGATATACGGAACTGTTTCATCAAATTCCAGCACATCCCCCGCCTGCAGCCCAAGCTTGCGACGGATCGCCACAGGCAATGTGATTTGTCCCTTGGAAGTAAGCGTTGCTCGCATGAATAAATACTTTCACGGTTCCTTACTTCTTACAAGGAGGAAAAGGCTCGCAAAATCCGGGCGGATTTTTGGGTGAGTTGGAATTTACTTTTTCAGCCAGTCAAAGGGGGCAGTTCTTTCCTGTTGACAAAAATAGAGTTGCCGTGGCCTTTTGTGCCCATCAAAAGGGTCTTTCCTGTTGACCCCTTCGATGACCCCTTCGACGGCTTGGTGACGCGAGAGAGAGTTGCGGCTTACCTGCGTGAATTGCCACGGCTGTTCCATGAGGATCTGTATTTGGATGCGGCAGCCTCGCGCGTCGGGCTCAGCCGCAGACGCTTCAGCCAGCTCTTCCGGGAAGAGGCAGGAGAGTCTTGGCTCCAGGCCATCCGGCGATTGCGGATCGGGCTTGCGCAAAGATTATTGAGTGAAACCGGACACTCGGTAACGGCCATCGCCTTTCAGTCGGGGTTCAGCGACCTCTCTCATTTTCATCGCGTTTTCAGAACTTGTTCAAACGGCCTCACGCCGGAGTCCTGGCGTCGTAGGGCATCAGGAAAAACGATGCCAAGATGATTTCACCCCACACATCACAACACCCAGCCATGGCTCGACCACTGCCCGCAATGGGGCCTGATCTCAACTCAGGCGGGGAGCAGTCGATCCTCGTGGGGGCTGGCGATGGCTGGGTGTGGCAATCAGTTTTTCCGAGCCCGCCAACCACCTGAGCTCCCGCATCCAGCGCGGCGGTTACGGCGGCGACATCGCCTTCACGCGCACGGCAGCGGCATCGAGAGCTGCCGAACCGGGAGAGCTTTTTCCGCCTTGGTTATTGCGTATGGTGGGTTTTGCGGTGAATGGTTGGCTTTTCCGCCGCAATATCTGCGGTGTTTATTGCCGCTGCGGTGAATAGATGCCATATTCGCCGCACTCAATGCGACGAATATGAGCTACATCCATGAACATCCAGATTGGCCAAACCTCAAATGGGCCGAGGCCAAACTCTCTCCGTTGTTGGCTGATGTCCGTCACAGGCAGGGGCGTTTGCTGGGGAAAATGGAAGGGCTCGGTTTCCTGCTTCGTGCCGAGGCCAATCTGACGACCCTCACCGCTGACGTCATCAAGTCGAGCGCGATAGAGGGCAAGCAGCTCGATGCCGAGCAGGTGCGTTCCTCGATCGCGCGACGACTTGGGCTCGATGTGGGAGGTGCCGCGCCTTCGAGTCGGGATGTCGATGGCGTGGTGGAGATGATGCTCGACGCCACGCAAAAATATGCCGAACCACTGACAGCAGAACGCTTGTTTGGCTGGCACTCCTCCCTGTTCCCAACAGGGCGCAGCGGCATGCAAAAAATCACCGTCGGCGCATGGCGGCCTATTGAGGCCGGCCCCATGCAGGTCGTTTCCGGTGCGATGGGCCGGGAACAGGTGCATTTTGAGGCACCGTCGGCTGAGCGGATGGAGCATGAGATGGTAACTTTCCTCGACTGGTTTGGAGGCGGCAGCGAAGTCGATCCCGTTCTGAAAGCCGGTATCGCGCACTTCAGGTTTGTGACCATCCATCCCTTCGAGGACGGAAACGGTCGCATCGGCAGAGCGATAGCGGACATGGCCCTGGCGCGGGCGGATGGGACGTCCGAACGCTTCTACAGCATGTCGGCGCAGATCGAGGCGGAGCGAAAGCAGTATTACGAGATCCTTGAGCAGCTCCAAAAAGGCGGCATGGATATCACGTTATGGCTGGAGTGGTTTTTGGTCTGTCTTCGCCGGGCCGTGGATGGTGCGGAAAGCAACCTCGCGGGCATTTTGCGAAAGGCGAGGCTTTGGGAGGAGATCAATCTGGAGCCGGTGAACGAGCGACAGCGCAAGGTGATCAATCGGCTGCTGGACGGTTTTGAAGGCAAGCTGTCCACATCCAAATATGCGAAGGTGGCCAAGTGCTCAAACGACACGGCCCTGCGGGACATCAAAATCTTGCTGGACCGTGGAATTCTCGTGCAGGAGACCGCTGGAGGAAGAAGCACGAGTTACCGGCTGACCGAACAGCCTGCCAATCAGAATCAACTCAGAGCCTCAACGCTGGCGAATTCCTGAGAAACGGCTTTTACGTTTTGGATGAACCG
>JBBECL010000094.1:0-5750 GCA_040881805.1 Terrimicrobiaceae bacterium | reverse complement strand
CGGCATCCACATATCCTTGTAGCAGGCGGACCCGGTCGCGTGAGGACGAGAGGGCCACGGCTTCCGGGAACCCACCCGAGGCCAGATAGTTATCAAACGCGGCAACGGTGCGGGAGCGTTGCTTTGATCCGACCAGCCCTCCAGTCAGCGGGTCTCCGCCATGGCGGAGAAACTCCCGGAAGCCGAACGGCGTGATCAGGGTTTCCACCGCACGTCCACGCATGCTCGTGGCCACCTCGCGGCTGAGCATCCTTGCGGACGAACCGCTCAGAAAAAGCTCCACCTTCTCGGAATCCATGACCCGCCGCGCGAACCGCTCCCAGCCGGAAACAAGCTGGATCTCATCGAAGCAAAATGTCACCTCCCGGCTCTTGCGGAAATCCGGGTAACGGCGGTAATACTCCTCCACCACGACACCAAGGTCCCCGCTTTCCAAATCCCCGAGGCGTTCGTCCTCGAAATTGAAATACACCAACCGCTCGCGCTCCACGCCCTTCGCCAGCCGATCCGCCAGGCACTGAAGGAGAAACCACGTCTTGCCCGACCGGCGCATCCCGACCACCGCGTGTGCCTTGCCGGGAATCTCCGGCAACACCGCCTCACGCCGAGTCATCGGCGGATACTCCATCGTCACTGCGTCAGCCAGTTTTTCCCGGATCACATTCAGAACGTGGTCTTTCATAAAGACCTATTTATTGCTTATCAGGTCTTATTGCAAGACCAAATATCATGTGCAGATGCGGATGGTATTTGGGTTGATCTTCGATGGGGGGCAACACCGGTGGTTGCCACCACCGGCTATGCTCCGGTGTCCCTCCGGGACAGCAGAATTCCCGAACGGCAGCCGCCCTGGGCAGCCCGCTCTCTGCCCACGCGGAAATGGGGGAGGCATTTTGGACGGTTTCTGATTTATCCACGGTTCAAGATAAACAAGGCGGCACGATGGTTCCGATGACCGGTTGGTCGATGTCCGAGGTGCGAGTGACAGAAGAAGCTGATTCTCTGGCTTTTCAGAGGTCGGCCGAGGCAGATGGCGAGCGGAGCCACGATCACATTGCACGTCCAATTTTTGTCAACCAGAACCTCCTGGGTTTGATCAACGTCGCCCGGATTGCTGCCGTTCGGCTATACGGCAATGTTGAGATGATAGCGGGTGTATCTGAGCTGGCCGGTTTTGGTCAGTGCGCCTTTGGCGACCAGATCGTTGAGGTCGCGGGTGACGGTGGTGCGCGGTGCGCCTGTGATGGAGATGGTGTTCTCGGCGCTGAGACCGCCTTTGAAGCCGTCGATGCCTTCACGGAACATGCGCTCCAGAACTTTTTCCTGACGTTTGTTCAGCTTGCCGCGCAAGCGGTCGTAGAGCTTGGTTTTCTCAATAATGAACTCGATGCGCTTCCGGGTATTGTCCTGGGCTTCCAGAATGGTTTCCGCAAAATAGGCCAGCCAGCCCGTGACGCCGGTGTCCTTGTTGTAGCGTTCGAGCTTATCGTAATAGGCTTTTCGGTTTCGCTCAATGGTGTAAGCCAATGCGATGAGCGTCGGGTGTCCGAGACTTTGGGCGAGGGATTTCTCGGCGATGGCGCGTCCGATCCGTCCGTTGCCATCCTCAAAGGGGTGAATGGATACGAAATACAGGTGAGCGATCCCGGCGCGAGCGAGTGGGGGTAGAAATTGCGGTTCACCTTCCCGGCTGTGCTCAAAAAATTGGATGAACGCCTCCATTTCCGCATTCACGCGGGACGAAGGTGGAGCCTCGTAATGCACGGTCGGCTCATGCATCGCCCCGGAGACAACTTGCATCGGGTCGGCGTGAGTCCGATAAGCGCCGATGGCGCGAAGATCCCGACGGCCATTCATCAACATGCCGTGCCACTCGAAAAGGGTCTCGTGGGACAGCGGGGCGTCGAATCTCTTGTAAAGATCAACCATCATCGCGGCGATCCCCTGCTCTGCCGGGGGAATCCGGCGGTGATCGGTCTGGATTCCGAACTGCCTGCGGATGGAAGACTGCAAGCTGTCGCGATCCAGAATTTCTCCCTCGATCCTGGAGGTTTGCAGAGCCTCCTCACTGATCAGGTCGACCTTGAGTCGAATCTTGTCTTCCTCGGAGACGTGCTTGAACGCACCGACGATCTGTCCTGAAAAGCGCAAAAACCGGGCCTCCAGGCCTTCCAAAGCCTTGCGGTCGTAGGTAAAATGTGGCCAATCGTCTCGCTGCCAGTTCCAAATCATGGATGATAAACTCCGTCTTTATTAACCATATTGAGCGGTATTTTGGTTTATAGCAAGAAGTTCTATTCACCACTTTCCCGCGCCTCAGAGGAGTCGAAATGGAGTGGGGGAGATGCAGATCTCCGGTTTTTGCCCGTTGAATGAAGGCTCAGATGCAGTCTTTGAGCCAACACTTCCCCGCACACCCGGCGTGGAACGGTTGTGGCAGGAAGCGAGATTTCAGGTAAGTCAGCATAGGAACCGACGGAATCCAATTCTCAGCACCGAAACGCACAGGGCTCAATGGAACTTGAGAAAAACGCACTATCGTTCCGGTTGCCATGGGGGGCGGTTCCATACAAGGGGGAGTTCTGCGGGGTTGGAAGCGTCGATTTTTTCGATATGGCCGTCGTAGAAGAGAACGTTCGCGCGCTTGCCACTTTGGGAGCCTATGCTGCCGTGAGGTCGAAAGGGCGTGAGTCCCCGGCCTCTCGTGGCGCGGCTTCGCAGTGGGTGGTGGGCTGCATCCGCAGGGTGCCGGGCAGGCAAAGGAAGCCGCGCACTTGGGTGCCAAGATCGCCTGTCTGCTGACCGAATGCGGCTTCTCCGAAGCGGCAGCGGCGTGCGCCAAACCCGCTGCCGATGTGCAGGCCATGCTTGCCAAACTCCGCCAGCGATTGCCGTAATCGGAAGTTGCGTTCAGTCGGGATGGGAGGTGCGAATGAGATTCGTAGCGCCTGACCGGCCCAACCCGGCGAAATCGTGGCGGAGCACCGGGATGTCGGAGTCGAGGGGGATTTGGCCAGCAAGGGAGGCAGACCGACGAAACAATGACCCTACATGCCGCCATTGGATTCACCATGAAGGCCATGAAGAGCATGAAGATAAGGGATTTATGAGGAGGACTGCTATCGAATCAGGCTCACCCAATAGGGGTGAGTCACTTGATGAGACAAATCGGAGAAATCCATGCGAAAGTTTAGCCAACAAGGGCCGTCGGGAAAATCAATTTTCTGTGCCACCCCTTCATGTCCTTCATATTCTTCATGGTAAATTCTGGATTTCGGGTCTTTGAACTGCGGGTTTTAGGATGACAACGGCGGCCTTTGATTCTCCGGTGGTTTGATCAAAGTCGGCCTGATAGATGGCCAATTTATGTATTGCAAGTTGGCATTTTTGTGTCAAATATGCCACCTATGTTTACAAGAGCCTTACAGCCCCCGAATGGTTCGTTTTTCTTGTTCGGACCTCGGGGCACGGGAAAATCGACGTGGATTCGCGAGCACTTCCCGCACGCCGTGAGCTATGATCTGCTCGACACGGGTGAGTCGCTGCGTCTTGCCCGTGAGCCAAGGGCTCTTTACAGGGAGGTCGAGGGTGTCCCTCGTGGTGACTGGGTGGTGATTGACGAAATCCAAAAAGTTCCTGCCCTTTTGGACGAGGTTCATTCCTTGATGGAAACGAAAGGCCTGCGTTTCGTGCTCTCGGGGTCCAGTGCGCGGAAATTGCGGCGGGGAGCCTCGAATCTGCTGGCCGGGCGCGCCATTGTCGAACAGATGTTTCCCTTGGTCTCGGGAGAGGCAGGCTGGGAGTCAATGAGCGAAGCGCCCCTTGCTTATGGCACGCTGCCGCTTGCGCTCAACTCCGGGGATCCTGTTGCCTTCCTCAATGCCTACGCGCAAACTTACCTTCAGGAGGAAATTCGGGCAGAGGCACTTACCCGGAACATCGGTGCTTTCAGCCGCTTTTTGGAAATCGCCGCCCGCCAAAATGGGCAGGTGACCAATGTCGCCGGCTTGGCGCGGGATGCCGCCGTGAGTCGGCAGACCGTGCAAAACTACTTCGAAATCCTTGATGACACCCTGCTTGGATTCTGGCTGCGTCCTTGGAAATTGAAATCGTCCACCAGGCAGGTGGGTCACCCGAAATTTTATCTTTTTGACAGCGGGGTGGCACGCGCCCTGAGCGGTCGCATTCCTTATCCGCCCAGTCCGGAGGAAAAGGGGCCTCTGATGGAAACCTGGATTCTCAACGAATTCAGGGCTTATCTGTCCTACCGGAAACTTCGTTATCCGCTTTACTATTGGCGGACGCACGACGGTTCGGAGGTCGATCTCTTCCTTGAGACGCGGGACGGCTTCGTGGCCGTGGAGATCAAATCCTCAACTCGCTGGGACCAAAGATTCAACCGTTCGCTCAAAAGCCTTCAAGGGTTCATGGGGGATCGTCACCTTAGGTGTTTTGGCGTTTTTCTGGGGGATCGGTCTGCCCATTGGGGCGACATCGAAGTCATGCCCGCACGGCAATTTCTCGACCGGCTGTGGTCTGACCAGCTCTTGTAATGCAAGCTGTCGTTTCTCGACGTGAATCCTGACAGGCATCCCCGCCGGAGCGAGTTAGGTGAACGTTCGTATTTTGATCTCTGGTGGTGTTCATAAGGATTGGATGTAATCGCGGAGTTTCAGGATGAGAGCTGGGCGGCTGTCGTTTGGGGATGAGTCGCAGGCACTTTTCGGCATGTTTTCGCAAGCAAGCCGGTAGTTCTTGGCTGGAGTTCCTCCATGCCCGAAGAATGGGGCACGCCGCCAGACTGCTCAAGACGACCACCCTGCCAATCAAAGCCGTTTCGTTCGAATGTGGTTATGACGATCTCTCTCACTTCTACCGCCGCTTCTCCGCGCATTTCGGTCGTCCACCCGACGCTTGGCGTGCTAAAAATAGCGAGGAGCATTAATCCAAACGGCGTCACGGCCTTGAACGTGCTGCTCCTTTTGATCTCGCCTCCACCAAAGAGCGGGGCAAAATCACGTGTATCGTTTTGTGCGGTCGCGGCGGTCTCGGTTTGTTTCAAATCTCACTGTGCATCAACCCTTCCGGGTCTTCCGCAAATATTGTGCATAGGGGAAGACAGACAATAAAGTGAGCCGCCTGCGGCGGAGAATCCGAACGAGGGAGGCAACCACTTATCTTCACTCATCTGGCCGGGCCAATGGCCCCGTCCTCCAGTTTATCAGCAGGAGAGGAGGCGCGGATCGCGCTGCAACGGATCCGGCGACTGCCGGAACGGCCAGGCTTTCAACCGACTCCGGGTCTGTGTGGGCAAGCGACTCTGCATGCTCGCATGCGAGATCGCCTGCCCACACAGACCGGTTCCCGCCTTCTCTCCCTCTACCGCCATTGCGGTGGAAATATTTCTTTCATCAGTGGTTCAAAAAAAGCGACACACCACCCGCCGCAGGCGGCATGACCATTGTTTTATCCCTCTGGTTGGGCAAAATCTGAATAAGCACACTTTTTGCGGATGAGCCACCCTTCCGCGCAAAACGACTTTTTCCTATCGCCGTTTTCGGGTTCAATTCAAGCTGCTTGAACTCATCGAAACCATGTTTGCGGCAGGGAATTTCCCCGATGGATTCCGTCGGGGCGTCGAATTGCGCGGCTTCGCCGTGGGTGGTGGGCTGCATCCTTGGGGTAGTCAACCGTGGCGCTCGAAACATGGGGCAAGGAGGTTTTGCGGTAAAAGGTGGAGACCCGTGTTG
>JBBECL010000093.1:0-5774 GCA_040881805.1 Terrimicrobiaceae bacterium | reverse complement strand
CATTGATGATCAAGAGTCAGGAAACCCTGATGTTTCCAGAGGAGGAGCCGGGTCTCATCGGGAGCAATGATGATGATTCGAAAAAACATTGGACAAAGGCCCGGCTCCCGGAATCGATGCTCTAATTTCTCAACACTTTTTGAGCCAGACTCATTTCGTATTGCGCTCTGAGTTTTCGAAAATGAGCCGATATCACTTGAATCGAAGGGGGATTCGGGAGCAAGGCGGCAAACCCCTCGTCGTCTTCCCGAAGGATACCGCTGCAAATGCGGTTGAGGGCATTTTCAAAATGGGTGTTGGTGAGGCCCGCCTTATCGTAGGCTTTCTTCCAGGAGTCGAGGCCGAACGAATAATTCTGATCGAGCAGAAACAAGTCGATCCAGTCGCGGCTCTTGGACCGGAAAGTGGCCACGATAGATTTGAGCTGGGCAAGCTCTTCCAGGGTGCCGATTTTGAAACCGTCCTCAGCCGGGGGAGAGTCCTTCAGGAGATTGGCGTCATGAGAATCGGCAGTAAAAAATGTGAGTTTAAATTCTCCGTCGATCAGGAGGGTTTGCGTGTAGTCACTTGCGTCCATTCCAGCGTTGAATTTTGGAGCCGGACGAAGATCCGGGCGGTGGCTTCCGGCATTACCGTGAAAGGATCCTTCACCGAGATTTGAGGCCTTCTTCCATGTGTTGGAGGCAGCGCGTGACGATGGGGCGCGCACGCTCAAGCTCGGTAAGTTCTTCGGGGTAGCCGCGGGCTTCGATTTCTTTCCAGAGAGTTTCCCATTGCGAAGTGACTCGCTGAAAGCCGAAGCGCCTGGCGATATCGAGCAGAGTATGAAAATTAGGACGGAGCAGAGCCTTGCAGATCATCACGGAGTCATCAGCCTCGGGATTGCTCCAGACCAATCCGATGCCATCGTGACTTTTCCAAAATGCATTATCTCTGCTCATGCCTTGCTGAAACTCTGATAGATTAGGGGGTTCTTCCGGTGGAGGCAAACTTTCCAAGTCGTTTTTTCGAAATGCCTTTGATTTCATCCGTAAGAATCCCTGGCGCCCATGATCAGCCAAAGAAGCTCATTGCCCAGCGGCTGAACGAAGAGGACTTTCGGCTTTTCCCTTCTGCCCAAACATACACCAATGGGACCCGGACCACCGTCCAAAAATTTGGAAAAATCCAAGGCGTGCAGGGCCTGATCATGGGCCGCATCAGCAGCATCTCCAAAAACGACTCCCTCGTGGATCACTGGGAGGATAACGCATCTACAGCGCCCGCTGACGGATTCCGGAAATCACGTTGAGAATGGCTTCGTCGCGGGGTTGGGCACCGAGGTTTCCTTTGCCGTGGACGCGAAGACTGACGGCGCCGGCCTCGGCGTCGCGTTTGCCGACCACAAACATGGTGTGAACTTTTTCGGCCTCGGCGCGGGCGACCTTGCCATTGATGCGGTCCCCGGTGGGGTCCAGGGTGCATCGAACCCCGGCTTCCCGAAGTTCGGTTTCGATGGCCCTCGCATAGGCCATGAGTTCGTCATCGTCGGTGTTGATTGGCAGAACACGCACTTGCTCGGGGGCCAGCCAGAGGGGGAAGTTTCCCGCAAAGTGTTCGATCAGGACGCCGGTGAAACGCTCCATGGAACCAAAGGGCGCGCGGTGAATCATGACCGGGCGGTGCTGGGATCCATCGGTGCCCCGATACCAAAGATCGAAACGCACGGGCAAATTGTAATCCACTTGGACGGTCCCCAGTTGCCATTCCCGACCAAGGACATCTTTGACCACAAAGTCGATCTTGGGGCCGTAGAATGCAGCCTCGCCGGGCTCCTCGGTGAAAGGAACCCCGAGGGTTCCGGCGGCATTCCGGCAGGCCGCCTCGGCCTTGTCCCAGAGGGCGGGGTCTCCGGTATACTTCGCGGAGTCCGGATCCCGCAATCCCACACGCACGCGGTAATCGGCCATACCCAGCGTGCCAAGCACCGTTTGCACGAGCGAGAGACACCCGCGAATTTCGTCGGCGACCTGCTCCTCGGTGCAGAAAATATGGGCATCGTCCTGGGTGAATCCGCGCACGCGGGTCATCCCACTCAACTCGCCACTCTGCTCCCAGCGATACACGGTTCCAAACTCCGCCAAACGCACCGGCAATTCCCGATAACTCCGCGGCCGCGAATCATAAATCTTGATATGCATCGGACAGTTCATGGGCTTGAGCAAAAAGCCGTCGATATCTCCGTCAGAGACCCGATTCGCCAACTCACCGCACGAACACCCCTCCTCCGCCAAGACCTTCAGATTTTCCCGCTCAATCAGGGGCGGAAATTGGGATTCCGCGTAATACGGGAAATGCCCGCTGGTGCGATAAAGACCCAGCTTTCCGATATGGGGTGTAAAAACCTGCTCGTAACCCTGACTACGGAGCTCCCCCCCGATGAAATCCTGAAGCGCCTGACGAATGATGGCCCCACGAGGCGTCCACAAAATCAGGCCCTGCCCCACGGTGTCATCGATCACAAACAACTCCATCTCCTTCCCCAGCTTCCGGTGGTCGCGTTTTTTTGCCTCTTCCAACATGGCAAAGTGGGCCTCCATCTCGGTCTTGTTTTTGAAAGCTGTTCCGTAGATGCGCTGAAGCTGCGGATTGTTTTCATCCCCCTTGTAATACGCGCTGGCCACATGGGTCAGCTTGAACGCCCCAATCCGGCTGGTGTGCGACACATGCGGACCGGCACACAGATCGGTGAACTCGCCATTGCGGCAAATCGTAATCACCTCGCCCTCGGGGATCCCCGACAAAATATCCAGCTTGAATTTGGAGGCCTCCGCGCGTCCCCCCAACGCCGCCAACTCCCCCCGTTGAGCCATGGCCATGGCTTTCTCCCGCGTGAGTTCTTCCCGCTCAAATTTGTGGTTGGCTTTGACCTCCCGCTTCATCTCTTCCTCAATGCGCACAAAATCTTCGGGCGTGATCCGGTGCGCCAACTCCACATCATAATAAAACCCCCCCTCCACCGGTGGCCCCGCCGCAAATTGGGCCTCGGGCCAAATCCGCAAAATGGCGGTTGCTAAAATGTGGGCGCAGGAATGCCGGAGTGTTTCGATTTCAGTCACATCTCTATTACAAGCGGGATTCGCCCCACCTCGTCGAGCTTTTGCAGTAAAGGCGTCATTATTAATAATTTTTGTTGCATGAATTTAAGAATTTTATTATTAGGATTACTTATATATGGAAACATTTGACGTTTTTCCGTCTCTTGTGATTTGGGAAATGACCTGCCGTCTGTGTGGAGGATCCCGGGCTCGGACTTATGCTGTGACGGGAGATGCCTTCGCCGAAGAGCCTCTTTGCAACGACCAACCATGATCAACCTCACACATCTCTACCTTGGAGGAAGTCCACAGGATGATAACTCGTGCGATCATGACGGGGCCCGCATCCCGCCTGGAGGGAATGCCGAGCGCAAACCCGAGGTGATCTGGAATCTCACACGACGCTGCAATTTGCGATGTGCGCACTGTTATTCGGATTCGGAGCCCCGGGGATACGCCGGGGAGCTGAATTTCCGTGAATGCAAAACGGTTGTTGACGATCTGGCGCGATTTGGAGTGCGGAATGTTTCTCTGTCAGGCGGAGAACCCCTCACCCATCCCGACTTTTTTGCGATTGCCCGCTACGCATCGGAGCGAGGGCTTCCGTTGACGTTGTCCACCAATGGCATGTTGCTGCGACGGGCGGCGGCGTATAGCTTGCGGGCTATCGGATTTTCCTATGTGGGCATCACCTTGGACGGGATTGGCGAGGCCCATGACACCTTCCGGGGGCATCATGGGGCCTTCGAGGGAGCGGTCACGGCTTTACGAAACTGTCAGAGGGTTGGGCAAAAAGTCGGATTCCACCTGACCCTCACCAGCCACACCATGGATCATCTGAGCGAAATTCTGGACTTCATTGAGGTCGAAAACATTCCCAGTGTTTGTTTCGAGCATTTTGTGTTCTGCGGTCGCGGGGCCGGCGTTCAACTTGTCGATCCTTTTTGGGTTCGCGCCGCGATGGACCTCATTTTGGAGCGTATGAAAAGTTGGCACCGTCGGGGCATAAAAACCGAGGTGTTCACCAAGGGGCAGCCGGCAGATGCCGCGTATCTTTTCCTGCGATTGCGCGAAGAAAACCCCCGGCGAGCGGAGGAGGCGCTTGAACTTCTGAAGGAAAATCCTGTCCCTCGTCCCGGAGACACCATTGCAGCCATTGACAGCGGAGGCCGGGTGCAACCTGACCAATTCTGGCAAACCCAGTGTTTGGGGAATGTGCGGGAAAAGCCATTCAGCCAAATTTGGACCGAATCCCAAGACGATCTGCTTCTTGGGCTGCGTCATCTTGGATCGAGTCTGCGGGGACGCTGTGCCGAATGTGATCATCTGGAAGTCTGTGGCGGTGGACTTCGAGTCCGGGCTGCCCAATTTCACAACGACCCCTGGGGTCCCGATCCCGAATGTTACCTCACCTCCGAAGAGGTGCTCTCGCACAATTAAGGAAGCCTTTGCTCTTAAATGATACTATGATACTCTACATCAATGCCTAAAAAGCTCCGGGATGTGGAAAAACTGGTGATAAAAGCTGGTTGGATCAATCGTGGGGGCAAGGGCAGTCATCGAAACTACGTACACCCTCGAACGGGGACCGTGGTGACGGTATGTGGCAAAGCGGGGGACGACTGCCCGCGTTACCTGGAGCGACAAATCAACAAAGCACTGGAGGAAAACCCGTGAAAAAAAATAAAATCAAGGAGATCGCCGATCGCTATGCAAAAGTGGTGGAGTGGAGTGATGAGGACGGCTGCTTCGTTGGCCGTGTGCCTGCGCTCGGTTATGGCGGAGTTCATGGACCGGATCGCAGCCAAGTGTTCGAGGAAATCTGCCAAGTGGCAGAGGAAATCGTGGCGCTTCGCTTGGAAGACGGACGCAAGTTACCTGCCCCTGCGGGCCGGCGCTACAGCGGGAAGTTTGTTTTGCGTATCCCACCTGGGTTGCATGAAGCTCTTGCTCTTGAGGCTGAGAAGTCAGGTCGAAGTCTGAACGCAGCGGCAGAATACGCCATTCGTCATGGTTTGACTGCGAGTTGAACCACCTGTCCAGGGGGCAAGGTCGTCTCGACCGTGTGTGGACAGATTTACCGACAAAACCGGTCTACCGCGGTCCCGCAAAGTTCCGACTCATCAACCTCATGTCAGGATGTCGGAGCCTTTTTTGGCCTTGCGCTCGCCAACAAGAACCGCCCCCCAAATCCGCAGGCGTTCAAAGCCCAGCAAGCACAGACCCACCGCAAGGAGGGCAATAATCATCCCGCCGATCCCCAAGGCCACCCGTTCAGCGTAACACGTCCAGACAAACTGCCCCACACACAACACTGCCACAAACAGCAGAGTCGGCTTGCGTCCAATCAGGTTCACCATAAAAACCCCCAAAGGAGCCCCCAGACACACCACAGGAGCCGCCGCCAACCAATTCTCGAAGACCCCGGGCTGCAGGCCGGTTGTGAGATTCTTGACCACAATCCCCAGCACAGAAACAAAGGCCATGATAACCACCGACGTGGGAATCGCAATTTTCAGGTCGGCACGGCACAGCAACACCAAGGCCGCATAAATCACCATGTCGATCCCGACCCCGGTCACCGCCGCCACCGTGGCCCCCGCAGCAAATCCCAAACCCACCCCCATTCGAAAATCCCAGCGCTCGTCGAAATCCGTCATTCCGACATGACCCGCAATCTCACCGATGCGAAACAAA
>JBBECL010000092.1:0-5793 GCA_040881805.1 Terrimicrobiaceae bacterium | reverse complement strand
TGCCGAGGTCTTTCTCAACAGCTGCCGGCAAATGCAGATCGACAACACGCTGCACAAACTCCCTCACATTTGTGGGCTCGGGTGAAAGAACCAATTTGCCGGATTCCGCCCGGGAAAATTCCAGAATGTCCTCGATCAACTCCAAGAGGGCGTTCCCATTGCGACGGACCATGTCCAAGTGCTTGCGTTGCGCTTCATCCAAATGCGATTCCGCCAAAATTTCGGAAAATCCGATCACGCTGTTCAGGGGCGTTCGAATTTCGTGGCTCATCATGGCGAGGAACTGATTTTTGGCGACAGCAGCGGATTGGGCAGCTTCCTTCTCCCGAATGAGATCCTCTTCGTTCTGCTTGCGATCGCTGATGTCCATCGTGGCTCCCCGGTAGCCAATGAGGTTCCCCATGTCATCTTTCACAGGCACACCATTCACACTGACCCAAATAATGGTTCCATCCTTCCGAATCATCCTCTCTTCAAAATCACGAAACGGCAGACCGGAGGCCACAATGGTGTCCGACTTTTTGCGAATGGCCTCCACATCCTCGCCGGGGTTGATATCGAACGGGCTGTGGCCGATGAGTTCTGCGGCGGTGTAACCCGCGACTTGGGTCACTCTGTTCGAGACATGGACGTAGAGGCCCTGGGCATTCACCTCCCAGATGAAGCCGCCGGCGGCGTCAGCGACATCGCGGAGGCGTTTTTCCGCTTCGGCCAATTCGCGAAACGAGTCTTGCTGGCGTTTGCTGGACCGATAAACAAAAAAGCCCGAAAGGCCGGCGATGGCTGTTGCGATGGCAAGAACTTGAAACAAGCAGGATCGGTCGGAGAGAAGGGGTGCCAACAAAGGAAGAGCGCCTTGCACACGAATGACCGCCTGGCTGGATCCCCCGGGGGAAGAAACCGGCGCGTAGGCCACGGTGGAATCCGCATCGGGATAGGCCATTCTGAGGTCCCCGGTGGCAAGGGCCACGGTGGATTCGTGATGATCTTGCGGGGAGGGCCTGAATGGAGCACCGGGTGACGCCATCGGGGAAAGTTCGTCTTTGTCGATGTGAAGGAGAGGCACGAATGTGTTCTCTTTTTTCACCAAAATTGACAGGCTCTGGATGCTGCTTTCCCTGGCTTGGAGCTTGGCAAATGTCACCTTTGCTTTCTCAAAATCCTCTTCTTCAATTTTTCCTGTGGCAGAAAAAAACGCGGAGGCGGAGGCGGCAGCCTTCCATGCGGCGGATTCGATGAGGACATGTCGATGGGTTTCGACTTGGGCAAGGATGTTGGAGTGAACCAAAAAGGCGCTGCAGAGAAATGTCGCAAAAACAATCAATCCGACAATCAACGCATCCACAACGGGCTTGAACCCTGAAAGCCCCGAAGGCCGTTTTATAGTCGTTTCCAACATGATGATAGGTGACCAACACGCAGTCGGGTTCCCGGAATCCCATGGGGCCGATGGCCCTTGAGTGTTTTTCCGGAGCCCAAGGAGCGCCGATCAAAAATGAAATTACAATCCCAGCTGAGAGAAGGTGTCTCTCTGTTCGGGCGTGAGCAATGCGAGAATTTGCCGCCCCCTGGCCATCCGGTCCTCCCGAAGATCCACCAAACGCTGATGGTGGCCAATCTCACCTGCTTCATAAAGGCGGTTGATTTTGGCAACGGTCACCTCCGCTTGGGAGCGAATTTCTGCAATTTGTTTCGACTGCCCGGGAGAAAGTCCGAGGCGTCGCTGCATGGAGTCCGAGTAAAGCAGCGTGGCCCCCAAAAATTTGTGTTCCACTTTCGAGAGTTTCTTCTGCTGGGCAGGGGTCAGAACCGTCAAAGCCTTTGTGTTGGAGGATGCGGTGAGGGCATCCAACCTTTTTTGGGCTGCGGCGCGGCTTTCGGGGCTGTTGACCTCGCCGGCCACGATGCTTCTGGCGGAGGAGCGGTATTGTGAGCGGATGTTATCCAGGGTGGATGCTTGGGATTTGGAAATCTCCAGCGTTGACCTCACGGACTCATTGCCAAGGAGAATGGCCAGTGAACCCATTTCGCCGGGGGTTTGGGCCGAGACCGGAAAGGTCAGGAGGAAGAGGGTGGCGGAGGCAAGAAAAGCGCGCATGGGAATTACAGGTTGGAAGCGATGATGGCTTCGAGTTTGACGATGTCGGCTGCAAAGCGGCGGATGCCGTCGGCCAGTTTGTCGGTGGCCATGGCATCTTCGTTGAGGAGCCAGCGGAAAGATTTTTCGGTGTTGGGGATTCGCTCCACCTCGCTCGCCTTGGCGGCATCGGAGTCAAGCTTGCGGACCAGAACGTCATCTCCTTGTTGGAGCTTTTCGAGCAGGTCGGGGCTGATGGTGAGCAAATCACAGCCCGCGAGTTCCGTGATTTGGTCCAAGTTGCGGAAGCTGGCACCCATCACCTGGGTTTTGTAACCAAACTTTTTGTAGTAGGTGTAAATCCGGCCGACGGACTGCACACCCGGATCTTCGGCTCCCACAAACTCCTTGCCGGTGGTGTCTTTGTAATAATCGTAGATGCGTCCGACAAACGGGGAAATCAGGGTGACGCCGGCCTCGGCGCACGCCACGGCTTGGGGAAGCGAGAACATGAGGGTGAGGTTGCAATGAATGCCTTCCTTCTCGCAGATTTCCGCCGCTTGGGCTCCTTCCCAGGTGGAAGCAATTTTGATGAGGACACGTTCGCGGGGAGTTCCCAATTTCTCGTAGAGACCGATGAGATATCTGGCTTTTTCCACGGTGGCGGCGGCATCAAACGACAACCTGGCATCCACCTCGGTGGAAACACGGCCGGGGACAATATCCAAAATCTTGCGACCGAAAGCCACGAGGAGGTCATCAATGATTTTTTTGTGGAGATCTCCGCCGCTGAGGGGGGAGTTGCGGTTATCGGCAATGGCCTGCTCCAGAAGAGGTTTGTATTCGGCTTGACCGACCGCTTTGTAGATCAGGGTCGGGTTGGTGGTGGCATCCTGGGGGGAGTATTTTTTGATCGATTCAAAATCTCCGGTGTCGGCCACAACGGTGGTGAATTTTTTGAGTTGGTCGAGAGTGTTGGAATCGGTGGTCGTGGAGCTCATCTTGGAAAAAGCGAAGCATGCGCTTCTCTTGTTGGAAAATCAACGTCCAAATTGGGACGCTGCGATCAAGCCTGCGGCTTTGTCGAGGGTCTCCTGCCATTCCATGTCCGGCAAAGAATCGGCCACGATGCCGGCTCCCATGCCCAATTCCCCATGACCTTCCCGAAAGATGGCGGTTCTTATCGCAATCGAAAACTGGCTCTCCTCGTGATATCCAAAGTAGCCAATGGCCCCCGTGTAGATCCCACGCGTCCATGGCTCCAACTCGCGGATGATTTCGAGGGCCCGCTTTTTGGGGGCCCCTGAGATCGAGCCCCCCGGGAAGCAGGCCTGGAGGGCGGCGGCATGGGAAACGTCCGGTCGCAGGGTGCCCCGGATCGTGGAGAGCAGGTGGTGCACCTGACGAAATTTTTCCAGTTTGAGGAGTTCGGTGACATGCACGCTCCCATACTCGCACACCCGGCCGAGGTCATTGCGTTCCAGGTCGGTGATCATGATGAGTTCGGCGGACTCCTTGGCGGAGGACAGGAGTTCACGGGCCGCCCTGTCATCCTGCAGGGTGTCCAACTCCCTGCGTCGGGTGCCTTTGATGGGTTGGGTGAGAATGTCGCGCTGATTCATCCGCAAAAAACACTCCGGCGAGGCCGAGGCCACCTGGGTGCCTTCCAAATCCAAAAATGCGGAATAAGGGGCGGGGGACACGTGTCGCAGCGCCTCGTAATATGGGTAGGCATCCCCGGAGAATTCACACCGCAAGGGATGGGAGAGGCAGACTTGGTAAATATCGCCCGCCGCAATGTAGGCCTTGGCCCGGGTGACTGCGCCAACAAAATCTGCGGGCCGGGTGGTAACTTGAAATTTGGGAAAACCCATGGGGGAACGCTCGGGCATTCCCGCGCTGGGGGGAGGATCGCCACCCCACCGGCCCGAGTCATGATCGAACACATGGAGCTGATCAAAAAAACCAAAACAGAAATTCCCGTCAAATCCGACCCATCCCACCGCGGCGCCAAAGGGGTCATGAGCCGAGCGGCGGCGGCTTGCCAGGGCCGCCTCGAATGCGGGCCAGTCGTGGGAACCACCTGTCATCACAACCCCGGGTTCGGCACCCAGGAACGATCTGGCCCCCGGGCCGGCCAGCGAGGAGTCCAAAAACACAAAGCCACGTTTTGAGCGCAGGCTGTGAGCAACAGACTCCGGGCGTGCCGTGTGGCAGATATCATCCAACGGAAGGTTCATGGCGCGGTAACCTCGCTCAGACCTGCCGTGCCACCCAAGAGAAAACTTATTCTTCCCCGAACCGTGTTTCCACAAGGTTCGAAAGCTCGGCCACGACCTTGTCGGCATCGGACCCCTCCGCGATGACCTGCAGCTTTGATCCGCGACCGGCAGCCAACATCATCAGTCCCATGATGCTTTTGCCGTTGACCCGCTCCCCGTCTTTTTCCACCCAGACCTCGGCGCGGTAGCGGCTGGAAATTTTGACAAACATCGCCGCCGGCCTGGCATGGAGGCCGTTGCGATTTTGAATCACGATTTCTTTCTCACACTTGAGAACATCACCGCTCACTTTTTTTCGAGAGAGAAGTCCCATCACCGTACGCGTCGTTCGCTTAACATTTGTAAAAGTCGTTGATTAAATTCCTGTGCAGAGTTTTCTCCCATGCTTTTGAGCTTTTGGTCAAGCGCGGCGACTTCGACCAATCGTCCAAGGTCCCTTCCGGTCCGGACCGGGATGGTGACATGAGGCACCTTGATTCCCAAAACATTGTAGGTGTCGATGTCAAGACCGATGCGATCCACGTCGTCCATTTCCTCCCAATCTTTGAGAGTGACCACAAAATCCACTTTCTTCTCCGTGCGCACGCTGCCGACCCCGAAGATGGAGGCGATGTTGATAATTCCGATGCCCCGCACTTCCATGTGGAACCTCGTGATGTCCGCAGAGGTGCCGAGCAATTCGCGTCCTTCCACCGAACGGACCTTGGTGATATCATCGCTGACCAGGCTGTAGCCACGCTCGATCAGGGAGAGCACACATTCGGACTTGCCGATGCCGCTGGCTCCGCGGATGAGAGTTCCGATGCCCATAATGTCAACCATGCTGCCATACTCGGTGGTTGAAGGGGCAAAGTCGAATTCCAAAGCGATGGTGGCCGCATTGATGAACTTCATGGTGATCATCTGCGTGCGAAAAATTGGTGTCTCGAAGGCGGCCGCCTGTTCCAGCAGTGCGGCGGGAACCGGCGCATTGCGCGCAACGACCAGGCAGGGGATGTTGCGGGCGAACAGCTGTTTGAGTTTTTCGCGGAGGGTGGCGGCGGACAGGCTTTTTAGAAAACTGAGCTCAGCGGCCCCAAGAACCTGGATGCGTTTGGCCGCAAAGTAGGCGTAGAACCCGGTGAGGGCCAACCCCGGGCGGTTGATCGTGGGTTCCCGAATTTTTTTGTTGAGCCCCCGCGAGGCCCCCTCCAAACGCATCCCTAGCGCCTCCGCGTGATTGGCATAAAAATGTCCAACCGTGATGTGCGGAACTCGGTGAGCGGTGGGCTTGGCGGGTCGGGGCATCTGGTGGCAGAAAGGTCGGGTGGTGCGGTGCGTGGGGAAGACCGGGGCCGCTTACATTTGAAAGTTTTCGCCCAGGTAGAGGCGTCTGCTGATCGGATCATTAAGCAAGTAGTGTTTTGGGCCCTGACTTTCGACGCGTACCACATA
>JBBECL010000091.1:0-5827 GCA_040881805.1 Terrimicrobiaceae bacterium | reverse complement strand
TTGGGGGGAGCAAATCATTCGAGCCGTAACCCCGGGCAGTTTTTCCACAAGATCAAGGAAGAGGTGAGGGGACTTCACGGGGTGACACCTCGCCACCCAAAGCAGATCCAGGGACTTTTTGGGAGGTGTGGGAGGTCTTTCCTCCTGCGTTAACAACCGCAGCACATGACAGGACAGGCCTTTCGCACGAAACATGCCGGCCTGATGCTCGGTGATGGCAAATCGTTCGGCGGCGGTTCTCAGACCCCGGTCAAAAATTCGTCCGCGGATGGGGTTCGCAGCCCGGAATCCCCCATCGATTTCGCTGTCCAAGGCACAGACATAAATCACATGGAAACCCAGAAAGCGTGACAGCACCCCAAGAAGCGCCAGCCAAGTGGTCCACCCATAAACCACGACGTGAGCGGGCTTTTCTTCGCGCAAGACTCGAATCACGGGACCCAGAGCCTTCAGGGTGTCTGTGAGCCTCCCGGTGTCAAACCGCCCTCCATCGCGGATCTTGACACCCTTCCACACCACCCCATCCGAAAAACCATCGCTGGCTGCAAGAACGGTTACCGCATGTCCATGCTTCATCAATTCGGACGCCAGAAGCGCCACCTGGAGTTCTGCTCCCCCGGAAGGACTTACGGACCGGGGATCCAGCGCCCGGTGCGCGTGACCGGAAAGAAACAAAAGCCTGTGTTTGGTTTCGAGACCCGGGTCCGACATCACGTCCGGAGTTGGCCGGCTTTTGAGAGCAGGATGGAAACCCAGCGGGTGGACGGGAAATTTGCGAGGATGATCACCGAAATCACGGTGATTGGCACGCACAAGAACATGCCGACAACCCCCCACAACATCCCCCAAAGAATCAAAGACATCACCACCACCAGGGGACTCAGGTTCAAAGTCATTCCCATCAAATTGGGCTCAATAAAATTTCCCAAGGTTTGCTGGATTACTGTGATCCCAATAAAAAGAACCAACACCGGACGGAGACTTTCAAACTGAAAGAGCGCCAGAAGGCTTGGCAGAACCGTCGCAACCAACGAACCGATGGTGGGAATGTAGTTCAGGATAAAAACCAAAAGCGCCCAGAATTCGGGAAGATCCAACCCCACCCACCGCATCACCGCATAAGAAAGCAGGGCGGTCACCAAGCTCACCAGCGTCTTGACCCCGAAGTAGGTTTGCACGTCGCGATCAATACGGCTCAGCATTTCTTCGACCCGATGACGGCGATTGTCATCCGGAAACAGGGCCTGAATTTTTGAGGGAATCTGGCGGCTCTCGATCAGGATAAAGATGGCAAAAATAATGATCAGGGTGGTGGTTTTCAGGAGAGCCGCCAAATTGGTGGCCACCAAGGTCAGGATGCCGGGAAGGTCCACGTCGCGAATGAACTCCCGCAGCGCCGGGGGTTGTTCGATGCCGGCGCTTGCAAAAAAGTCGGCCTGCAATTTTAGCAATCGCCCCTGATATTTGGGAGCGATTTCGGCCACCTGCATGGCATTATCGGCAATGATCGAAAATAGCAAAAAGCTCAGCCCAATCACGGCCAGGAAGGCCAAAATCAGAGAAACCGGGGAGGGGAGTCCCAGCCCCCGAACTTTGACGCCACTGATCCAGCGCTCAAGCACCTTGATGAGATACACACCAATCAGCGCAATCACCAACGGAATAAACAGGTCCTTCCCCGCTCGAATCAGCACAAGGACAATGGCCAAAACCACGATCCACCCCGCCGCAGCCAATCCGCGCTGACGCCATGGTTGCAAATCTTCGGTGTGGTGGATCATTGGTTGACATATCATTTAATAAGGTCCTTGCCTGACGTCGAGCTTGTCTTTCCGGGACCTCGAAAACTGACTTTGTTGAAATAACAGGAGACCTGCTCCTCGACGTTCGTGTTTGTTTCTGGCACATTGTTATCATGTCATTATCAGATTTTTCCCATTTGGATCCTGAAGGCACGGCCCGCATGGTGGATGTGAGCGAGAAGCCGGTGCAGCGACGGACGGCGGTGGCGTCCGGGTTTATCCAACTTGCTCTGGCCACGATCGATGCGCTGAAACAGGCGGCGCTGCCAAAAGGCGATGTCCTCACCGTGGCCCGCATTGCCGCGATTCAAGCCGCCAAACAAACAGCCGTCCTGATCCCGTTGTGTCATCAACTGCCGCTCGAACGTGTGGATGTTCAATTTGAGGTGCAAGAGCGGGGCGTTTTGATTCGTGCAACGGTTGTGACTTCCTCCAAAACTGGAGTGGAAATGGAGGCGTTGACGGCGGTCTCCATCGCGGGCCTGACCATTTTTGACATGTGCAAGGCCGTGGACAAGGGGATGGTGCTCGGGGCGATCCGGGTTGATGAAAAGGTCAAAGCATGAAAGTCGCCCGATTGACACTCAGTGACAGGGCCAGTGCCGGGGTTTATGAAGATTTGAGCGGCCCGGAAATTGAGCGACTGGTCGGGGAGTCGGGGATTCCTGTGACAGAATGGGTTCGGCTGGTGATGGCGGATAACCGTGAGGACATCGAGGACTCGCTTCGTGAAATGGCGGATGATTTGCGATGTGACCTGGTCTTAACCACGGGAGGAACCGGCCCATCGTCGCGGGATGTGACGCCCGATGCGACACGTGCGGTGTTGGATCGGGAACTGCCGGGGTTTGGAGAGATCATGCGCTCCGTCAGTTTCGCCAAAGTGCCCACGGCCATCCTCTCCCGCGCGACGGCGGGCACACGTGGCCGCACTCTCATTATCAACTTGCCCGGCAACCCAAAGGCCATCTCCGAGTGTCTTCCCATGCTGGTTCCAGCGATCTTGGAAGCCCGCCGACATCTCAAGGACAGATAAGCTGTGAAATGATTTTCCAGCTTCCGGGGAAATCACCCCCCGATTTGGCTCATCTCCACTTTGGGAAAGTGCTGCGTGGCTTCACTTCGGATTTCGGAATAACGATCATCCCGCCGGGACCATGTTGAGGAAATGATCGCCATCATTTCCTCATTCGTTGCTCCTGTCCTCAACGGCGTTCGCAGGTCCGTCCCCCGGGATGCAAAGAGACAGGTGAAAAGGCGTCCATCGGAGCTGAGACGGGCGCGATGACAATCTTTGCAGAAGGGTTGGGTGACGCTGGAAATAATTCCGATTTCCCCTCCCGATGCGGTTTGATAGCGTTTGGCCACTTCGCCCGGGTAGTTGGGAGGCAAGGGCGACAAGGACAACCCCCCTGATTCGAGGCGGGCGGCCATTTCAGCCGCAGGGACCACGTCATTCATTCGCCAGTGGTTGGAATTCCCGACATCCATGTATTCGATAAACCGCACGATGTGCTCGGGGCCGGAAAATCTTTCCGCCAACGATTGAATCGCGTGTTCATTGATGCCACGCCGAATGACGGCGTTGATCTTCACCGGCGAAAAGCCCGCCGCAACGGCCGCCTCGATGCCTTGAACCACGTCAATGGCGGGAAAAAATGCGTCATTCATTTTTTGAAATGTCGGTTCATCGAGCGCGTCCAGGCTCACGGACACGCGATCCAGACCGGCCGTCGCCAGCGGATGTGCAAGCCCGGCCAGCCTGGAGCCGTTGGTCGTGAGGGTCAGTTCGGTGGTCGGGGCCTTCCCACGAATGGCGACCAGCAAGTCCATCAGACCCCGCCGTAGCGTTGGCTCGCCCCCGGTGATACGGATTTTTCCAACGCCAAGGCTTGTGAATATTCCGACCAACCGTGTGATTTCCTCAAATGTCAGAAGATCATCCCTTCGCAAAAATTGGTAGCCGGGACCAAAAACCTCGCGTGGCATACAATAGGTGCAGCGAAAGTTGCAACGATCTGTGATCGAGATGCGCAAGTCCCGGAGGGGGCGGCCGAGCCGATCGGTGAGAATGGGGCGACTCATGGGCGCGGCAGATGGCCTGTCCAAGGGAGATTGGGGACAAGGTCTTTGTGGGCTTCCAACATCATTTTCGGGTTCCAATCAGCGCGTGGCTTCAAAGTATGTATCACCTCAACACCACCGCATGCAAGGGGCCTTCAAGATAACCCGGAAATGGGAACCTCAAATCACGCCGGAATAACCCCGGATTTATGGCTCGAATGGCGAGGCCAGCCGCCGCCGCTCAGACTTTCTGTCTTGCACTTCCAGATTTTGTCATTTGGCCTTTGTCGGCTTCCGCCGCGTTGGCTCTTGCGGCCTCCTTATCAAGAGACATTTCGGCCAGAGTTTTGGTTTTTATGCGGGCAGCCCCCTCCGTTTTCAGCAATTTGACGCGGGTTCCATTTTTGACATGTTTCACCAACCTCTCGCGGGCACCGACAATTTCTTTTTTGTATTGGGGCAACCAACGGGCCTGCGCAACAAGGAGTTCATCCGTCATTTGCCAAATCTCCTCGGGAGCACAAACCGCTCCGACCAAGGGGTCATGCAGCATCGCCTGCTTCAGCAACGTGAGATCGCCATGCACGGCAGCCTCCATTCCCATTTGCTGGACCCTGATGGAGACATTGCAGGTTGCGGCGCAGGCCAGAGGCAGGTCACCAACCACCGGTGAGTTGATCCCATTGGCATCCACGTAACCTGGAATTTCGATGACACATCCTTCGGGCAAGTTTGAAATATGACCCCGGTTCACCACGTTGAAATGGCCCCGATATATCCTTCCGGTTTCCAGAGCCTCCACGATATAGGAGAAGTGTTCTTCGCTGCGTGCCGTTTCTTTGAGGGTCGGGGGCTTTTCTTTCATCCAGTTTGGGAAGTCGGTTTCGAACCATTTCCGGCCCTCCGTGCAAACACGCAAATATCCGCCGGTTTCGCCATTGATCCATGAGGTGAGGTCAATCCATTGGTGAATTTCATTTCTGCGTTTGCGATACCACGGCAGGTATTCGCTGAGGTGGCCGTTGGATTCTGTGCTGTAATACCCAAACCGTTTGAGAACATCGACACGCACTTTTTCAGTAGTGGAATACCTGGGGTGCTTCGCAAAAAGGGCTGGCAGAAGCGGGATAAAATCTTTCCCCTTCCAACTTGCCCTGACAAACCATGTCTGGTGATTGATGCCCGCTGCGATCACAGCCACATCCTTCGAGGTAATCGTCTGCTTGGGGGTTATGTGTTTCTCCTCGCGCGCCCACATTTGAATGCAGTCGGCAATTTGGTGATGGGCACCTTGCACGCCGTGACAGAGCCCGATGGTTGGCACCCCCCCGTAGTGGTTGCAGGCCCAGGTATTCATTGCCATCGGGTTGGCATAATTAAAAAGCATGGCCCCTGGTTTGCTGACCTCACGGATGTCTTTGCAGATCTCCAGCAACGCTGGAATCGTGCGCTGGGCATACATCAAGCCTCCTGCGCAAAGTGTGTCTCCCACACACTGATCCACCCCATATTTTAACGGAATGTCGATATCAGTCTGGAAAGCTTCAAGCCCTCCTTGGCGAATGCAACATATGACGTAATCGGCACCTTTCAGCATCGCCCGGCGATTGGTGGAGGATTCCACCCTCGCAGCGAGGCGGTTGCTCTTGAGGTCACGCTGACACAGCGATGTGACCATCCTGAGGTTTTTGGCCGAGATGTCTGTGAAGGCAAATATTGTATCGGAGAGTTCCGGCACAGAGACCGTGTCTTGCATCAACTTTCGGGTGAAGCCAATCGATCCAGCGCCAATCACGGCAATACGCAAAGGCTTTTTGCAAAAATTGCGAGAGGGGGTGTTCTGTTTTCTGAATCGGCGGTCGTTGCGTGCGGTCATGGAAACACACTCGCGCATCTCCGTCATATCACCCAGTGCATTGTGTTGTCAAAATTTGCAAATATGAGTTAAAATGTGACGGTGA
>JBBECL010000090.1:0-5875 GCA_040881805.1 Terrimicrobiaceae bacterium | reverse complement strand
TTTTCAATTGCGGGATGGATGCCTTTCCTCTGACTGATAAACACGCAAAACTGGTTTTTAAACAGACACCATTCGCACGGGAATGCCCCGATTGCCAAGGTGCTCTTTCGCCTGCGCAATCGTGAATTTGCCAAAGTGGAAAATGCTTGCTGCAAGGACGGCATCCGCTTTTCCCCGGTCGAGGACATCGGCCAGGTGATCAAGTTCGCCTGCACCGCCGCTGGCAATGACCGGAATCGCCACAGCCTCGGAAACAGCCGCGGTCAAACCAATGTCATATCCATCGCAGGTGCCGTCCGCATCCATGCTCGTCAGCAAAATCTCACCGGCCCCACGCCGGGCGGCCTCTCCGGCCCATTCCACCGCATCGAGATCGGTGGGAGTTCGCCCGCCGTGGGTGTAAACCCTCCACCGCCCAGGGCCATCACGTTTGGCGTCAATGGCCACCACCACGCACTGCGATCCACACACGTCCGCGGCCCGAGAAATGAGTTCGGGCTCCCGAATCGCCGAGGTGTTCACACTCACCTTGTCCGCACCTGCGAGTAGCATGACGCGAAAATCCTCCACCGTGCGAATGCCGCCACCCACGGTGAGCGGCATAAAGCAACGTTCTGCCGTCCTTCCCACAACATCCACCATCGTCGCCCGTCCGTCCGATGAGGCCGTGATGTCCAAAAACACCAATTCGTCAGCCCCTTGGGCATCGTAAGCACTTGCACACTCGACAGGATCCCCGGCATCCCGAAGGTCCACAAACTTGGTGCCTTTGACAACTCGTCCCCCGGTCACGTCGAGGCAGGGGATGATCCGTTTTGCTAGCATCGCGCCACTCTGAACCGTGACTGAGAAAAATCGAGGAAATGATGAATCCCTTCTAAAGGGGTTGCAGTCCTCGTGATGTTTACTAGTTTTGGGGTCAGCCGCACCTGGCAGGAAAATCAAACAGGGATGTTCACAACGCAAAATCATTGGAAATCATGGATTTCCCTTCGCCTGTCTGTCCTGGCAGCGACGGTCTTGCTGGTGGGCTGTGCCGGCTTTGAGGGAGGATATGGGCCCGGGGCCGGGCACTTTGACACGGTGGTGGTGGATGCCGGTCATGGAGCCCATGACCCCGGCGCCAGCGCGGTTTCGGGGTCCCGTGAGAAGGTGCTGGCCCTGGACACCTCCCAACGACTGGCCAAAATCCTGAGGAGCCGGGGCCTGCGGGTGATTGAGACCCGGAGCAGCGATGTTTTTATTTCCTTGCCCCGTCGGGTCGAAATCTCCAATCGCACGGGCAATGCGATTTTTGTGAGCGTTCATTACAATTGGAGCCGGCGGAGGGGGGCCAACGGAATCGAGATTTTTTATTACAATTCCCGTTCCCGTCGGCTGGCAGCCAATGTGCTAAAGGAGACATTGCGCGCTTACCCGACAACCAACCGGGGCGTCAAAACCGCGCGCTTTCATGTGCTCCGCAACAATCGCCGCCCGGCTATCCTTTGCGAACTCGGGTTCCTCTCCAATCCCAAGGATAACAGCCATGTCCAAAAACCTTCCGTCCGTCAGCGCCTTGCGGAAAAGATCGCGGCTGGCATCCTCGCAGAAAAGGCCGGACGGTCGTCGTGAAGCCACACCTCAAAACACGCTTTTCACACGGGCTGCGGGTGCCTTGATCCGAGCCCCGGGCCGGGCTCCCAAGAGTTGTGATCCGAGCGGAGACTCCGGCGTGATCACCGTGATCTCCGAGCCATCAAGGGTCACCTCGGTCCCGCCACCCGAGGGGGCCAGGAAAAACCACTCCCGGGCTTCGGAGAATTCCAATTCCACCAACGCTCCCAGGCTGATCGCCTCATCCTCAGCGAAGTCATGGAGCTTCAAGCCTTCCAGGGCCTCGATGGCCTGTGCCGAGGAGAGCGCCATTTGCGCCAACCCATCCGCCAGATAATTTTCCTCGATCGAGAGGGTGTCGTATTTGCTTTTGGCCTGACTTTCGGGGTCATTGCCCTGCTCCCGCGTGAGTCTGGAAACCTTGCGACGGGATTCCATTTCCTGGCGGAGCTTGTCCAGAACGAGTGCCAGGATGTGGGTTTTGTTCATAGTTTTCATCGTGAAGGAAGAGGCCTAACATTTTCACCCATCGATTCCCATCTTAAGAGATCAGCGGGCCGTCCTTTGCCCGCCCACTTTATCCTCCTTGCCGCAAGCCACCGCTTTCGCGCTTTCATAAGGGATGACCGAACCCGCGCCGCATGACCCTTATGCCGTGTGAAGGTATGCCGGGTATCGCCGTTCAGTTCCCGTCTTCAAGCTCGTTCCCCAACTTCGCACCACCCCTCCGCTGGATCGTCTGCGCCCGGAAAAAAGTGTTTTTGTTGCTCGCCTTCCGATCCGAACGTCTTAGGATTTTTATTAATCCATGGAGAAATCCAAACCACAAACCTCTCACTCCATTTCGGAACACGAGGGGATCGTGGACATCATCCCTGAATCCCATGGGGAGCGGGTGAATATCACCTTCGACCCAAGCAAGCTGGATGAGGATGACGTGCGCCGCATCGCCGCCGAACATCTGAAGCCGGCGATTGAGCCCGGGCCCGGAGGGTTGCAGCGTTGGGTCATGCGACTCGACGGGCAGGCGTGCGAAGCGGCTGCAGCAAAGCTCGAACACAGGATCCAAGCCGTCCCGGGGGTTCGGAGAGCGACGGCGACCTACATCGGGCAAGTGCTCTGTTTGACGTTTGATTCGTCCGTCTCCGATCAGGCCGCCGTGCTGAAAGGCATCCAGGCCGCCGGAGCGAAGGTGGAGCCCCTGAAAGCCCGAACCACGGAGAGGCAACCGCTCCTTCAACGTCTTCGGTCCGGGGACTTGAACGAGGAACTCTCCTGCGGCTTGGGATTGCTTTGCCTGATCTCCGCCGCCATTTTTGAATACACTCTGGGCAGGGGAGCTCTCTCCGGCTGGCTCTATGCCGGAGCTTATGTTTTTGGCGGACAAAATGGCGTGCGCTCGGCCGTGGCCTCGCTGCGGGAAAAAACCCTCGATATTGATTTGCTGATGGTGCTCGCCGCCTTGGGGGCAGCTGCTGTGGGCGCGCCCTTTGAAGGTGCTCTGCTGCTGTTTCTTTTCAGTTTTTCCAACATCTTGCAAAAACACGCGTTGGAGCGGACCCAGAGGGCCATTGAGTCGTTGCTGACGCTTCGTCCGGAGAAGGCCCTTCGCAAAACAGTCTCCGGGTCCGAACTGGTCCCCATCGAATCATTGAGCCTTGGGGATGTGGTGATTGTTCGCCCGGGAGAATTATTGCCGGTCGATGGAAAAGTGACGGAAGGGAGCAGTCATGTGGATGAGGGCAGTCTCACCGGGGAATCCATGCCCGTGACAAAAACAGTCGGCAACCCGGTCTTTGCCGGCACGCTCAATCAATCCGGTGGCTTGGAAATTCAGGTGACGAAAGCGGCTGAGGATTCCACGTTGGCGAAGATGGTCAAACTTGTGGCCGAGGCCCAAGCGGAGAAATCCACCACCCAGCGATTCCTGGAAAAAGCCGAGCAGCGATACGCTGCCGGAGTCATCGCCTTTACGATCTTGGTGCTTCTGGTTCCCTGGCTGGCCTGGGGTGAGGGGTTCACCGAGGCGTTTTATCGGGCGATGACTGTGATGGTGGTGGCCTCGCCCTGCGCTTTGATTATCAGCACCCCCGCCACCGTGCTTTCGGCCATCGGTGGGGCGGCCCGCCGGGGCATCCTCATCAAAGGGGGATCCCACCTCGAAACGGCGGCCCGTGTTGACATTGTCTGCTTTGACAAAACCGGCACGCTCACCGTTGGCAAACCCAGTGTGACAGAAATTCTCACACCCGAGGGGACCACCGCGCTTTTGAGTGCCTCCCCCACGGGCGCGGCAGCCGATGCCCTGCGGATCTGTGCGGCTTTGGAGGCCAAGTCCGAACACCCCTTGGCCACTGCCATCATGGCGACCGCAAAAACCGCTTCACTCGAACTTCCCCCCGCCTCCTCTTTTCAATCCATCACGGGCAAAGGGGCCGAGGCTGCGATTGAGGGGCGTCGCTACGTGGTGGGCAGTGGTCGTTTTTTTGCCGAGCTCGGCGCCGAACGTGTGGACGATTTTTCTGCCCGCGTGGAATCCCTGCAAGCCGATGGCAAAACTTGCATCTGGCTTGGCCGCCGCAGCCACGGAGACCGGGTTGAGGCGATTGCTGTTTTTGCCCTGGCCGACACTCTCCGCCAGGAGGCACGTTCCATTGTGGCCAAGCTGCACGCGGTCGGTGTCAAAAAAGTGGTGATGCTCACCGGTGATCAAAAGTTGGTGGCCGCCGCCATCGCCCGGGAAGCCGGCATCGATGAATTCCGTGCCGAACTCCTCCCCGCCGACAAAGTGCAGGCCATCCGCCAATTCAAAGAGGAGGGCATGGTCATGATGGTGGGGGATGGGGTGAATGATGCCCCCGCCCTGGCCACGGCACATCTTGGTGTGGCCATGGGAGCCGCCGGCACCGATATCGCCATGGAGACCGCAGACATTGTCCTCATGGGTGATAAACTCGAAAATATTTCCACCTTGGTCGGCATGGCCCGTCATGCCAAACACGTTCTCACCCAAAACCTGTTTTTTGCATCGGGAGTTATCCTGATCCTTCTCGCCGCAGCACTGGGATTTGCCCTGCCCCTGCCGCTTGGCGTGATCGGCCACGAAGGAAGCACCGTCATCGTCTGCCTGAACGGACTGCGGCTTTTGGCTTACCGACCAAAGGCCTGAATGAGCCCCACAGATTTGGACTTCCGCGCCAGGCCTTCAAGGATGATCTCCATCCCGAACTTGAAGGAATTCCGTCCATCGTATTTCCCGGAAATGACCTGCTCTGCCAGGCCTCGGAAGTGCGGGTAGTGCTCGGCGGGAATCCTGGGAAGGAATGCGGCAGCTGTCGTGGAAAAATCGGCTGATGGGATTGGAAAATGGAGTTCCTGCAGGGCGAAGCCGTAGATGTGACTATCCATCAAATGTCGTGCCCAATCGGCACCCCGATGGGAAAAACCTGCAGCCAGCAGGCATCCATGGGTGCGATCGATGTAAGTCAGCATGCAAGGTCCGGTGTTCATTCGAGAGAGCATGGGCATAGCCGCCCAAGGGTGCTGCATCAAAACCCCAACTGCGGAGAGGGCGCGCTGACGCATTTGTGGACGCCATGCCCGATCCACCCGGGGCAATAGAATTTCCCCCGTCACATGATCCACCATGGCATCGATCAGGCTCTCCTTGTTGGGCACATGATTATACAGGGACATGGCCTCCACACCCAAGCGTTCCGCAAGTCCTCGCATCGACAATGCCTCCAGCCCCGACTCATCGGCCATGGCAACGGCCTCGGAGGTCACCCGGCTCGGCGTAAGCGGTTCAGCAGTTCTGGAGCGCCCAGCCCCTTTGGATTTTGGTTTGCTCATAGCTCTTACGAATCAAATTCCACGACAACGACCCCGCGTTTGTGTCTCGTATCCACCAAGGCATGTGCAGCAGGCAACTGGTCGAAGGGAAAACAATCCCCAACCATAGGTCGAAATTTGCCAGCATTCACCAAACCAATCATTTCGTTGACCACATCAGAAGATTCCGGCGTGACTCCTGTCACACATCGCACCCCACCCGATGGTCTCGCCAAGAAATCCGGCACTCCGCCTGCCACCGCAAGGTAAGCACCCCCGGGTTTCACCAAATGCCTCAAGGTCCGAAATGTTCCCGCTCCCACACAATCCATCACAAGATCAAATTGAGCGCTGCCCGCAGCATAGTCGGTCTCTGTGTAATCCACCACGTCCACGGCGCCCAACCCGTTAACCCAATCCGTGTTGCAGCGCCTCGTGACTGCCGTGG
>JBBECL010000089.1:0-1079 GCA_040881805.1 Terrimicrobiaceae bacterium | reverse complement strand
TGCAGCGTGCGGTGCTGGAATTGCCAGGACCGTGGCAGGTGGAGTTCGATCCGAAGTGGGGCGGCCCTGGAGTTGTCGAATTCCCTCGTCTCATTGATTGGACACGCTCCGAGCAGGAAGGGATCCGCTACTACTCCGGCACAGCAGTATATGAACATCCCATCTTTGACCTCCCAGCGGGAACAGATCTCAAGGACGGGGAACGTATTCTTCTCGATCTCGGAGATGTCCGCGAGATTGCTGAAGTATTCGTGAACGGAAAATCAGTCGGCGTGGCATGGACCCGTCCGTTTCAGGTCGATATCTCAGAAGCCCTCAAGCCTACGGGAAATCAGATGCAGATCCATGTTGTGAATCTTTGGCCGAACCGGTTGATCTACGAAGATGGGCTTAGCGAAAACCAGAGACTCACGAGGACAAATGTCAGCAAGTTCAAAAAAGAAATGCCCCCGACCACATCCGGCCTGCTTGGGCCTGTCAAACTTTTGAAAACCAAAGTCTCACAAGGCCTGTGAGGGGAATAGAAGTTCCAAGTCAAAAAACAGAAAAAGTCATTCTATGAATACGAACCAAATCGATTCCACATACTATAGCCGCACGAAGGCAGCCTCCTCCTGTCATCCTGGATTCTCCGTGCGAGTTTGGAGCACGATCCTGATAGCAGCGTTTTTTGCTGTTTCATTGGCGCATGCGGTCGAGAGACCGGATGCCTCGAATCTTGAATCCTCATTTCAAAGTCCGCCGAGTTCTGCGCATCCGGGAGTTTGGTGGCACTGGATCAATGGAAACGTATCACGCGAGGGGATAACGGCGGACTTGGAAGCGATGCAGCGGGTGGGGATTTCCGAGGCCCAAATCTTTACCATCACCGGGAGCCTGCCTGGCCCCATGCGGAGCCTCGACCAATTCTTCGACATGGTGGAATTTGCGGCAAAGGAGTGTGAGCGTTTGGGATTGAAGCTCACGGTCGCCAACTGTCCCGGATGGAGCTCCAGTGGGGGCTCATGGGTCAAGCCGGAACAATCCATGAAGGCGGTCACATTCAGCGAGCTGCCGGTCGAAGGCGATTCATCTTTGAA
>JBBECL010000088.1:0-5893 GCA_040881805.1 Terrimicrobiaceae bacterium | reverse complement strand
TGGATAAAATCCTCGCATTCCGCTGTATCCATGCCAGTAGAAGGATGGAATCCTTCTGGAAATACCGCCTCAACTCACGCGTCGCAGAGAATGACATTCTCCCTCTCGCCGCATGATTGAAGATTTTTGTCCTGCACCCCGGAGATTTTCCACCATGAAAAGCATTTGACGCCGGAGAATTGCGCAGGCATGCTGGCCGACTCTCAAACATGCGGCACACTATCTCTATTCTCGTCGAAAACAAATTTGGCGTCCTCGCCCGGGTGGCGGGTATGTTCAGCGGACGCGGCTTCAACATCGACACCCTCAACGTCGGACCCACTCTCGATGCCAGCGCGTCGCGGATGACGATTGTGGTCCGGGGCGATGACAAAGTCCTCGAGCAAGTCAACAAGCAGCTCGAGAAATTGGTGGACGTGATCGACGTGCAAGATTTTCAAGACGAGGAATATGTGGACCGTGAGTTGGTGCTTCTCCGTGTGAAGGCCACCTCGAAGACCCGCCCGGAAGTTCTCCAAATTTGCGACATCTTCCGCGCGAAGATCATCGACGTGCAGGAAGAGACCCTGGCCATCGAGGTCACCGGATCGGACGGAAAGATCCGCAAATTTCTTCTTCTCATGGATCGTTTTGGAATTATTGACCTCACCCGCACGGGCAAGGTCGCGCTTCCCCGCTCCAAATAACCCTCTCAACTTCAAAACAAACTCATGCCATCCAAAATCTACACTGACAAAGACGCGGACCTCAAAGTCCTCAAAGGAAAAACACTGGCCGTTCTCGGCTTCGGCTCCCAAGGTCATGCCCACGCGCTGAACCTCAAAGAAAGCGGAGCCAAGGTCATCATTGGCCTTTATCCCGGCAGCAAATCCCGCAAGGTCGCCGAAGATTACGGCTTCAAAGTGTATGACACCGCCGAGGCCGTGAAATTGGCGGACGTGATCCAAATCGCGTTGCCTGACACCAAGCAGGGAGCCGCTTATGCCAAGGACATTGCCCCGCACCTCACCAAAGGCAAAACCCTGGTCTTCACGCATGGATTTTCGATTCTTTACAAAACCGTTGTTCCACCGAAGGACGTGAATGTGATCATGGTAGCCCCCAAGGGTCCGGGCCATATCGTTCGCCGTCAGTTCACGGAGGGAAAAGGCGTGCCCTCCCTCATCGCCATTCACCAAAACCCCGGCAAGGACGCCAAAAAGATCGCCCTCGCCTGGGCCAAGGGCATTGGCGGCACGCGGGGTGGTGTCATCGAAACGACCTTCAAAGAAGAAACCGAAACCGACCTCTTCGGGGAGCAGACCGTTCTCTGCGGTGGGGCCTCCGCCCTGGTGCAGGCCGGGTTCGAAGTGCTTGTCGAAGGCGGTTATACCCCCGAGATGGCTTACTTCGAAGTTCTCCATGAACTCAAACTCATCGTGGACCTCATGAACGAGGCCGGGATCGCCGGAATGCGGTTCTCGATCAGCGAAACCGCCAAGTGGGGCGACGTGCTTGTGGGTCCAAAAATTATTGATGCCGGCGTGAAAAAACGCATGAAGGCTGCCCTCAAAGACATCCAATCCGGCAAGTTCGCCAAGGAATGGATCAAAGAATACGAGGGCGGTTACAAGAACTACAACGCCCTTCTCAAGGCGGGCGAGAAACACCCGATCGAAAAAACGGGAGCCCGCTTGCGAGGTCTGATGCCATGGATCAAAAAGCGTGATATCAAAGGCAGCCAAGCCTCCTACAAATAACGTCCTTGTGAGGACGGCGTGCGTTGAGACGGGCGCATCTCTGAAGTGCAAACCACAGGGGGAACGGGCGTCTCGCCCGTTAGGAGATTGAACCTCGAAGCCACACAAACGTGCCGCACACGGGCGAGACGCCCATGCCCCCTGGAAGAACCGCAGTTTGCACTTATCAGAGATGCGCCCGTTGAAACCTGAGGTCTTGGGTTTTCAAAGGGTGCCGCCTTTCCCCGTGGCATTCTCGGGCATGAGACATTCTGTGGGATTTTCCGAAGGATCACAGCGACGTGACCCCTGCCATGGATGACTTTTTTGGAGCCCCCGCTTCGGGAAGCCTCCCTTCCGAAGCACCGTTGGCGGCGCGTATGCGTCCGCAATCGTTGGCGGATTATGTGGGGCAAACCCACATCCTCGGCGAGGGGAAGCTTCTTCGGCGGGCGATTGAGGCGGACCGGATTTCTTCCATCATTCTCTACGGTCCGCCGGGAACGGGGAAAACCAGCCTGGCACAAATCATAGCCGCCTCCACGGCCAGCCGTTTCGAGCGTCTCAGCGGCGTGGAGAGCAACGTCGCCGACATCCGGAGGGTGGCAGCCATGGCAGCCAATCGACTTGCCAATGCGGGTGAAAAAACCATTCTTTTTATCGATGAAATCCATCGCTTCAACAAATCGCAGCAGGACATTCTCTTGCCGGATGTTGAAAGCGGTGTGCTGCGCCTGATCGGAGCCACAACCCACAATCCTTTCTTCTACGTCAACAGCCCCCTCGTTTCCCGCTCGCAGGTTTTTCAGCTGGAACCGCTTTCTGTCACTGACCTCCTTGCTCTCATCCAAAGGACGCTCGCCGAAAAGGAACGCGGGCTCGGGGGTCGCAACATTCACATCGAGGAATCCGCCGCCACCCACCTGGCCGCCATCAGCGACGGGGACGCCAGGCGCTGCCTGAATGCGCTCGAAATTGCCGCCCTGACCACGCCCGCCGGCGGGGAGGGAAAAATTGTCATCACGTTGGCAGTCGCCGAGGAGAGCATCCAAAAAAAGGCGGTTGTGTATGATGGGGATGGGGACGCGCATTATGACACGGCCAGCGCCTTCATCAAAAGCATGCGGGGCTGTGACCCCGACGCCTCCCTTTACTGGCTTGCCAAGATGCTCCATGCCGGAGAGGACGTTCGTTTTATCACCCGACGTTTGATGATTCTTGCCAGCGAAGACATCGGAATGGCCGATTCCCATGCTATGCAGGTGGCCGTCGCGGCGCATCAGGCTTCGGAAATTCTTGGTCTGCCCGAAGCCAAGTTGGTATTGGCCCATGCGGTTGTCTATCTCGCCACCGCTCCCAAAAGCAATAGCTGCACTGTCGCCATCGGTGCCGCGTCCGAGGATGTGGCCAAGGGCCGAACCTTGGCGGTGCCCCGTCATTTGCGGGATGGCCACTATGCCGGCTCAAAGACGCTGGGTCATGGCGAGGGCTACAAATATGGGCATGACTTTGAAGGCGGATTTGTCCCCCAAGCCTACCTGCCCGAAGGCCGGAGGTATTACATTCCCACAGATCGAGGCCTCGAAAAAAGGGTCAAAGAACGTCTGGAATTCTGGCGCTCCCAAATTGAGCAGGCCGGGGAGTAAAAAAATCAACGACGGCCTGGTGGAGCCCCGGTGAGAACACCGGCCAGGCATGGGCTGGCACATGGCTTTGCAGCACGGTCGTGGCACGATCCCACCGGCCGGAATGGCCGGGCAAGATCATGGCATCCCATGCACACCATGTGGCCAGGGTGGGGATCGACCACGGCGAGGCGTTCAGGCGTTTTAAAAAAACACTTCCGGGCCTCATTTCGCGTGCTGCCGCCAGGCCGAGCGTGTGGGCGACCAGAGATCCCCGATGGGGGCAGTGCAAAAACGCCGCCCGCCGCACGGGCAAATCTCCCGTCCCCCGGAGAGCCTCCCGGATCACCAGCCCTCCCATGCTGTAGCCGACCAGATTGACAGGCTTTTTGCTCTGACCCAGCTCCTTCCGCAATTCCGTACCCACAACTTCCAGAGACGTGCGGCCCGAGTTGTCATAGCGCCAGATTTCGCAGGGGCCGACAACCTTCTCGATGCGCCGACGCAACCCCTCCCACCGGCTGTGCCGGCCCCAGATGCCATCCAGAATGTAGGTTTTCATTTTGCGATCCCCTGACTTTCGATCAGATCCCGCTGGGGTGCAAGATTTCGTGTGAGCAAGGACGGAATGCTCCAGTCTTGACGGGAGCCCTGCCCACACGTAAGCCAAAAGTCGAAAATGACTGCTTCTGAACTTTTTGCCGGCTTGTTGCCGGAACAAGCCGCGTCCCTTCTTGGGGAAATTCGGGAAACCAACCGCCCACTTCTTCAATCTGCGACAGCGGTTTTGGCAGGTCGGCGGAAGTTGCGTCCCGCCTTTATCGACAAAAAAGCCGTTCCCGAGCGGTTGGCCTGGGTGGCGGGGGAACTGTCCCGCAAATCAAATGCCGATGTCGCCATCGAGATTTTGCAGGGGTGGCTCTTTGCGGCCAAGAAACCGATGCTGCTCAAATTTTTGGACATGTTGGGGGTTTCTCATGACGGCGAAGGGCTCATCGAGGAGCTCCCGGCCGAACCGCCCCGCGAGAAGGTTGTGGCAGCGGTGGAAAGCCTCCTTGCCTCCGATCCGGCTTGGGCAGTCTCCCTGTATTTGCGTCTTTTCATTCAAATGGACGAACCCGGGTGGACCGTCCTTCGTGAACTCATTGAAACGGACGCCCGTTTAAAACTTCCCACGCCATGAGTTCTCCTTTTCTTAATTCCTTGGAGGAATCTCTCGAAACCATGCAGGCTTTGCGCAGCTTGGAAGACCCGCTTGTCAAAGCCGCGAATGCCGTGCTTTCGGCGCTGGTAGCCGGTGGCAAAATCCTGGCGTGCGGCAATGGGGGCAGCGCGGCCGACACCGCGCACCTCGCCACCGAATTCACATGCCGGTTCAGCGGTGACCGCCGTCCCTATCCTGCGATTGCCCTGGCCTCGGATGCCGGGCTGCTCACTGCCATTGCGAATGACTACGCCTTCAAAGATGTTTTTTCCAGGCAGGTGTGGGCCTATGGAAAGCCGGGGGATATCCTCATCGCCTTTTCCACCAGCGGAAAATCGCGAAACATCCTTTCAGCGATCGAGGAAGCGAGGCGGCGGGGAATGATTTCCATCGCCTTCCTTGGCCGGGATGGCGGGTTCACGGCCGGGGCGGCCGACATCGAATTGATCGTGCGTGGCAAGGTCACCGCCCGCATTCAGGAAGCGCATAAATTTTTGCTTCATGCGCTTTGTGAAATCGTGGAGACCGGGCTTCCCAAGGAATGAGAGAAGACGTGTTGGCTGTCTTTGCGGTGGTCCTTGGGGCCATCGTGGGGTCATTCCTCAATGCCTGCATCCACCGGATGCCACGCAATATCAGCTTGGGAAATCCCAAACGGTCCTTCTGTCCGTCCTGCAATAAAAGCATTCCCTGGTATGAAAACCTCCCCCTGGTGAGTTGGTTGGTTTTGCGGGGGCGCTGCTCCTCGTGCAAAGCAAAAATCTCCCCCCGCTACTTTGTTGTGGAGCTTCTGACCGCCGGGCTCTTTTTTGCGGCGTGGTGGATTTATCATCTGCCACTGGCACCGGTTTATTGGCTGTTTCTTTCGCTGCTTGTGGTCGCAACATTCATCGACATCGAGCATTTTATTATTCCGGATGAGATCACCTGGGGTGGCACGATCGCCGGGGTGGTTCTCAGCGTTCTGCTTCCGCAAATGATGCAGACCGACTCGCGGTGGCAGGCGGCCGTCCTTTCGTTGGCGGGTGCGGCGTTGGGATTCGGGTTGCTCTGGCTGGTGGTGGAGGGGGGGAAGCTCGCTTTCGGCAAAAAGAAACACCACTTTCCCGAGGGGTCGGTTTTTGAATGGAAGCGGGACGGCGACCGAGCGGACCTGACCATTGGAGACGAAGTTCTTCGCTGGGAGGATATCTTCAGTCGCGAAACCGATGAGATGAGCCTCCAGTGTTCGGTCTTGGAGATTGAAGGGGAATCTTCCGAACCGGGGACGATCCGGTTCCGGTATGACCGCCTTTTTCATGCCAAATCCGAGACACCTCTGGATTCGATTCTGACATTGCGAGGAA
>JBBECL010000087.1:0-5909 GCA_040881805.1 Terrimicrobiaceae bacterium | reverse complement strand
AGGTTGGAACGGCGGAATCGCAGACCCACGAGGTGGCCATGATCCGGCACCGCACGCAAGGGCAGGAGGCGGCCGGCCACATAGATCTCGTGGGTCTCGGCAAAATCTCCGCCAGCCGCAAATTCCAGTCGTTGCATCGACGTGTCCACAAAACGGCTGGTCGTGCCGCCTTCCACCGGGGTCTCACACAGCAACGGCCAGCCTTCGAGGGCCTTGCGGATGGATAGGGACGCCTTGTCGGTTTTCCATTCCAGCAGAGACGGAAACCTCCAGTTCCAAATGTCACGATAAATGTCCTCCTGAAGCGGAAGCCCCGCCGCGGCCAACTCGGTCAAAACGGAGTGAAAGTCCACCCAGAGTGCGGTCGGAAGGAAAAATTTGTCATGCAACGCATCGCCAAAGACTTTGAGGGGACGCGGTTTGTTGTCATCGAGCGCCCGGGCGGCCAAAGCCACCAGCAACAGGGCCACGGCGGACATCCAATCCGCGCGTGGCAACGACTCAACCGCACGGAATTCAATCAGGCCGAGGGCTCCCCCCGGCCAGGACGTGTTCCAAAATTTGTCGAAGCTGATTTCGCTGCGGTGGGAATTGCCGGTGACGTCGGTGTGGAGGTGGCGGAGGGTTTCATTGATGAGTTGACGGTGGTCGCCGGGGGGTAAATGTTCCAAAAACCGGTAAGCCATCTCGAGGTCATAAAGGTCGCGAGCGGACTCATCGGGCCGCGGGGCTTGGGAGGACGCTCCGACATAACAACCGGTGAACAGGTAGGCCAGTGAAGGATGACGCTGCCAATGTCGGAGGATGGCAGCCAGCCAGCGGGGTCGCGTGAAAAACGGGTTGGTGTCGAGCGAGGAGCCTCCCCAAAGGATGTGGTTTCCACCACCGGTTCCGGCAGGGTCCTCATTTTTGGGTTCTTTCCAAGACCGCAGCCCGACGGACTCGCACGCATTGGTCACTTCCGTGAGCCACCCGGCGTAGTCGGCCCATGTCACGCACGCGGGCAGGTTGATTTCGAGGACGCCGGGATCGGCGGTGATGCCAAGGACCGTCCAGATTCCGCGTTCATCGGATGGCACATACCCTTCAAGGGTTGGGGGTTTTTCCCCGGCAAACGGGGAGGCCGCATTCACCGCATGGAGGAGTTCCAAAAAGGCGGGCTGCAAGAGGGGCGGAAAAAACACCGAGGGGCTGGGTCCCCGCCATTCGATGCTGAGAACCCGGCGGGTGACATTTTCTGGAAAGTGTTGAAGCGGAAGCCGCAACCCGGATGGCCCCTCCGCAGGCAGCAGCGTGCGCAGGGGCTTTTTGATCGGCCATGGGGCCGAGAGCCATTGGGTCCCATCATGATCAAGCGGCATGGCAAGGACATGACTTGCCGGCGCGTTGGGGTCGGTGAAAGAAACCCACTGGGGAGAAACCCCGAGCGTCCGGCAGATGGCATCACCGAATTCTTTGATCCCACTTTTGGGCCGGATTTCTTTGGGGGGGGTCAGCAGGGGTGTGCCGTCTTTGTTGGCGATCAACTTGATGGCCCAGCGGGGGTTGACCTCGCCGGGATAAAGTTTTCCCGGGCAAAAAAACTCGGCAGCTCCGCGCAGGGGGCCATGACGCAGCTTCTTGGCCACGGCCTTGGCATAAGTCAGTTTTTTGGGACCCACGGCGGCATAGGACCACTCGGCCCCGACTGGCTGGAGGGGAACATACGTTGGTTCTCCCCCCAGGGTTAATCCGATCCCGGCATCCCGGAGCTTGGTGTCCGCAAGTTCCGCGGCCTGACGCATCCATGGGGGCGGCGTGGATTGATGCGACGGGTTTTTGGTTGTTTTCATGGCATGGGTTGGATTTCGAGAGATGTGGTCAGCGTGCTGGGGATATTTTCATTTCCGTAATAATGACCGGAGATGGGAGCGATCTGCGCATGTTCGATCCCGACGGCTGCCGGGATGCGGTGATGATCGGCGAAGACGCCATTGGTGGGGTCCAGGCTGATCCAACCCGCTCCGGGAATGTAGGTTTCAACCCAGGCGTGAAGGGCATTTTCGGCCCGGAGATCCTCGGTGCTCTCGGGGTCTTCCCATAGAAAGCCACTCACCAAACGTGCGGCAAAACCCTGGGCGCGCAGGAGTTCAACTTGTAGGACGGCCATGTCCCGGCAGGAACCCGACGCACGGGCCAGGGTTTCTTCGGGAAGGAAGGGATCACCCTCCTCCCGGCGCTCATACGCAATATTTTTGTGAATCCACTCGGTCATGTCCACCAACACGTCCACGGTGGGCTTCGTCACTTTGCCGCTGATTTTCTCCGGCACATCCAGCGGGGGATTTTTTGTGCCAAGATAAGCCGCAAGGGCCCGGGCTTCGTCGGGCCGGTAAGAAAACGGGCTGTCCAAAGCGTGGGTGGCCACCACAAAATGGAACGGATTTTTTTCCTCAAGTTCCAATTCCAGCTCAAGCTGAAATGGCAATTCCGAAAGCCGTTCCGGGAAAAAACAGGTCGCCACAAGATTGTCGAAAAGGTCGGCGCGATATTGGATATCCGCCCCCTCCGCCGCCGAAAACTGCGACTGCTTCACGGACAAAAATTTGTCGCGCCGGGGAAACAAACGAACGACGTGCGGGGAAAAGCTTGCGGGCTTGTCGTAACAAAAGCAGGCATGGTAGCGGATCAGGAGTCTCATCGTTTTTGTGTCATCCGTCGCATGGTGACCTTCACTTTGAGCCCCTGGGGCCCGGACCCTTTGAAGATGCCGCGCACGGGGGCGGCATCCCGGAAATCGCGGCCGTAGGAGACGGCGACATGACGGGGCCCGCACCATTGGTTGTTGGTGGGATCGAGGGCCACCCACGTCATTCCCGGCAGGAGAGCCTCAACCCAGGCATGGGTCGCCAGGGATCCAAGGAGTCCCCCACCCTCCGGCGGGCCGGACTCAATATAGCCACAGATGTAGCGGGCCGGGATTCCCGCCGTGCGGAGAACGCTAAGCATGATGTGGGCAAAATCCTGACAAACACCCTCCTTTTGTTTCCAGACCACAGCGAGGGGGGTGGAATTTTCCGTGGTCCCGGGTTTGTAAGCGAACTTGGTGTGAATGGCAGAATTCAATCCGTCCAGCCCCTCCCGCAGCGAACGGCTTCCCGAAAAAAACTCGCGGGCCCAGGCTTTGGCTTCCCCCCCTGTGGGGACGGCCGGGGTGGGTTGCAAATAATCAAACACATTCGTCAGTTCGGAGGATAAAATCTGACGGGCTTCGGCACAACTCACCCCCAGCGCGTCCTGATCCGGCTCGGGTTCCTTGGTTTGAACGACAAGCGTGTTGACAACCGAGAGGCGTTCATGCCGGAGCGCCATCGCGTAAAAAGTGACGTCATTGCCAAACGAGTCCTCATAATGGGAACACGCTGTGGGGGGATTAAACTCCAACACGTGGGACAAGATTTTTTGGGTGGGGAGGTTTGGCGGGGTGAGTCGGGCTTCCACGCAAGCCTCCCTTGCGGCGTGTCCGTAGCGATAGTCGGTGCGATGCACGATCTCAAAGAGCATTTTTTGGGCCGAAGAGGTTCGGTTGGATCTCCGAGTGGATGTGAATTTGATGATTGAGGAACCCGTCCGAGATGACGTTGTGCAGGTCGAGGGTTTGGGCAAGGAAGTCGGAGGCCCGGGTTTCGGCCGCGTTACCACCCATATCAAGCAGGTCCTGCCACCGGGTTTGGCGCAGGCTGTCGAGCAATTGCTCGAGTCCTCCCAGCGTTCGTTGGGTCGCGGGCGAGGAAATTTCGCGGGCTCCCTGAAGCCGGACCGCGCACTTCTGCAGGCAGCGGGTCACCGAGCGGGGGGCATCCGGGTTTTGCCAGAGGAGTTCCAGCATTTGACCGGGCTCAATGCGTGTCTGATAGACCCGGCGGTAGATGTCGCGGCTGGCCAGCAGTCGCAAAAAGGCCGAGAACCGGATTTCTTCCTCGTGTTCCAACTCGGCACCCTCCTTGGTGGGACTGCGTTTGAGGATGGAGGCCAGGGCATTGGCGGTGATGATCGCCCGTTCCAGCAATTGACCAATTTTGCAAAACGCCCAACCGCCATCCGCCAGCATGGTTGACTCGGCCACACCAAAAAATTCCGGCACCCGCGAGGAGACGTCATCGCAGGCTTTGCGGGTGGCAGCGGTCAGCACGGCCTCCGCCGCTTTGGGTCGGAACCTGGCGCGGTGAAGGCTGCCACGCAGCGAGGTCAGAACCCCCCAGGACTCCAAGCTGAGGCCTTCCAGAACGGATTCCGCATTCCCGCTTGCCTTCAGAACGGCCTGCACCACCGAATCCGGCTCCTTGAGGTCCAGGGCCAGCCGGTGACGGCCGGCAGGGCTGGAGATATTTCTGCGGGTGACACCCTCGGGCTTTTCCAAGGGGGGCAAAACTTTGTTCCAAACCGGGCGGTATAACGTGCGTTCGGTGGGGTTCAGTTCTTCGAGCTCCAGCGTCTCGATCACCCGGATCATTCCGGCCAGATTGTTGGCACGTTCCAAATACCGGCCCACCCAGTAGAAGGCCTCGGCATCGCGGCTCCCGACGTGCTGGGGTGGCAGGCCGATCTCCCGGACCAGCCCCCGCTCCTGATGCAACATGACCGCACCCGCAGCCACCTCCACCCACGTGTCCTTGCTGCCTCCCCCGAGTTCGTTGGACGTGAACGGGGAATCGTCCGTGGTTGTTCGGGTGAGAGCTCCATCAAACACCACCGATTTTCCCTCCGAGTTCCGATAGGAAAACATGATGTGGTCCTGTCGGCGTTCCTTGCGCCGTCCGGCATGATACGTGAAGGTGCTGGCATCGCAATCCTGGGGTTGGGCCACATAGGCGGAGGGATTTTCCAAGATTTCTTTGCGGACCTCTGCCAGGGATTTCTCATCGGGAAGTCGGGCGTCACCCCCGAGCAGGATCCGCTCGCCGTAGAGAGGCCGGATCGTGAAACGCGCGAGATCGTCGAGAACCAGCTCCCGTTGGTCAATATCACCCAGCCAATACGTGGTGAGCGTCGGAATGAGAGGACGTTCTCCGAGATAATAACCAATGATCCGGGACGCAAACGGAAGCAACGCCCGGTCATCCGCAAGTTGCGAACCGATGGCATTCACCAAAACCACCTGCCCGCGGCGGAGACATTGCACAAGTCCGGCCACCCCCAGCAACGAATCGCGCCGAAATACCAAGGGATCCAGCCACTGATCGGAGACACGGCTATAAATGACTTCCACCTTCTCCAAGCCGGAGACCGTTTTGACATAAACAGAATCGTTGAGCACAAGCAGATCCCCGCCCTGCACCAACGGGATTCCCATCCGTCGCGCCAGAAACGCGTGCTCACTGTAAACCGCGCTTCCCGGGCCGGGCGAGAGGAGAACGGCCATCGGTTCTTGGATGTTGGAAAGCCCGTGCAGGCTCTCCAAAATCGCGGTCGTCACCTCGGCGATGGAGGCAATGGAAAAGTTCCCGAAACTCTCTGGCATCACCCGGGCCAGGGCCCGCCGGTTTTGCATCATGTAAGAAATCCCCGAGGCGTTGCTGAAGTAATGATGCTTGAAGGCCAGGCTCCCATCGGGCACCCGGCAAAGACAGGCCCCGCTCAAATGCAAAAAGGCCCCGCCCGGCCGGGGGAGTCCGATGGCAGGCCGCTGGTAATAGGCACTGCCCAACACGGGCTGAACGGGAAGCGTCTCGGAACGCAGAATTTCCTTCGGGCCATAGATGTCCTGCAAAAAAAGTTCGAAGGCCTTGACCCTCTGACACATCGCGAGTTCGATCCGCTGCCACTCGGAAGCGCAAAAAAGTTGTGGCAGCAAATCACAATACCATGGCCGACTCCCCCATGGCCGATCCTTGGACACATCAAAGGTGACCCACATTTCCCGCATCGTG